>JAEWHN010000396.1 GCA_023387775.1 Pseudomonadota bacterium | reverse complement strand
GACGACGGCTGGGAGATCGTGCTGGCCGGCGACGTGTTTTATCAGAAGAACTTTGCCGAACAGCTTGTCGAATGGTTTTCACAGCTTCGCCGGCGCGAAACCGAAATCGTCGTCGGCGATCCCGGCCGCTCCTATCTTCCCAAGGAAAGGCTGGACCCGCTTGCCGTCTACCAGGTGCCCGTCACGCGCGCGCTGGAGGATGCCGAGGTCAAGCGCACCACGGTCTGGCGATTCGGCTGAAGGCCGGAGGTTGCCCCTCAGCGCACCACCTTCAGCACGGTGCGGCTGGAAAGACGAGGCAACAGCCGCGCCATTACCCTTGGCGTCACCGCCACGCACCCTTGTGTGGGCGGAAAGCCTGGCCGGGCGAGATGAAAGAAGATGGCGCTGCCGCGCCCGCGCCGCCGCGGCGCGATATTCCAGTCCAGCACCAGACAAGCATCATAGAGCCTGTCGTCGCGCAGCATCCGCTCGTGACTTGCGAGATAGGGCAGCCGGACCGGCCGGTTGTAGTTGCGGTCGCCGGGAAGGTCGCACCAGCCGAGAGCGGCGTGGATCTCGCGCATCGCAAGCGTTGTGGGGGCGCCATTGAAACGACCGCGGCGGTAATAGCCCGACAGGATGCGCATCGCCGCGAGCGGCGTGCCGCCGTCGCCCTCCCGCTTGTTGGCGGTGATGCCGCCGCTTCCCAGCGCGCAGGGAAACACCGTGCCGGCCGCATTCAGCAACCCCTGCGAGCGGTGCCCGGGACGAGCCCGCACGGTGATCAGGCCGGTCCGGCCGGTGTTTTTCTTACATGCCTCATTGCGTTCACTTTTTTTGGAGTATGATCGCATGCGGAACAAATCACTGTGATGGCTGTTCTGGTGACTAGGTTCCGCACAAACGATTTCGGGTCAACAGACTAATCATTGAAAAAACGGATTGATCCATGAGCTCTCGCACCATCCTGATCGTCGATGACGATGAAGACCTGCGCTCAACGCTTGTCGAGCAACTTTCTCTCTATGAGGAATTCGACGTCTTGCAGGAATCGACTGCTTCCAAGGGCATAGCGGTCGCCCGTGGCGGTCTTATCGACCTGCTGATCATGGATGTCGGCCTGCCTGACATGGATGGCCGCGAGGCGGTGAAGATCCTGCGCAAGGGCGGCTACAAGGCACCCATCATCATGCTGACCGGGCATGATACCGATTCGGACACGATCCTCGGCCTGGAAGCCGGCGCCAACGACTATGTGACCAAGCCGTTCCGCTTCGCGGTACTGCTTGCCCGCATCCGCGCGCAGTTGCGCCAGCACGAGCAGAGCGAGGACGCTACCTTCTCCGTCGGCCCCTATACTTTCAAGCCCAGCCAGAAGCTCTTGCTGGACCCGCGCGGAGCCAAGGTGCGGCTGACCGAAAAGGAAGCCTCGATCATCAAATACCTCTATCGCGCCGACCAGAAGGTCGTCACCCGCGATGTTCTCCTGGAAGAGGTCTGGGGCTACAATTCCGGCGTTACGACCCACACGCTGGAGACACATGTCTACAGGCTTCGACAGAAGATCGAGCGCGATCCTTCCAATGCGGAAATTCTTGTGACAGAAAGCGGCGGATACAAGCTGGTTCCGTGACCGGTTCGCGGTTTGGGCAGCCGCACGCAGCACAGGAACGCCAGGCCTGGGACTTGGGGGCGCAATGGCGCTGGACGACGACATCCGCACTCTGTCCGGCGTGGAGCTGTTCAAGGGCTTCACGCAGGAACAGTTGCGCCTGCTCGCCTTCGGCACCGAATCAATGCACCTGCCCGCCGGACGCAAGCTCTATCTCGAGGACGACGAGGCCGATTGCGCCTATGTCGTTGCCAGCGGGAGCATTGTTCTATTTCGCGAAAATGACAAAAATCGGACGCCGATTGCGACCGTGAACGCCGGCGCGATCCTGGGCGAACTGGCGCTCATCGCCGACACAAGGCGCCTGACCAGCGCAGCCGCGGCAACCGATTCGGAGGTGCTCCGGCTCAATCGCAAGATGTTCCACCGCATGCTCGCGGAATATCCCGAGCTGGCGGTGCGCCTGCACCGGCACATAACCGACGAACTGCAGGCGCTGATCCGGCGCATCGAGGAAATGGCTTCGCGCTTCACACCCTGATTCGCGGGCTGCGGCTTCGCATCATGCGGGCGCGTGGGCTCAGTCGAGGTCGAACCGGGCAATCACCGGCACGTGGTCGGAAGGCCGCTCCCAGCCACGCGCCTCGCGCAGGATCTCGATGCCGGCCAGGCTCGGCGCCAGATTTTGCGACGACCATATGTGGTCCAGGCGCCGGCCGCGGTCGGAGGCTTCCCAGTCCTGCGCGCGATAGCTCCACCAGGTGTAGATCTTCTGCTCGTAAGGAACGTTCAGCCGCATCAGATCGACCCAGTTGCCGGCCTTGCGCATCGCTTCGAAATTCCCGGTCTCGATCGGCGTGTGGCTGACGACCTTCAGAAGCTGCTTGTGCGACCACACGTCGTGCTCCAGCGGCGCGATGTTGAGGTCGCCCACCAGGATCGAGGCGGATGTTTCGTCGTGGTCGGCGCGGATCGCGTTCATCTCTTCCACGAAATCGAGCTTGTGGCGGAACTTCGGGTTGATGTCGGGATCCGGTTCGTCGCCACCGGCCGGTACGTAGAAATTGTGCAGCAGCACCTGCTTGCCGCCGGCCGCGAAGCGAACCGACAGATGGCGGCAATCGCCCATCTCGCAGAAATCGCGTTTCTCGACCAGCTCGATCGGCCGCCGGGCGACGGTTGCGACGCCGTGGTAGCCCTTCTGGCCGCTTATGGCGAGGTGCTCATAGCCGAGCTTGCGAAAGGCCGCCGACGGGAACTGGTCGTCGGGGCACTTGGTTTCCTGCAGGCAGAGGACGTCCGGGGCGTTTTCGAGCAGGAACCGCTCGACCAGAGGCATGCGCAAACGGACGGAGTTGATGTTCCAGGTAGCAATCGAAAGAGGCATGGAAGATCCGGTTCCGGGAATTTTGCCCGGAAACTGGCAGGCAAGGCCGGCAATTACAAGCTCATGCGGTACGCAAGCGGCCGCAGCCGCTGCTGTCCACAGCTTCCGGCCCGTGCTGCCCGCGCCAGTTTACTGCCTGGACTTGCGATTGACCTCGAGATTGCGCCGGTAATCGATCTTGAACAGGTTCTGATCCAGCCGGACGCCTTCCTGGACGTTGAAGATCATCACCGTGGTGTCTTTCCCCTGGGCGTCGGTGATGGTCCACTGGCGCAGCTCATAGGTCTTCGGATCGAACATCATGGTGATCCTCGAATTACCGAAGACCGACTTGTCGGCGAGCTGGATCGTGGTCAGGTCGTCCTCTTCCTTCACGCTCTTGACCTTGTCGCCGGACAGGTCGATGCGCTGGTCGAGCAGCAGCTTCAGCGGCGTCTTCGACAGCGGATAGAGGTCCATCGTGTTCATCTTCTTGTTGTCGAGAGCGACCGATTCGCCGTCGGAGATGACCTTGAAGCCGGAAGCTCCGTCATAGTTGAAGCGGATCTTGCCCGGCCGTTCGATATAGAACTTGCCGCCGGTCTGTTCGCCGCGCGGACCGAACTGCACGAACTCGCCGGCCATGGTGCGAACACCGGCGAAATGATCCGCGATCTTCTGGGCGGTTTCGGTAGGCGTGGCCTGTGCGCGCGCGTCGAAGCCCGGAAGCGACGGCAGTGCGGCCAGACAGGCAGCGGCGCCGGCAATGCCCATGAATTGGCGGCGCGCCCGTTGCTTCCAGTTCGGGGTCAAAGCATCTTTGGTCATGCCGGTTTCACTCTCGGTTGCGTTCCGTTCGAAGCTGATAGCGCGGTAGTTGGGCTGAAGTTTGGCCTTGGCAAGGTCACGACGTCATCAATCTCTTGTCAGGCACACCCGCCTCAAAGCTGGTCGTCTTCGGTCGGAACGAGGATCTCGCGCTTGCCGGCATGATTGGCCGGGCCGACTATGCCCTCCTGCTCCATCCGCTCGATGATGGAGGCGGCGCGATTGTAGCCGATGCCGAGGCGGCGCTGGATATAGCTGGTCGAAGCCTTGCCGTCGCGCAGCACCACGGCCACGGCCTGGTCGTAGGGATCGTCCGAATCTTCCAGATTGCCGCCGCCACCGCCCTTCGATGACGATTCGCCCTCGTCCTCGCCATCGTCCTCGGTGATGGCGTCGAGATATTCCGGCACGCCCTGGAGCTTGAGATGCCCCACGACATTCTCGACCTCGTCGTCGGAGACGAAGGGGCCGTGCACGCGCTGGATGCGGCCGCCGCCGGCCATGTAGAGCATGTCGCCCATGCCCAGAAGCTGCTCGGCCCCCTGCTCGCCCAGAATGGTTCGGCTGTCGATCTTCGACGTGACCTGGAAGGAGATGCGGGTGGGGAAGTTGGCCTTGATGGTGCCGGTGATGACGTCGACCGACGGGCGCTGGGTCGCCATGATGACATGGATGCCGGCGGCGCGCGCCATCTGGGCAAGGCGCTGGACGGCGCCCTCGATGTCCTTGCCGGCGACCATCATCAGGTCGGCCATTTCGTCGATGATGACGACGATGTAGGGCAGCGGCTGGAGATCCAGCTCCTCGGTCTCGTAGATCGCCTCGCCGGTCTGGCGGTCGAAGCCAGTCTGCACCGTGCGCTGGATCTGCTCGCCCTTCTTCTGTGCCTGCGCGACGCGGGCATTGAAGCCGTCAATGTTGCGCACGCCCACCTTGGACATCTTGCGGTAGCGGTCCTCCATCTCCCGCACCGTCCATTTCAGCGCCACCACGGCCTTCTTCGGATCGGTGACCACCGGCGTCAGCAGGTGCGGGATGCCGTCATAGACCGACAGTTCCAGCATCTTCGGGTCGATCATGATCAGCCGGCATTCCTGCGGCGTCATGCGGTAGAGCAGCGACAGGATCATGGTGTTGATGGCAACCGACTTGCCCGAGCCGGTGGTGCCGGCCACCAGCACGTGCGGCATCTTGGCGATGTCGACGATGACGGCCTCGCCATTGATCGTCTTGCCGAGCGCCAGCGCGAGCTTGGCCTTGGTGGTCTCGAAGTCGCGGCTGGCGAGGATTTCGCGCAGATAGACCGTTTCGCGCCTGGCATTGGGCAGCTCGATGCCGATAGCATTGCGGCCGGGCACGACCGCGACGCGCGCGGCGATCGCGCTCATCGAGCGGGCGATGTCGTCTGCCAGACCGATGACGCGCGAGGACTTGATGCCCGGTGCGGGCTCCAGCTCGTAGAGCGTGACGACAGGCCCCGGCCGGACATGGATGATCTCGCCCTTGACGCCGAAATCCTCCAGCACGCCTTCCAGGAGCCGCGCATTCTGCTCAAGCGCATCCTGCGACAGGCTGGGGTCGCGCGAGACGTTTTTCGGTTCCGCCAGGAAGTGCAGCGAAGGCATCTCGAAGCTGTCGGACCCGATAAGCGAGGTCTGGGCCTCGCGCTGGGCGCGCGCGCCCTGCGCCGGTCTTGGAGCCGGCCCTTCCACCCGACCGCTTGCCGAGAGAGGCCCGGCCGCGGGCGTGCGGAAATTCTGGACCCGGGTCGGGCGAGCGGCAGGCGCTGCAATCACGCCGTCCGGCGCGAAGTCGGCATCTTCCGCGTCTTCGTCGTCCTCAGGCGCAGCGGCGCGGCTCGCCACCATCGAGGCGAAGAATTCGGGCTCCACCCGCGCCCTGCCCGGCGACGCGACCCGCGCCTCCGCCTGTTCGGCGAACTCGACGCGCTCCGCGGCGCGGCGCCAGGCGCTTTCCGGGCGCGCACCGGCGGATCCGAACTCATCATGGCCCCTGCGGCGCGCGCTGCGGCGGTGCAGGAATGCCCTGAACGACAGCCACCAGTGGGCAATCACGCCGAAGGCAAGTATGCCCTCGCCTTCGTCATCTTCGTCGACAAGGGATGCGAGGTCGCGCTCGCGCTGTTCCTTCTCGGCCAGTTCCTCGAGCTCGCGGTCAGTCCTGCGCAACAGCAGGCCGGAACCGTAGCCGTAGAGCCACAATGCCGGCACCGCCAGGGCAGCGGCGACTGCAGTGCCAACCCATCCGGCCGGATAGTCTCCGGTCAGCATGCCCGGGATTTTCAGCACCATGTCGCCAAGAACCCCGCCAAGCCCGCTGGGCAGCGGCCAGGTGGGCGGCGGCGTGACGCAGCCGGCAATTGCAGCGGAAAGAAGCGACGCGCCGAACCAGGCGAAGGCGCGGCGCGGCATGCGATCCACCCCGCGCGCGGTGATCAGCAGCACGCCCCAGATCACCGCCGGGACCAGCGCCGCCACCGACGACAGGCCGTAGAACTGCATGGCGAGGTCGGAAAGGACCGCGCCCGGATAGTCCATCGCATTGGTGACGGGGTTGTCGGTCGCGTGGCTGAAACTCGGATCGGCGACGTTCCAGGTGCCCAGGCTGGCAAGCGCAAACGCCACGAAGGCGAACAGCGCCAACCCTGCCACCCGCGCGGCCTGACGCCACGCGAAGTCCTTCAGGCCGTGCCCGGTGTCGGTCAGCGCGAATTGAGTGGCCGAACGCATGCTGCTTTCCCCGTCCGCAATGAAGACGCCACGGCGCGAGCGCACCCTGGCCAGAGTCGGCCGTCAGATTATCGGCGGGAAGGTTAAGGTCGCATTAACCATGCAGGCATTGCAAAACCGGCAGGGATGGCCCGGGCGAACCGGGCCTTCCCATGCACCAGGACAGCCCGGCGGGTCGCGCAAGTTTGCACCGGCGGCCGCAGCCGCCGGGAAGCTCTCACGAGTGGTAGGCCACCTCGCCGTGAGAAGACAGGTCGAGCCCCTGCGCTTCGGCTTCGGCGCTCGGGCGCAGGCCGATCGTCACGTCGACGATCTTGTAGAGTATGACCGAGCCGATGCCGCACCAGGCATAGGTGACCAGCACCGCCATTATCTGGGTCGAAACCTGGCCGGCCATCGTCACGCCATTGGCATAGCCGACGCCGCCAAGCGCCGTGGAAGCGAAGATGCCGGTGCCGATCGCGCCGACGGTTCCTCCGATGCCGTGTACGCCGAACACGTCGAGAGAATCGTCGTAGCCCATCCTGATCTTCACGACGGTGACGAAGAAGTAGCAGCAGAGGCTGGCGATGGCGCCGAGCACGATCGCCCCGACCGGGCCGACGAAACCGGCAGCGGGCGTCACCGCCACGAGGCCCGCGACCATGCCCGAGGCAGCGCCCAGCATCGACGCCTTGCCGCGAACCAGCGCCTCGACCACCGACCAGGCGATGATGGCACCGGCCGTCGCGGTGAAGCTGTTGATCATGGCGAGCGCCGCGCCGCCATTGGCTTCCAGGTTGGAGCCGGCGTTGAAGCCGAACCAGCCCACCCACAGGATAGAGGCGCCAACCATGGTCAGCGTCATCGAATGCGGCGCCATGTTGTCACGGCCGTAGCCGTTGCGCCTGCCCACCAGCAGGGCCCCCACCAGCGCGGCGATGCCGGCATTTATGTGCACCACGGTGCCGCCGGCAAAATCCAGCGCGCCCCAGCTGAACAGCAGGCCGTGCGGGTCCCAGACCATGTGTGCGATGGGGAAGTAGACGAAGGTCACCCACAAGGCCACGAACAGGACCACGGCGGGGAAGCGGATGCGCTCGGCGAATGCACCGATGATGAGCGCCGGCGTGATGCAGGCGAAGGTCATCTGGAAACAGACATAGACGAGTTCGGGGATGACCACGCCGGTGGTGAGGGTGGGCACCGTGCTCTGCGGGGTGACGCCGGCGAGGAAAGCCTTGCCGAACCCGCCCCAGAACGGGCTGGTGCCGCCGCCGAAGGCGACCGAATAGCCGTAGAGCACCCAGATGACGATGACGACCGCAACGATCATCGTGCACTGCATGAGCACTGAAAGCATGTTCTTGGCGCGCACCAGCCCGCCATAGAAC
>JAEWHN010000388.1 GCA_023387775.1 Pseudomonadota bacterium | reverse complement strand
GCACAGACGACCAGACGGAACGCTTTTATTCCGAAGGCATCTGGCAAAACGGCTTGCACAATAAGTTTACGGACGAAATCCGGCGCATGAAGCCCGGCGATAAGATCGCCATCAAGGCTTCCTTCGTGCGCAAGCACAATCTGCCGTTCGATAACCGCGGCCAGCCCGTGTCATGCATGCGCATCAAAGCGAGCGGAACGATCACCGAAAATATGGGCGACGGAAAGACGGTCAAGGTCGACTGGGAAGTGCTCGATCCGCCGCGCGACTGGTTCTTCTATACCTATCGGGTGACATTGGTTGAGGCCGATCCCAACGACGAGATGGCGCGCAGGCTAATCGCTTTCGCCTTCGCCGGTGCCAAACAGGATCATGATTTCTGGATCAAGCAGCCATACTTTGCGAAGAAGTACGGCCCAGAGCAAGCGACCAATGCCCTCGACGAGCTCTTCGACAACGATGTTCTTGAAACCGACGAGGAAGCGGCAGCTCCATCTTACGCGGTCGACAACATCATTGACGATGGCTGCTTCCTGCCACGGGAAGAGATTGACCGGATTCTGGGCCGTGTCGAAAGCAAGCGCAACCTTGTGCTGCAAGGGCCGCCCGGGACTGGCAAGACATGGCTCGCCAAAAGGCTTGCCTATGTCCTGCTGGGATCGAAAGACCCCAAAGTCACGCGCGAGCGCCTGCGGGTCATGCAATTCCATCCTTCGTTGTCGTATGAAGATTTCATCCGCGGCTGGCGGCCCTCGGGTGATGGTAAGCTCGCCCTGATCGATGGCGTGTTCCTTGAAATCGTGGAGGCCGCGAAAGCTGAACCGGACAGACCTTTTGTGCTTGTGATTGAGGAGATCAATCGCGGCAATCCGGCGCAGATTTTCGGTGAAGTGCTGACGCTTCTGGAAGATACCAAGAGGTACCGGGAAGAGGCTATGGAACTCGCCTATCGGCGCTCGCCCGGTGAGCGGGTTTATGTGCCCCGCAATTTATATGTCATCGGCACAATGAATATCGCCGATAGATCGCTGGCGCTTGTCGACCTAGCGCTGCGCCGCCGCTTTGCGTTTGTTGGACTTGAACCCCAGCTTAACGGACTTTGGCGCGAATGGTGTGTCAACAAGTGCAGCCTGACTGAAGATTTCGTCTCGCTTGTCCAGAAGCGTATGAACGCCCTCAACGAGGAAATCAGCCAGGATCGCTCGCTAGGGCAGCAATACCGGATCGGCCATAGCTACGTCACGCCTTCGGGCGTTCTAAAAGGCGATGCGCAGGATTGGTTTGGGCAGATCGTTCGAACAGAGATCGTACCGTTGCTCGAAGAATATTGGTTCGACGCGCCGGAGAAAGTCTCCACAGCTCAGCAAAAGCTGCTCGCAGACCTATGATGCAGGCTCGGACGATTGAAACGCTAGAAAGCCGCCTGATCGGGCGCATTCCCGTTCGCAACATCTGGCTGCTCTTTCTTTATGCCCACAATCTTGCGCAATTCCATGGCCACCATGAAGCTGCGGTGGAGGAGGCGCCGGACTTCCCTTCCTTGATCGCCAGGATTCTCTGTTACGCGGTTGATCGGCGTTTGCGGCGAAATCTGAGCCGCGGCTATGTGCAGAAACAAGCTGTACTCGCACGCGTACGAGGGCGCATCGACATTCTCGATACCTTCGCAGGCGATCTACTGAGCAAGGGCATGATCGCCTGCCGCTTTGAAGAGTTCACGTTCGACACGCCGCGCAACCGTCTTGTGCGGGCCGCCTTGGACGCTCTCGCAACCCGTGTCGATGACTGGGTCATTGCCCATGATTGCGGGCGTCTGGCTGGTGATCTGGGGCGCCAGGGCGTAAGCGGGCTGCGACCCTCCCGCGCCGAGTTGAGTGCAGACCGCATCGGCCGGCATGATGGCGACGATCTGTTGATGGTGACCCTGGCAAGGCTGGTGTTTGAATTGGTATTGCCCACTGAGGATTCAGGCGCCCACCCGATGACCCGCGTCGACAAGAATGTCGTGCTTGTCCGGCACTTGTTCGAGAAAGCGATGGGCAATTTCTACGCCATCGAGCTGCCACAGCTCGGCTGGAAGGTCTATCAGGGCAAGTCTCTGAAATGGCAGATTGACTCCGAGACCCCGGGGATCGCGGCAATAATGCCAGGAATGATCTCGGACATCATCTTGGAGCACCCGGCACAAGGACAGCGGCTCATCATCGACACCAAATTCACGTCCGTCTTTGGCCGCTCACAGCACCGCGCCGCCGTTTTGAAAAGCGGCTACATTTACCAGATGTACTCCTATCTTCGCAGCCAGGAACGGGCGGAGGAGGCGCTCTCTCTGACCTCTTCGGGCATGCTTCTTTATCCGACCGTGGACGGTGATCTGGATGAAGCGGTGAGCATTCAACGACACAACATCCGCTTCGCTACTGTCGATCTCTCGCAGCCTGTGTCGGCCGTTCTAGATCGACTCCGGGGACTCGTCCCGTCTCCATAAGGGGCTTCACCAATACGATGTGAATTACGGCGACATCCCGAAGAGTGTGTGGCTGCCATGCAGCAAGCCTTGGAAAACGGCTGGGGCGATGATGAAAGCGTGAGGCTCCCACGGCCCGACTTAAGTCTTCCAGTGCCCCGTTTGCCGCAAGAAATTCAAACGCGAGTAGATGGCAAGCTTGCACAAGCGGGGCGCACCGGGATCTACGTGAAAACTGAATTCTAGAACCAGGGAGGCAGAATGGATCAGGAGGAACTGGAAAAGGTACTCAATACAGCGCTGGATACGCTCTATGCCGCCTCCCGCATCCGCTCCCGAAGCGCGCGATCATCGGGCCGCCTGGTCTCGTAGCGCACCGTCATGCGGCAACAGCCGATGGCTATACACGCCCGCCGTTCGCTCATCCCAAAGGCAGCCTTCAGATGCGCGACAGCGTTCCGCCTGGCTGCGGGCGTCACCACCTCTTTCCCAACAGATCTTTCAGGGCCGCATTGTCGAGCATGGCATCGGCCAGAAGCCGCTTCAGGCGTGCGTTCTCATCCTCCAGGCTCTTTAGACGCTTCGCCTCGGACACGTCCATGCCACCGAATTTGGCTTTCCATTTGTAGATCGAGGCATCGCTCACGCCATGCTTGCGGCACAAATCCGCGACCGAGACCCCGGCCTCGTGTTCCTTAGATCCCGATGATCTGCTCATCCGAGAAGCGGCTGCGTTTCATGTTCTGGTCCTCTCTCTGGGCCAGAACGAACTTCAAACCGGATTAAGTCAAAGGGGCAACGTCAGGCGCTGTCCATCCGCAACTCCAGCGAGGCGGGCTCGCCTTTCGTGAGTCGCCTGCTCCACAAAGGAAGCCAGGCGCACAAGGCTTTCGCGAGTGTCCCTCGCGCTGGAGGTAATGGTTTCCTGGCAAGTAGCACCCCCGGCTGCGAGCGCTTCCAGCTGCTCTGCCATGAGGCCGGCGATCCGGTCAGCAGTCTCAAGGACCGAGCGGGACGCCCGGGCCGGAACGATAACGACCGAGATCAGGAGTCCTACGCCGCATCCCAGACCGACCCCGAGCATACGATAGGCGGCAAGGTTAAACGGATCGAATTGCGGCCCCGCGCCGCCCAGGAGAACGATGGCGGCGGTGACGGGAGCGATCCGGAAGCCCGGAGAACGCGCAGCCAGGATTGAGAGCGGACCCAGCGCGACTGCTAGGCCAATGGCGCTCGAAACCCCGTCGTCTGGCCGGATCACGAGGGCGACTGCGATAGCGAAGATCGCGCCAAGCATCGATCCGATGATCTGCTCGAACGCCGTCTTGAACGAACCACCGACATTGCTCTCGGTCACGACGATTGCAGTTACCGCTGCCGAAAGTCCTTCCGGAAGCCCGAGCGCGTACGCCGCCGCGAACGCGGCGGTGCTCGCCGTTGTCATCCGCAGGGAATGCAGGAGCGTCCATCGATACAGGGAGAGCCAACGCATCATCAAGCCACCGTGCTTTTCTGTGACCACGGCTCGAAGTCCCCGCCAGATGTCCCGTGGTTCATCCCGCGTTTTGTCCCAACATAACGCAATTGTAGGCGCGCGGGTCTTGAACTTCGTTTCGTGCCGACCACGCCGGCCTGGATCGCCGCCCGCACAGCCAGATTGCAGCTGACCACCGCAAATCGCTGCCGCCGATGGCATTATCGCCGCCGCCCGGTGTTTGCCTCCGTGACAGCGGCCCTTTCAAGATGCCCTTGACGGTCTCGGTACCAACTACTCGTCGTGGAACCTTTGCGGGCGGCAGCCGTTACGCCGCCCACCGATGTTCTCGGAGGAGATGTCATGCGCGCCTCGACGGTCCTGATGAGTATTCCGCTGGCGTTCGTTTCGCTGACCCCGCTGCACGCCCAGGAAGTGCGCGCTGGCGCCGACGCCTTTGGCACTTGGGAGAGCGACGCGCCCGGAGTCAGCCGGCACATCACGCCCGCCGACCTGCCAGCGCCGACGCACACTGAGAACGACCCGGAAGCTCCGGATTTCGAGAACATGGCCAAGGTTGTGCCGGCGCCACAAGGCAAGATGCCGGATGTGCCGAAGGGTTTCGCGGTGCAGGTGGTCGCCAGCGGGCTGAACCAACCTCGCGTCCTTCGGCCGGCCCCGAACGGCGATATCTTCGTGGCGGAAAGCGGGAGCGGTCGTGTCCTGGTCTTTGCCGCCGATGCGATTGGAAAGGGGCCAGCAAAGCCCGAAGTCTTCACCGAGGGGCTGGAGAAGCCCTTCGGCATCGCGTTCTACCCGTCGGCCGAACCCCGATACGTCTATGTGGCGGCCGCCAACCAGGTCGTTCGCTTCCCCTACAAGGCCGGGGACCGAAAGGCGACCGGGCCGGCCGAGGTCATCATCCCGGATATCCCCACCCAACGGCACTGGACGCGCGACCTGGCGGTCTCACCGGACGGGCAACGCCTGTTCGTCTCGATCGGCTCGGCGTCCAACGTCGCCGCCGGGATGCCGGAGAAGTCGCCAGAGGAGATCAAGGCCTTTGAGAAGACGCATGGGCTGGGTGCTGCCTGGGGTGATGAAGAGAACAGGGCCGTCGTGCGCGCGTTCGATGCGGAAGGCGAGAAAGTCCGCAATTTTGCGACCGGCCTGCGCAACTGCTCCGGCATGACCGTGCAACCGGACACCGGCACCCTGTGGTGCACAGGCAACGAACGCGACCACCTCGGCGCCAATCTGGTCCCCGATTTCCTGACCACCGTTGAGGAGCACGGGTTCTACGGCTGGCCCTGGTACTACATCGGCGGCAATGAAGACCCGGCCCACGCCGGTGAGCGCCCCGATCTCAAGGACAAGGTCCGCGTGCCCGAGGTCTTGATCCAGGCGCATTCGTCGACCCTGCAGCTCGTCTTCTACGACAAGGATGCGTTCCCGGCAGAATACCGCGGCGATGCCTTCGCCACGCTGCACGGCTCCTGGAATCGGGAGGAAAGGACAGGATACAAGGTGATCCGCGCCCGCATGCAAGACGGTAAGCCGACCGGTGTCTATCAAGACTTCATGACCGGCTTCGTACTGGACAAGGACACAGTGTGGGGCCGGCCCGCCGGCATCACCGTCGCGCAGGACGGTGCTCTGCTGGTCAGCGACGACGCGAACGGCACGATCTTTCGTGTCACCGTGGCTAAACATTAGGTATTCGCCCGGGAGCCCCCTTCATCTGGCCGGGACATCCGCTGGCTCTCAGAGCGGGCGGGTGTCGTTCACATAATGCTCGAAGAAGTCTGAGAACGTGGCAACCCGCGGCGGCAGTTGCGCGTAAGGCGGATAGTAGAGCGTCAGCCAGATCTCTGGCGCGGTCCAGTCTGGCAAAACCTCGGCGAGGCGCCCCGAGCGTAATTCGTCTTCGACGATGAAGCGTGGCAGGAGGGCGATGCCTTCCCCGTTCATGACCAGGCGTGCCAGGAAGTCCCCGTTGTTGGCGCTGAAGCCGCCTTCCGCCCTGTGGCTGCGGTGGCTCGGTCCCCTCGACAGTTCCCAGGTCTCGATGCCTGCATCCTGGCTGTAGCTGAGGCAGGCGAACCCGGCGAGGTCCTCCGGCTTTTCCGGAGTGCCTCGCCGCGCAAGATGGGCGGGAGAGGCGACGAGCACACGGGGCACCCTGCAGACCTTGCGCCAGATCGTCGATTTGTCGGAGGGCGGACCCGATATGCGGATGGCGAGGTCGTAGTCGTCCGCGACGATGTCGACGAAACGGTCGGAGAGCGTTAGTGCGACATGCGTCTGAGGATACAGCGTCGCGAACTGCGACAGCACCGCGGGCAGCACCTTCAATCCCAAAGACATCGGTGCACTCACCCTGATGAGGCCCGAGGTGATGCCCTGCGCCTCCATCGTCTCGGACGCCGCGTCGGCGATACCCGTTACCAGCGGAGCGACGCGCGCGGCATAGACCGCGCCAGCGGAGGTCAGTGAGACCTGCCGGGTCGTCCGAAGGAGAAGCTGCACGCCCAGCCTCTCCTCCAGCGCCGCCACCGCACGCGTCACCGAGGCGGGCGTCGTGCCGAGCTGGCGCGCCGCGCCTGCGAAGCTGCGCTGCTCGGCGACGGTCAGAAAAATGCGCAGGGATTCAAGCTCGCCCATTTCAGCATTATTGCACGGTGTGCAATAATGTCCATCAGATTACGTCTATTCCGCAACGGATAGGCAAGGCCTACCTTCTGGACAGCGAAATACCCCGAACGCGAGGAGATCCTGATATGCTTAACCAGATCCAAGGCCTGCACCACGTCACGTCGATGGCGGCTGATGCCCAGCAGAACAACGACTTCTTCACCAAGCTGCTCGGCCTGCGCCGGGTGAAGAAGACCGTGAACTTCGACGATCCGGGCACTTATCACCTTTACTACGGCGACGAGACCGGAGCCGCCGGCTCGATCATGACCTATTTTCCATTTCCGCACATCGTGAAGGGACGTCGGGGCGCCGGTGAGGCTTCCGAGACCGTCTTCGCGGTTCCGCGCGGGACGCTCAGCTATTGGCAGGAGCGCTTCGCCGGGCAAGGCGTGTCCGGGTTGGAAAAGCAGGAACGTTTCGGCGAGAAGCGCCTGCGCTTCTTCGGACCCGATGGCGATGGCTTCGCGCTGGTGGAAGTGGAGGGCGACGACCGCCAGCCCTTCGACGGTGGCCCTGTGCCGGAGGATGTCGGCGTGCACGGATTCCACGGGGTCACCATGCGCCTTCGCGACGGCGGCGCCACGAGCGAGCTGCTGAAGTACATGGGCTACGAGGAAGTCGACCGTCAGGGGGCGCTGACCCGTCTCGCCATTCCCGGCGGCAACGGTGCCGACTTCATCGACCTAGAGGTGCTGCCCGGCGCGGCGCCGGCGCGGCAGGGTGCCGGGTCGGTCCACCACGTCGCCTTCGCTGTAGAGAATCGCAAGGCCCAGCTCGAGGTGAGGAAGGCGCTGACCGACACCGGCTACCACGTCACGCCGGTGATCGACCGCGACTATTTCTGGGCGATCTACTTCCGCACCCCGGGCGGCGTGCTCTTCGAGGTGGCGACCAACGAACCGGGCTTCGATGCCGACGAGGACACAGCGCACCTCGGCGAGGCGCTGAAGATCCCCGCCCAGCACGCACATCTGCGTCCCCGGATCGAGGAGATCCTGACCCCGATCGCGGACTGAGCAACCTCAGGAAACCGCCGGCCCCGTCCGGCGGTTTCCCCCTTGAAGGAGTCGAACAATGTCGAAATCGGCCTATCACCACATCGCCAAGCCATCCGCCGAAGGCGCTCCGCTGGTGTTCACCTTTCACGGCACCGGCGGCGACGAGCACCAGTTTCCCGGGATGGTCGAACAGATCCTGCCCGAGGCAGGTATCGTCTCGCCACGCGGCGACGTCTCGGAACACGGTGCCGCCCGTTTTTTTCGCCGCACCGGAGAAGGCATCTACGACATGGATGACCTTGCGGCGCGCACGCGGAAGCTGAAGGGGTTCATCCAGGCCCACAAGGAGTCGAGCCCCGGTGCGCCTGTCTACGGGCTCGGCTATTCGAACGGCGCAAACATCCTGGCGTCCGTCGTCTTCGCGGCACCCGAGCTGTTCGACCGGGTGGTGTTGATGCACCCGCTGATCCCGTGGACGCCGCAGCCAAATCCGGCGCTGAAGTCCGTGTCGGTTCTGGTCACCGCGGGGCGGCGCGATCCGATCTGTCCGCTGCCGACGACGCAGTCGCTGGCGGCCTACCTGCAAGGTCAGGGCGCGCAGGTGGAACTCGCCATGCACGACGGCGGCCACGAGATCCGGCAGGAAGAACTCGCCGCAGTCGCCAGGTTCCTGAGCTGAGCTGATTCGCCCCTGGAGGAGCATCATGACACCCGGGTTCATCTACGAGACCATCCCGACGCGGGTCGTATTCGGCAGCGGAACGATGCGTCAGGTGAGAGATGAGGCTGCTCGGCTGGGCGGCCGACGGGCCATCGTGCTCACCACTCCGGGGCGGGGAGAACGCATCGCCGCGGATATCGCCGGGCATCTCGGCTCGCTGGGTGCGGGAATATGTGCGCACGCCGTGATGCATACCCCTGTCGCGGTGACGGACAGCGCCTTGTCAGCGGTTCGGGAGGCTGGCGCTGACATACTGGTCGCGGTAGGAGGCGGCTCCGCGGTCGGCCTGTCCAAGGCACTCGCGCTCCGCACCGACCTGCCGCAGATCGTGCTGCCGACGACCTATGCCGGGTCGGAGATGACTCCGGTCCTCGGCCAGACCGCAGGAGGCCGGAAGACGACGCAGCGCAGCCCCAAGGTGCTGCCGGAGACGGTGATCTACGATGTCGATCTGACCTTGACGCTCCCGGCTGCGATATCGGCCACTTCGGGCATGAACGCCGTGGCGCACGCGGTCGAAGGTCTCTACGCGCAGGATGGCAATCCGGTCATGTCGCTGCTGGCGGAAGAAGGCATTGCAAGAATGGCGCGAGCACTCCCGCGCATCACAAAGCAGGTGTCGGATCGGGAGGCGAGAGCGGATGCCCTCTATGGCGCTTTCCTGTGCGGCTCCGTGCTTGGCGCGACGACGATGGCGCTGCATCACAAGCTCGCCCATGTGCTGGGCGGGATGTTCGGCCTGCCGCATGCCGAGACCCACACGGCTCTGTTGCCGCACAGCATGGCTTACAATGCGCCCGCCGCACCTGCAGCCATGGAACGCGTATGTCGGGCCATTGGTGTTCCGGACGCGGCTCGGGGTGTCTACGATCTTGCGAAGGCGCTCGGCGCGTCGATGGCGCTTCGCGACCTCGGCATGCGCGAGGAGGGCATCGACGCTGCCGTCGACGAGGCACTTGCCAATCCCTACTGGAATCCACGTCCGCTCGAGGCCGCCGGCCTCAAGGCCTTGCTTGCTCGCGCCTGGAGCGGGGAAGCCCCGTCACTGTCGTAAGTCCCGCGTCTGAAGGCAAACACCATTCACCGCGCGTTCGCGTCATCCTTGAGCCCTTGGCGACCGAGACCGCGCGAAGTCAAAGGGGCAACGTCAGCAACGGGGGAGCAATGTCGTCGGTTTTTGGTGCTACCTCGACTTACATTTTCTCGGCGATCCAATGGCTGCGTTCGGGCAGTGGAATTGGCGCGCTGGACGACCGACATGGTGGCGCAAGGCGGTCGTTCGCTGCATCGGCCGTAACGTCCGCTTCAGGGCTCAGGCAAAGTTTGCCTCAACGGCTGATTACGGGCGCTAAGCCGACAGGCACGGCCCTGCCTGTGAGAGTCTCCTTCGCGTCAAGCGCTTGGCCTTGGGAGCGTGTGCGGCGGGGCATTCGTGGGGGTTAGATCACTGTCAGCTTTCGGGGCCGGGTCTCCCCCGGGAGGACAATCGCGTCACCGGGTTCGAGGATGCAGTGTCGCATGAGCCATGTTTGACAGTTGTCCATTTTGGTCCGGAGAGAACCGCATACATCCATTGACCTTAGGGGGATCAATTGGGGGAAGGGCCATTAGGTGGGCCGAAATATTTCAATAACATCAATACATTATGGAAATCAACTGGCGGAGAGAGCGGGATTCGAACCCGCGATACGGTTCCCCGTATACACACTTTCCAGGCGTGCGCCTTCAACCACTCGGCCACCTCTCCGCGGCGCAGGCTTCGTCGGACGAAGCAAGCGCGGGGTTCATCTAGTCGATCCTGAAGCGAATGCCAAGCCTGCGTTGCGCCTGTTTTTTGGCCGGCGCAGAAATTTGCGCCCGGCTCGCCCGGCGGATCGGCCGAATTTCATATAGGACGATTGCGCAGCCGGACAACGCACCATATGTCTCTTGGCGAAACGAAGCTCCGAGGATTCGAACGTGCGCTTCCTGTTCAGGTTCGCCGCAACGATCGCGCTGGCGGTTGCCGTCATCATGGCGGTGCTGGATGCCACGCGCACCGTGGCCGCCGCGCATCTGGTGCTGACGCCGCTGCGCACCAGCTGGGCCGCGGTTTCGCCGCACACGCTGGAGAGTTTCCAGCACTTCGTCCAGACGAAGCTTCATCCGCTGGCCTGGGATCCGGTGGCCGTCACCGTGCTGAACCTGCCGGGCTTCGCCGTGTTCCTGGCGCTGGCCTTCCTGCTCTACGCGATCGGCCATCGCCCGCGCCGGCGCAATGTGGGCTACGTGCAGGGGCGCTGATGCCGGGAGAGGGCAGGGGCCGCAACCCGAGAAAGGGATAATGCCATGTTTTTCCTGAGCGACATGCTGAACAAGAAGCTCAAGCTGCCGAAGCCGGAAGAGGCGTTGCGCGGCCGCGACGAGCCGATCCCCACCGCGGCCAGGCACTTCGTCTCCGGGCATCCGCTGAAGGGGCCTTATCCGGAAGGGCTGGAGAAGGCCATGTTCGGCATGGGCTGCTTCTGGGGCGCTGAGCGTCTGTTCTGGCAGATGGAGGGCGTGTGGGTGACGGCGGTTGGCTATGCCGGCGGCGTCACGCCCAACCCGACCTACCAGGAGACCTGCACCGGGCTTACCGGCCATGCCGAGGTGGTGCTGGTGGTGTTCGACCCCAAGGTGGTCTCCTATGCGCAGTTGCTGAAGACCTTCTGGGAAAGCCACGATCCCACCCAGGGCATGCGCCAGGGCAACGACATCGGCACCACCTATCGCTCGGCGATCTACACCTTCGGCGACGAGCAGTATCGCGCCGCGGTGGCCTCGCGCGATGCCTATGAAGCTTCCCTGCGCGGGGCGGGGCGCGACAAGATCACCACCGAGATCGCGCCTGCGCCCGAATTTTTCTTCGCGGAGGAAGACCACCAGCAGTATCTGGCCAAGAACCCGAACGGCTACTGCGGGCTGCAGGGCACCGGCGTTTCCTGCCCGATCCCGCATGGCGCTTCGGCCGGGGCCTGAGCGCCATGCCCGGCGGGCGGAAACGCGAATTTTGCGTCCGCCCGCAAACCTTGAAATACCAGGGGCAAGCCGCCGCTGAGGGCTTCCGCAACGGCATTTCGCCCGCCCAAGATTCCAGGTGAATTTTATTTCTTGCCGTGCGAAAGTGTCGCGCATGTGGGAGGGGCACCTCCTGCGAAGCGCCGTGAAGCGCCCGCAGGGCGAGAACGTACGCGGCGCACCAACGCAAAACAGGGTGTTCACATGAAGCGTATCGTTCTTGGCCTTCTGGCCGCAACAGCACTGGCCTTCCCGGCTTTCGCCGCGGACATCAAGCCCGCGATCATCTACGATCTCGGCGGCAAGTTCGACAAGTCCTTCAACGAGGCTGCCTATCATGGCGCCGAGAAGTTCAAGGAAGAGACCGGCATCGCCTATCGTGACTTCGAAATCCAGAACGACGCCCAGCGCGAGCAGGCGCTGCGCAAGTTCGCCGAGGACGGCAACAACCCCATCGTCATGGCCGGCTTCTCCTGGGCCGCGGCGCTGGAAAAGGTTGCGCCGGAATACCCGGACATCAAGTTCACCATCATCGACATGGTGGTGGACAAGCCGAACGTGCGTTCGGTGGTGTTCAAGGACAATGAGGGCTCCTACATCGTCGGCATGCTGGCGGCCATGGCCTCCCAGAGCAAGAAGGTCGGCTTCATCGGCGGCATGGACATTCCGCTGATCCGCAAGTTCGGCTGCGGCTATGTCGGCGGCGCCAAGGCAGCCGGCGCGACCGAGGTGTTCTACAACATGACCGGCGACACCCCGGCGGCCTGGAACGATCCGACGAAGGGCGGCGAGATCGCCAAGTCGCAGATCTCGCAGGGCGCGGACGTGGTCTATGCCGCGGCCGGCGGCACCGGCGTGGGCGTGCTGCAGGCTGCCGCAGACGCGGGCAAGCTCGGCATCGGCGTCGACTCCAACCAGAACGGACTGCAGCCGGGCAAGGTGCTGACCTCGATGCTCAAGCGCGTCGACGTGGCCGTCTACAACGCGTTCATGGACACGAAGGACGACAAGTTCACGCCGGGCTTCAACAATCTCGGCCTGAAGGAAGGCGGCGTCGACTACGCCATGGACGAGAACAACAAGGACCTAGTGACCGAAGAGATGAAGACGGCCGTGGAACAGGCCAAGGCCGACATCGCTGCGGGCAAGATCGAGGTTCACGACTACATGTCGGACAACGCCTGCCCCTATTGATCAATAAGGGCGCCAGAATAGAGCCGCCGGCGCAAGCCGGCGGCTTTTGTTTGAACTCTGTAGAAATGGTGCGGTCATTTTCGGGCAGGGCACGCTGCAAACCTGAGCCGCACTTGAGGCTGACGCCAAATCCGGCCGACGCGCGATGGGGGGGGGAATGCATGAACGACAGCCGGTTACGCCTGGCGACCATCGCCGCCCTGCTGCTGGCGGGCGTGCTGGCGGGCACGCAACTCGGCAAGATCGCGCCGCTGGTGGGATGGTACAGAAGCGAGGCCGGGTTCTCGCTGGTCCTGATCGGCTGGCTGACCTCGATGATCAGCATCTTTGTGGCGCTGGTGGCGCTGCCGACAGGCTGGGCCATCGAGCGCGCCGGCATGCGCCGCTCCTTCATCGCGTCTGCCGCGGTGATGACTGCCGGCGGCCTGGCGCTGGCCTTTCTCAGCGATCCGGCGGCCATTCTCGCGGCGCGCCTCGTCGAAGGCGTCGGCTACCTGGTGCTGGTCATCGTCATTCCGGCGCTGCTTAACACCATCGCGCCGCCGGCCTGGCGAGCGCCGGCGCTGGCGATCTGGGGCGGTTTTGTCCCCGTCGGATTCGCGGTGGCCGATTTTCTGGCGCGCGGGCTTCTACCGGTGGCCGAGCCAAAATTCTTCCTGCTGGCGGCAATCGTCGCCTTTGCGCTGTTCGCGCTGATCGGAGCCGTGCTGCTGGCCCTGGTCGGCGATGCCGATGCCGGCTCGGAAACGCAGGCAGCGGCTTCGCTAACCGGCGGCCTTGCCGCGCAGCTCACCTTTCCGGTCGCTCTGGTGGCGCTGTCCTTCGGTTTCTACGTCGTGCTCTCGGTCAGCTTCTTCGCCTTCACGCCGGCATTCGTGGCGCTTCCGCAAGCCAATATCGCGATGTCGGCCGGCCTGATCGCGCTGATCGTGCCGATCGGCAATGTGCTGACCGGCGTTCTGGTGAAGGGACGCGACGGTCGCTTCGTGCTGATGCTGGCGGGCGTGGGCTTCGCGGCCAGCCTGGTCGCGGCGGTGCCGACCTTCGGCGGCTCCGCGCCTGTGCTGGCGACCGCTGCCGCGGTGGTCATAGCGATTGCCGGCGGCATCATCGCCTCGGCGCTGTTCGCCAGCATTCCGGCAATCGTGCCGCAGGGAAAATCCGTATCGATCGCCATCGGCCTCGTCTGCCAGGCCGGCGGCATCGGCACCGTCATCGGGCCGCCGCTGGCGGGCTATGTCATCGAGGCTCACGGCTGGGCGGGCTTTGGCGTGTTTCTGGCTCTGACCGCAGCCATCGGCGGGCTTTGCCTGCTGCCGCTGGCGCGCTCGCAACTGCGCGGACCGGAGACGGTACATGCCGGTTAGCATACGCTTGGCGAAGCCCACGGCGCACGAACTCGCGGCGATGGCGAAGCTGCGCTACGACGCCTTCTTCAAGGACAGCGACCGCTCGCTGGAGCAAGACCGCAGCGAGATCGAAACCTTCGTCCGCAATCAGGGCTACGAAGTCGCCCTTGTGGCAGAAAGCGATGGCAGGCTCGCCGGCACATGCCTCTTCGTGCGCAACGAGATCGATGCGCAGCACGATGTGTCGCCCTGGCTCGCCGGACTGGTGGTGGCGCCCGAATTCAGGGGGCGAGGGGTGGGATCGAAGCTGGTGGAGGCGATCGAGGCGCATGCCCGGTCGGTCGAGTGCCCCGTCATCCACCTGTATACCCCCAACGCCGAAGGACTTTATGCTGCGCTGGGATGGAGCGTCGTCGAGCGATTTCGGGACTGCGGCGCGCCCATGGCGTTGATGTCGAAAAACCTGCCCGCAGCCGGATGATGCGCGATACTGCGGGCAGCCCATCACCAATGCGGCGGCTTGGTGGCCTCGTGGCCGGGGGAGGCCTGCTCTTCCAGAGCCAGGAAGCGATCCGTCAGCGCATCCAGCTTCCGCTGAAGCCGGTCGATCACCTTCCACTGTTCGGCAATCTGGCCGGACAGTTCCTCGATGGTCTTCTCCTGTTCGGCCGCTCGAATTTCGAGCGTCGTCAGCCGGTGTTCGGGGGCGGTCATGTCGGAAATCCTGTTACAAAATTTAGAGCCGGGCGGGCGAAATGCCACAAAATCTCGACAATCTGTCAATATCGCGCCCGGCGCGACCTGGGAAATTGACAAGCGGCAGGCGATTTGTCGAGAGTGAAATCCGGGTCCCCCGGCCAATTGGCAGGGAAATGGCGGCATGCTAGGTTTTTGACCAAACGATAAAAATAAACAGGGGTACACCGTCGAATGGCGGAAGCTGCAATCGAGCTGATCGGCATCAACAAGAGTTTTGGTGCCGTTCGCGCCAACCGCGATATCAATCTTGAAATCGCTCCCGGCACAATCCACGGCATCATCGGCGAAAACGGGGCCGGCAAGTCGACGCTGATGTCGATCCTGTACGGCTTCTACCAGGCCGACAGCGGCGAGATCCGCGTCGAGGGCAAGCCGACCGCCATCCGTACGCCCAACGACGCCATCGCGGTGGGTATCGGCATGGTGCACCAGCACTTCATGCTGGTGGAAAATTTCACCGTGCTCGAAAACGTCATCCTCGGCGCCGAGGGCGAGGCGCTGCTCAACAACTCCATTTCCAAGGCGCGCTCCGAGCTGCGCCGGCTGGAGCGCGAATACGGGCTGGAGGTCGATCCCGACGCGGTGATCGAGGAACTGCCGGTGGGCCTGCAGCAGCGCGTCGAAATCCTCAAGGCGCTCTATCGCGGCGCCGAAATCCTCATTCTCGATGAGCCGACCGGCGTGCTGACACCGGCGGAAGCGGACCACCTGTTCCGCATCCTCGAGCAGCTCAAGCAGCAGGGCAAGACGGTGGTGCTGATCACGCACAAGCTGCGCGAGATCATGGCCATCACCGACACCGTCTCCGTCATGCGCCAGGGCACGATGGTCGCCACTCGCAAGACCGCCGAAACCACAGTCGAGGAACTGGCCGAGCTGATGGTCGGCCGCCGGGTGCTGCTGCGCGTCGAAAAGGGCGAGCCCAAGCCCGCCGAGGTCAAGCTGTCGGTGAAGAACCTGACGGTGAAGGATTCGCGCGGCGTCACCATGGTCGACAACGTGTCCTTCGACGTGCGCGCCGGCGAGATCGTCGGCATCGCCGGCGTTGCCGGCAACGGCCAGTCGGAGCTGATCGAGGCTATCGCCGGCACGCGCCGCGCCGTTTCGGGCACGGTCACGCTCGACGGCAAGCCCATCGACGTCACCGGCAATGCCGACCCGGGCGAGCTGCGCGACCGCGGGCTGGCCCATGTGCCGGAAGACCGCCACCATGTCGGCCTCGTGCTTGCCTTCGAGGAGAACGAGAACTCCATCCTCGGCTATCACGACCAGCCGAAATATCTGAACGGCCCCTTCCTGAACATCGATGCCATCCGCAACGACGCCAGGGAGAAGATCGAGAAATACGACATCCGGCCGGGCGATTGCCGCCTGAAGACGGCGAACTTTTCCGGCGGCAACCAGCAGAAGATCGTGCTGGCGCGCGAGATCGAGCAGGACCCCGGCGTCCTCATCGTCGGCCAGCCGACGCGCGGCGTCGACGTCGGTGCCATCGAATTCATCCACAAGCGCCTCATCGCCATGCGCGACCAGGGCAAGGCGGTGCTGCTGATCTCGGTCGAGCTCGACGAGATCCGCTCGCTCTCCGACCGCATTCTGGTCATGTTCGCCGGCCGCGTCGTCGGCGAGCGCGGACCCGACGCAAGCGAGGGCGAACTTGGCCTGCTTATGGCCGGCGTCGAAGGCAAGGAGGCCGCAGAGTGAGCACGCCCTACGCAAAACTGCCCGGCTGGGCGGATTACGGCCTGATCCCCATCGTCAACCTGGCGGTGGCCTTCATCGTTGCTGGCCTGGTCGTCATGCTGGTAGGCGAGAACCCGCTGCAGGCGGCGGGTATCCTGGTGAAGGGCGCCTTCGGCAGCGGCCAGAACATCGCCTACACGCTGTTCTACGCCACCAACTTCATCTTCACCGGCCTTGCGGTTGCGGTGGCGTTCCATTGCGGCCTGTTCAACATCGGCGGCGAGGGGCAGGCCTATATCGCCGGTTTGGGCGTGGCGCTGGTGTGCCTGGGGCTCGACAGCGTGCTGCCCTGGTGGACGACCTTCCCGCTCGCGATCCTGGCCTCGGCGGCCGTGGGCGCGCTATGGGCGCTGGTCCCGGCCTATCTGCTCGCCAAACGCGGCTCCCACATCGTCATCACCACCATCATGTTCAACTTCATCGCCGCCAGCGCCATGGTCTATCTGCTGGTGGACGTGCTTAAGCCGGCCGGCTCGATGGCGCCGCAGACGCGCGACTTCCTGCCCGGCGCGCAGCTGCCCAAGCTCGGCTGGCTGCTGGAAATGTTCGGCATGAGCGTGCGTTCGGCCCCGCTCAACATCTCCTTCCTGCTGGCGCTCGTCATGGCCTTCCTGGTCTGGGTGCTGATCTGGCGCACCAGGCTCGGCTACGAAATGCGCACCTATGGCTTCAGCCCGAAGGCGGCGCGCTATGCCGGCATCTCCGAAGCCCGCATCATCATCATCACCATGATGATCTCGGGCGCGCTGGCCGGCATGATGGCGCTGAACCCGATCATGGGCGACCAGCACCGCGTCCAGCTCGACTTCGTCACCGGCGCCGGCTTCGTCGGCATCGCGGTGGCGCTGATGGGCCGCTCGCATCCGGCCGGCATCGTGCCGGCGGCTATCCTCTTCGGCGTGCTCTACCAGGGCGGCGCGGAGCTGGCCTTCGAGATGCCCAACATCAGCCGAGACATGATCGTGATCATCCAGGGTCTGGTGATCCTGTTTGCGGGCGCGCTGGAGCACATGTTCCGCCCCGCCATCCAGACCCTGTTCGCAAGCGTCAGCCCGCGCTCGGTCGGCGTTACCGTGGCCAAGGAAGAGGGGGCCTGACATGGAACTTCTGGACGCCCTGGTCCAACTCGTCGGCGCGACGATCCGCGTCTCGGTGCCGCTGCTGCTGGCCTGCCTCGCCGGCCTCTATTCGGAGCGCTCGGGCATCTTCGACATCGGCCTGGAAGGCAAGATGCTGGCCGGGGCTTTTGCCGGTGCCTCGGCAGCCGCCGTCACCGGCTCGGCCTGGCTGGGGCTCAGTGCGGCCGTGCTGACGTCGATTGCGCTGGCGCTAGTGCACGGCTTCGCCTCCATCACGCATCGCGGCAACCAGATCGTGTCGGGCGTGGCGATCAACTTCATCGCCGCCGGCTCCACTATCATCCTGGGCCAGGCCTGGTTCAGCCAAGGCGGCCGCACGCCCTCGCTGAGCGGCGACGCCCGCTTCCAGGCCATCACACTGCCCGGCGCGGATGCGCTGCGGGAGCTGCCGGTGGTCGGCACCATCTATTCGGACATCCTGTCGGGCCATTCGCTGCTGGTCTATGTCGCCTTCCTGATGGTGCCGTTCACCTGGTGGGTGCTGTTCCGCACCCGCTTCGGCCTGCGCCTGCGCGCAGTGGGCGAGAACCCGGCGGCGGTCGACACCGCTGGCATCTCGGTCACCTGGCTGCGCTATCGCGCGCTGCTGTGCACGGGCGTGCTCACCGGCCTTGCCGGCGCCTATCTTTCGGTGGCGCAGAATGCCGGCTTCGTGAAGGACATGACCGCCGGCAAGGGTTTCATCGCGCTCGCCGCGCTCATCTTTGCCAAGTGGAAGCCGGTGCCGGCCATGTTCGCCTGCCTGCTGTTCGGCTTCCTCGAGGCCGCCTCGATCCGCTTCCAGGGCATGGCCTGGCCGATGATCGGCAAGGTGCCGGTGCAGCTCATGCAGGCGCTACCCTACATGCTCACCGTCATCCTTCTGGCCGGCTTCATCGGCAAGGCGATCCCGCCACGCGCCGGCGGCGTGCCCTATGTGAAGGAAAGATAAGACATGTCGCACGATCTGTTCGAGGCGGCCGTTGCCGCGATGAAACACGCCCACGCGCCCTATTCGAAGTTCCCCGTGGGGGCGGCCTTGCGCACCGAGGACGGACGCATCTTCTCCGGCTGCAACATCGAGGTGGCCTCCTATCCCGAGGGCTGGTGCGCCGAGACCACGGCGCTCGGCCAATACATCATGGGCGGCGGCGGCAGGATCACGGAGATCGCCGTGGTGGCCGAGCGCATGCATCGCATCACGCCGTGCGGCGGCTGCCGCCAGCGGCTGGCCGAATTCGCCGAGGCCGACACCAAGCTCTACCTCTGCGATGATGCGGGCGTGGTGGAGACGGTTACGATGGGCGAGATGCTGCCCTATGGCTTCAAGGGCAGCATTCTGAAATGAAGGAAGCGGTGGATTATCTCGTCGAGAAGCTGGGCGGGCTGGCGCCGCGCGTAGCGCTTGTGCTCGGCTCCGGGCTCGGCGGCCTCGTCAATGAGGTGGAGAATGCGATCCGCATCTCCTATGCCGACCTGCCGGGCTTTCCGGTCAGCGGCGTCACCGGCCATGCCGGCGAGGTCGTGGCCGGGCGTTTCGCCGGCGTGCCGGTGCTGATGCTGGCCGGCCGCGCGCACTACTACGAGCATGGCAATGCCGCCGCCATGCGGCCGGTCATCGAAGTGCTGGCCGGCATCGGCATCACGCACCTGCTGCTCACCAACGCCGCCGGCTCGGTGGACCCCGACATGCCGCCGGGTTCGGTCATGCTGATCGACGATCACATCAACTTCTCCGGCACCAACCCGCTGTTCGGCGAACCGAGCGACCGCCGCTTCGTCGGCATGACGGAAGCCTATGACGCGGGCCTGCGCGCCGCGATCGTACGGGCCGCCGAGGCGGCCCAGATCAAGCTGCACCGCGGCGTCTACATGTGGTTCT
>JAEWHN010000359.1 GCA_023387775.1 Pseudomonadota bacterium | reverse complement strand
CGCGTCGCGGCCCAGCGCGACAGGTTCATGCCCGGCGCGGCGGCCGGCAAGGCGTCCTCGTCGAGCAGTTTTGCGATGACGGCGGCCGCGCCCCTGGTGCGCACCTTCGGCGCCACCGCGAGGAGTTTTTCCGCACGCCGGGCGATGTCGTTGGCGGACCGCAGCGCCGCGCCTGCGCCCTCGACCAGCGCCAGGCAGATGGCACGGCCAAAGCCGGGCTCGCCGGGACGGACGCGCCCCCTGCCCCCGAGCGTGCGGAAAGCCGCGCCATGGCGTTCGGCCATCAACAGCGGCACGGGACGATCCCAGTTCAGCTGCGCCGCGACCAGGCAGTCCGCCAGCGCCCAGGCCAGGACTTCCGCGTCCGGCCGCTCGTCGCAGATAGCCGCCACCAGCTTGGCGGCGGCAAAGGGCGCCGCGCGGCCGGCCTGCAGCGCGGCGTCGGCGTGGTCGACCGCGGCGGCCAGCCGTTCGTCCCAGCCGAGGCCCAACAGATCGGCCAGTTCGGCGACACCCTTGGCGGAAAAGCCGGGCTTTCGCGTCGCGAGCTTTCTGAAGGCCCAAAAACACCCTTCCGGCCGGGCCCGGGTCGTCGCCCGGCGCGGTCAGCAAGACGGGGTCGCGCAGGGCTGCCTCGTCCTCGCCCCGGCCCAGCAGCCGGACCGCGGCCGTGGCGCATCTCAGCGCCTGGCGGGCGCGCCAGCACCCGGCCCAGACGGGTTCGGCCCGGACGAGATCGTCGAGCGATTTCAAGGCGATGCCGGCGGCGAAGGCGGCGTCCTGGAGCGCAGATCAAGAAGCTCAAGGCTGTGAACTTGTTCGTTTGGAAGAACTATCAGGTGCCAGCCGAGAGGGCCGCAGCGAGTTGGCACGGTGCTGGAATTCCCTCGCCCCGGCGACGAGTTGTCTGTCACCCGGCTCGATCGACTGGGACGATCGACCCGCGACGTGCTGAATCTCGTGTACGAATGCGAACAGAAGGGCGCTCATGTGACAGTGCTCGATCCTCATGTCACGACGCGTGGCGAAATGGGGCACCTCGTGATCACGGTCTTGGGGATGGCCTCGCAAATGGAGCGTCGCTTCATCAAGGAACGCCAACGCGAAGAAATCGAGAAGGCCAAGGCCCAAGGCACCTATCAAGGCGGAAGACAGCGCCTCGATCGCGGACTGATCATGCGAAGGCCGCGGGAAGACGAAAGTGTGAGCAGCCTCGCCAAGGCGTTGAACTGGTCTTCCCGAGCCCGCGTGCTCAAGGGGCTCTTCAGCCTTGCATAGAAGCCGCTGGGTTGGATGCGCAGCCGTCGCATCTCGGCTGCCTGATCAGTGTCGCCCGAACCTGAAGGCCTCGAGAACTTCTTCTTCCACGCATAGAGCGAATGCTGGCTCACGCCCAGACGCCGCGAAACCTCCGCCACCGGATAGCCCCGGTCGGTGATCTGAGCCACCGGATCGCGCTTGAAATCGTCACTGAAATGGCCTCCTTGCCTCAAAATTAGGGAAGAAGGCGTCCACAACTCTAGGGGCTATTCACCCCGCCGAAATAAGAGGGACGAACAAATTCCGTCTCGACTGGCTCATTCCTCCCTGGCAGGGCTGGATTTTATCAAGATCAAATATTTCCACAACAATCCCGCGATAACCATCACAGACGCTGGAAGAGCATATCCAACGCGCGTTCGGCCGAGCGAGGCTTAAGTCTCCTGCCGGAAGGTACAGTCAGGTCAACATTGGCAAGACAGCATTTGCGAGGGAACGCAAATGATACGCTTTTGGCTGAGAGAGATCTCCAAAGTGCTTCACGATGCCATCAGGCTGTTGATGCTGATGCGGGCGCCTTTCAGCTGCGACCAGCGTCAAAAGGGCCGGCCACCGCTCGATTTCGACGAGCGATGACCGGACGCGATCCGTCCCTGAAGCCAAAGCCGATTTCCCGAACCGGAGACACTCGCATGCATATGGCAAACTCGGCCCTCGCCATCGGAGTACGCTCACGCCCGGCCGCCTTGGGCACACTTTCAGTCGGGCGGAAATTTTCAGCTCGAAAAAGGGGCGCCTTCTGCGGCTCACTTGCTGTCGCAATCGTGGCCTTGCACTCGGTAGCGTTCTCGCCCGACGCGGCATTTGCCATCGAGGGCGACGCGGTGGACACGGCGGTTGTCTTCGCCGTAGACAAGTCCTCCTCCATCGGCCCCGGTACGGCTCTACTGCAGCTCAACGGTCATGTCGAGGCGCTGCGATCCGCCGAGGTCGCCAAAGCCATTGCAAGCGGTCCGATCGGATGCGTCGCGATCTCCTATGTCGAATGGTCGAGCGTTGGGAAGCTGGCCGTCATCCTTCCCTGGACGAGATTATGCGGCGCCCAAGATGCCAGCAATGCGGCGAGCCTCATCCTTGAACGTGGAAGCGACGGCATCGAGCGAAGGGGGGGCGGCAGAACCTCGCTTTCATTCGCCATCGACGCCGGCAGATTGCTGCTCGGCAGATACCCCGGCCACGCGAGGCGCAAGGTCATCGACGTTTCCACGAACGGCACCAACAACGACGGGCTACCGCTCATCGACAGCCGGGCGCGAGCATTCGAGGCCGGCTACATCGTCAACGGTATTGCGGTTTCGCGGGACGAACCCGGAATAACCGATGACCTGCCGGGATATTTGGAAAACAACGTCATCACGGGGGCGGGAGCCTTTGTGATCGCACCGAGCAAGCCGGAAGAATTTGCAACGGCGCTTCGGCGCAAGCTTGTTCTGGAGATCAGCGACAGGCAGATCGGCGGCACCACAGGCGCGCAATATGCCAGCAACGTCACTCGACAAGCGGCACGATGAGGTGCCCCGCTCGGCTATCCGCCTCAGTTTGGGGAAGTGCGTCGCGTGCAAATCCCTATCCCAGTCTGAGTAAATCTGTGGAGGAGTAGTTGCCTACACGAGACCATGTGGTGCTCCAGTGACTCATAGTAGCGCTCGTCAACGGATCGAGAGCCGCATGCGAGATCCCGGCATGCTCTACAATTTGGGTAATTCACTGGGCTTCATCGTCGGGCTTGGCGTCGCACTCGCAGCGGATGTTTCCCGCGATGACGGGGCCACTGTGTGGGGTCGCGGCATTGCCCATGTTGTAGGCAGTCCGGCGGCGGCTGCCTTAACCGGCGCCACGTTCGTGTTCTTCTGGGGCGGCCTTCTCTACACCAGGGCCTGGTCAAACGGTGCGCCACCGGATCCCAAGCTCAATCGACAAGGCGATGTGCTTTCTGGCATCGGCGCAATCCTTCTCGGGATCGGATTGGTCATCATGGGCAATCCTTGGCTTGCCGCTTCGGCCGGCTTACTGCACGCAGCGGGAAAATTCGGCAGTGCCTTGGGTGGCACAGCAACGAGGCAAGGTTCCTTTGTCCAATTGCGCGTTGCCGATTTCTGCAAGGATCTGGTCCTGGTAAGCCGTGTGCCAGCGGTCCTTGCGGGCGCGGCTGCGCTCTGGCGGGAGCTTGTGCTGTTGGGAAACATGCAGGAACTGCTGTTGTCTCTGAGCTTCATGACTTGTTGCCTGATATGGGCCGCGGCCGATTGGATGCTGCTGTCGCCAGATGGTTGGGTCAGGCCAGTGGCGGCGCGCCTTGCCGGAAAGTAACCGGAAGCGCGACGCTAACCCTCAGCCCGGCACCGTCAACATGAAGTTGCCCCCCAGCAAATGCAAGAAGAACAAAACATGAACAAGCGATTGCGGCGACGCGCCCCCCACTCTCCCGCCACCATAGCCTGATCGCGAAGGGCTGAAGGACGACAACGAGTTCACGGTCAAGCAAAGCGGGAGCACGTTCGATGAGAAGTCCGCGAGTGGATTTGATCAAAAAGCAGACGTTGCAAGCAATGTGCGCGTTCCATCCGGTCGGCTGACGGCATGGGCGTCCATGCTGATCTGCTGGTGGACGAAATGGCGCGACAGGCGCGCGAGCCGCGCACTTCTAAACTCCCTGACGGAAGCAGAACTCGGTGAACTCGGTATCAGGCGTGTCGGGCGCAGAGTGCGATGGCTGGACCATAGCGAGGCACCTCCGCTCGGCGATTTCGCCTATCATGTCATTGTGGACGACGCAGCCGGTCTGGTTCCGTCGCAAACGTCTAACAAGATCGATGATGGTGACGTTTGAGGTGTAATTGACTTTTTCTCGATTCCACATTTTCTTTGCTGTATACGTACTCTTGGCAACTCCGGCTTGGAGTCAGCAAATTGTGGGTGATAATTACCAAAACCTGACGTTCGCGCCAGACTATTCATATGCCCATGGCGACGACGGCAAAATGATAAAGTTCACGCGAGCAGAACGACTGTTGCTCGCGGATCTGATCGCCCATGCCGGAATGCTGCGAAGTCGTGAACAACTGCTGGACGCTGTTTCAAAGGTCGGATCCGACTCTTCAGACCGCAACGTGGATTTCTTCATAAATCGACTTAGAAGCAAGATTCGGGACTCGGCCAAGAACCCGAAATTCATCGGCACTCGGTATGGCGAAGGATACGTTTGGGTTGGGCCCCATTCCGTGCAGACAGGTCCGCTGGCGGAATGCTTCGTCGTTGTGGGCCCGATTATCATAATCGGGCAGGAGAGCGCTGACAGCCACGCCATCGAGTTTGCCGAAGGGGTAGCGCAGGCCCTCAGGAAGCAACTGCCCGTCGAGCGCGTCGTGTCCGTCAGACCCGATGAAGCCGAAGCTGGTTTCACTTTTCGGATAAATCTGACATTCATCGTATCTGGTGGCAGGAGGGAATGTGTTTCTTCTCTCCAAAGCAGGGAGAACACAAAGGTCATCCATGTGCGGCGCGATAGCTGCCACGACATCGACGTCAACTCCTTGGCCGAAAGTCACCTTTCTGCACTTTGGCAATTCCAAATCGACCAACCGGGCCCAGGCGCCTCAGATGCGGCACCCTTGGCCGTTAGAATGGTCGAGGCTGGCGAGTTGTTTGCGGACGACACCCCAGCCGGATTGCCCAGCGAAATAGCCAAACTGAAGGGAGAAGCGTTCCCGTCTTCTTCTATCTGGCGCAAGAATGATGTGCGGTTGCGCCAGTTAATTCGTAATGGGAATGCAACCCCCGCCACGCGACTGATGCTGGCGGTCAACATTTATACTGGTTACATCATCGATGGTTGGCGCTTTCTGGCCAACGAGGATCCCCGCGAACGCGATCAAGCTGATATGGAGGGCCTCATCCTTGAGGTTCTGCCCGACCTGCTGGATGATCCCCAGAATGCGCTGTCTGCGGCACATGTTCTCAGTTTCATGGGGCCGGCCCACCAAGTGCTGGCGTTGGAAATCGCGGAGGAGGCGTTTGCCAGATCGACGGCGCTGGCCGACGCTCTCTCAATAGTTGGGCGTTTGCGCGGCTTCGCGGGAGATTTCGATGGCGCGCTTGAATTGCTTCACCGCGCACGGCCCTTGTGCAAGCCCGGGTCTATATTCGAGCGCTACATTACTTCATGCATTTGCCAGGTTCTGTTGGCTTCGGGCAATTTCGAGGAGAAGGACCGTGAACTTGAATCGCTGACCAAAAGCCCGATAAGCAAAGGTCCGTACAGGCTTCTATATGCTAGTCCAAACGAGACTGTGCCGTCTTTGCCAGTTCGCATTCACCTTGCACTTAGCCCGCGAAAATATGCCCGCGCGGCAGTGCTCTGGAGCTACTACATATGCGCGCGCCTTTATCGCCCCCACGAGGCGAAGGAAAACGTGATTGTAGGCTTGGCCCGCCATATGCGCCGCCGCTTTGGCGACGAGATCATTCCAGATGAAGTCAGCGCAGCAATACCTGCGACAATAGGTGGTGTCGCCCGGCCCGCGTCCGAAAAAATATCTTCGTACGTCTGACTGCTCGTAAGTACTTTCGTTCGTTGGCTGCACGTGGAGCTATTGGGCTTGGTTGGCTGGCGTAACTTCACTCCAGCTTCTTCCTCGGAGCGGAAGCCGGGCAACGACAGCGGCGCCGCCTTCACCGTCGACGTTCGCGGCGGATAAAGATACCGCAGTGAGCCTCCCAGCGCATCACGTGTCATGGGAGATGACACTCGACGGTTTCTCCAGGCTCCTGAAACGTCTGCTTTTCAGGTCGCGGCTGAACGGTCTCTATGGCTGACTTTAGGCGCGTAGCTGCCATTCAAGCTACGGGCATGGGAAGCCTGCTATGGGGCATCAGTGGCCCCTTACGTTCGAACCTCTTCTAGACACCGACGAGAACAGTCAACAGACAGACACCGCTCGCCTCCCAGTTAAAGATTATGCCCTGCGCTCGAGCTCTGCATCGAGGTGTCTCTGAGAAGCGTTGTTCACTCCAACGAGTTGCCTTGCGATGTCGGCGCTGATTGCCTCGGCAGCAGAAGCCAGTGCCTGATCCGGACGATGAACATAGCGGGAGGTAACTCCCCTGCCCTTGTGGCCAAGAAGGCCCGCAATCGTACCGTCAGAGTAACCCAGTCCCGACGCCACCGAAGCAAATGTGTGCCGGAGAGTATGAGGTGTAACCCCGCTCAGCCCGCCAGCTGTGAAAATGCGGCGCGCCTCTTTGCCTATACCTTGATAAGGGCCCGTGCCTTTCGCGCCTGTGAATACATGCGCGCTACCCGCCTGCACAGGCTGTCGCTGAATTGACTCCACCGCAATTTTCCCAATCGGACGCACGCTCCTCCATGACTTGGTGTCATCAAGCCTGAGGCATTTCATCTCAACGTCAAGTTCTCCCCACCTTAACCCTGCGATCTCGCCAACCCGGCAACCGGTCAGACAAAGCAGGCGTAGCGTAGCAATCGCATGCGGGTGAAACGGTTTGCCTTCCGCGTCTCGGCCAGCCGACAAAGCAGCACCAAGTGCTGCAAGTTCTTTTGAATTGAGAAACCGCTGTCGCGGCTCGCTGCGAAAACGCCGGACCTTGTGGACCGGATTTCGATCGATAATCTGCTCCTCGACCGCCCACGTCATGATGCCCGAGAGCAGATCCGCCACGCGAG
>JAEWHN010000386.1 GCA_023387775.1 Pseudomonadota bacterium | reverse complement strand
CGTCGGTGATATTCCTCGAGGGCCCGGCCAAATTCCTGTTTACGCCGCTCGGGCTCGCGGTCGTGTTCGCCATGCTGGCCTCCTATGTGCTGTCGCGGACCTTGACGCCGATTGCCATCGGCATTCTGCTGAAGGGCGAGCATCAGGATGGGGCAGAAGGCCCAGGGAACTGGTTCGCGCGGTTCCACCAGGCGTTCGAGCGCGGCTTCGACCGGTTTCGTCAGGGCTATGTGCGCGTGCTCACCATGCTGCTGAAGCGGCGGGTGATCGTCCCGGTGGTCGCGGTCCTTATGCTCACGCTGGGCGGCGTGATGTTCCTCATGGTTGGCCGCGACTTCTTCCCCGTCATCGACGGCGGACAGATCAAGCTGCACGTCCGTGCCCCGGCGGCGACCCGCATCGAAGCCACCGAGCGCATCTTCCAGGAGGTCGAGGACAAAATCCGCCAGATCATCCCCGCGCGCGATCTTGACCTTGTCGTCGACGACATCGGCGTGCCGCAACGGGCGTACAATCTTGCATTTACCGACGGCTCGACGATCAACGTCAATGACGGCGTGATCCTGATCTCGCTGAAAGAAGGACACGCGCCAACCAGCGAATATGTGCGCAAGTTGCGCGCGGCGCTGCCGGCTGCCTTTCCGGCCGACACCTTCTATTTTCAGGCAGCCGACATGACGACCCAGATCCTCAATTTCGGGTTGCCATCACAGATCGATGTTCGCGTGGTCGGCCGCGATCGTGCCACCAACCTCAAGGTGGCGCAGGAAATGCGCCGCCGAATGGCTGCCATCCCGGGCCTTGCCGATGTCCATCTCCAGCAGGAGCTTGATGCACCTGCCTTCATGGCCAAGATCGACCGATCGCGGGCGCTGCAACTCGGCGTCAATGCGCAGACAATCGCAAACGACATCAACATCAGCCTCAGCTCGTCGGAACAGGTCTCGCCCAATTTCTGGACCGATCAGGCGGCCGGCATTCCCTACTACATCGCGGTTCAAACACCGCAGCATCTGGTGAGCTCGCTCGGAGAACTCGGCAACACCCCCGTATCGACCATGGCAGCCTCCGCTGGAGCCGGTGGACCGGTGCCGGGCCTTCTAAGGAACGTGGCCACGCTGCAACGCGATAGCGTGCCGACGAATTTGAACCAAACCAACATCCAGCCGGTCTACGACGTCTATGCCGGCGCACAGGGTCGCGATCTTGGCAGCATCTCCAATGACATCGCCAAGATCGTCAGGGAGCTGCAGCCGCAGCTCAAGCCCGGAAATACGATCCAGCTCCTGGGGCAGATCCAGAGCATGCACGATTCCTTTCGGAACCTGGGCATCGGCCTGATTTTCGCGGCGGTGTTCGTCTACCTGCTGATGGTCGTCAACTACCAGAATTTCGGCGACCCGTTCGTCGTCATCATGGCACTGCCGGCGACCTTGTGCGGCATTCTCACGATGCTGTTCATCACGGGCACGACTCTTAGCGTCCCCTCACTCATGGGCGCGATCATGGCGGTGGGCGTCGCCTCGGCCAATTCCATTCTTCTGGTCACCTTCGCGCGCGAGCGGCAGCTGAACGGGCGCACCGCGTTCCGGGCTGCCATCGACGCTGGCTATACCCGCATCCGTCCGGTGCTGATGACCGCGGGCGCGATGATCATCGGCATGACTCCCATGGCCATCGGCGCTCCGGGCGAGGAACAGAATGCGGCACTGGCACGCGCGGTGATCGGGGGCCTTCTGTTCGCGACGCCCACCACGCTTTTGATCGTGCCTTATCTGTTTGCCCTGCTGCGCCAGCGCAACGACGGCGTCGTCTCCTACGGCGTCTTTGAGGAGCTTCCGAATGAATGACGAGCGGATTGACGAGGAAGATCAGCCGGTCCGCGATCTACACGAGACCGTCGACCGCAAAACGGAAAGCAAGCTGTCGTCCCCCTTGGAGGCGCGCCGCCGTTATGGCTGGCGCCTGTTGGCGATTTTCGCATTTCTGCTGCTGGTATGCGGCCTCGCGCTGGGCGCCTGGCGGTCCCATTCGCAGCAGCAACAGGTTGCCGAAGCTGCAGAGCAGCAGCATGATCTGGTGCCTAGCGTGCGTGTCGCCACCGTCGAGCCCAATTCCGGTATCGTGCCGGTCACCTTGCCGGGAACGACCGCCGCCTACGCGACGGCAAGCATCTATGCCCGAGCCACGGGCTATATCGCCAAGCGAAACGTAGACATCGGCGATCAGGTCAAAGCAGGAGAGCCGCTGGCGGATCTCGCCGTTCCCGAGCTCGACGATCAGATTTCGCAAAACGAGGCAACGCTCAAGCAGCTGAAAGCAGCACTCGACCAAGCTCAGGCCAATTTGAAGCTTGCCCAGGTCACCTGGAATCGCGACACGAAGCTGGTCGACAAGGGCTGGGTGACCCAGCAGCAAGGGACGGTCGACGTCCAGAACCTCAGGGCGCAGGAAGCTGCGGTCGCAGTCGCACAAGCCAATGTCGCCGCCCAGGAAAACCAGCTCAGGCTGCTCCGCCAGGATCGTAGCTACGCTTCGGTGGTCGCGCCGTTTGACGGCGTCATCACGCAGCGCAATGTCGATGTGGGCAGCTTGGTGCAGGGCAACACAACCACCGGCACCTTCATGTTCGAGATCATGCAGAACGACATCATTCGCGTGTCGGTGTATGTGCCGCAGGATTCGGCGTTTGGCGTCGAGCCCGGCATCGATGCGACGGTGCGCGTGCCCGAACTTCCGGACCGCGAGTTTTCAGGCGAGGTGACCCGCATCGCCGGTGCTTTGCAGAGCGGCACACGTACGCTGCTTACCGAGATCGACCTTTCC
>JAEWHN010000344.1 GCA_023387775.1 Pseudomonadota bacterium | reverse complement strand
GCATGGGTGGAGGCTTTCATGGCATGCATGGCGGGTTCCACGGGTTCCATGGCGGACACTTCCACGGCAACCGCTTCTTTGGCGGTGGCGGTGGCGGTAACTGGAATGATTGGGGGTGGGGCTGGTTCGGCCTGGGCCTGCCCTGGCTATACCCCTGGTGGGGAGGCTATTACGACGGAGGCTACTACGGCTATCGTCCGGCGTATTATTACGGCGGATGGCACCACAGGCATTCCGCCTGGTGCCGTCACCACTATCGCTGGCACAGGGGCCACCGCGTTTGCGTAGCATACCGTCACTGACCTGAAGGCTGCGGGCTTGGGGCTTCGGGCAAGGCTGCGGCTTCGCTCGCCTTCCCGTGATCGCAGTTCGGGTTCTATTTACTCGCCCGCCGCTCTTCCAAGGCGGCGGGTTTTTGCGCTTTGGAAAGCCATCCGGCGGTGGCTGGCGGCCCTTCAGTGAAACGGGCGCACCTCGACCGGCGCCCGGCATGCGACGGCGGCCTTGCGCCCCCATGCCAGCGCCTCGTTCAGGTCAGCGGCTTCCAGCACCCAAAAGCCGCCCACGTGCTCCTTGGTCTGCAAATAAGGGCCGTCGGTGATGACCACCTCGCCACCGGGCTGCGCCTCCAGCGACCTCGCGCTGCTTGCCGGGTGCAGGCCGCCAACGAAGACCCTGACACCGGCAGCCTTCATCTCATCGTTCAGCGCGTCGATGTCGCGGGTCATCGCTTCGTCCTCTGCGACGGACGGGTCGTAATCGTCGGGGTGGTGAATGGCGACCAGATACCGCGCCATGGCTTCTCTCCTGCAACCGCCTTCGGGCAGCCCGATTGACCTGCCTTCACGATATTGACGAACGGCCGGACCGGAATCCGACGAAATAATGCAGGAAATTCCCTCGCTCTGCTACTTGAACGAGCGCAGGTTCGCGTCGTCGTACCCCGCGCGGCTTGCACCGACACTGATCCGGCGCCTGTGGCGATCCTTGATTTGCTGGTGATCCCGACAGGAATCGAACCTGTGACCTACAGATTAGGAATCTGCCGCTCTATCCTACTGAGCTACGGGACCAGCCGAGACGACACATAACCGCTTCAGGCCGTTTCGCCAACGGGTTTTGGACAATTTTCCAATGAAGGCCCATGCGGCGCCCCGCAGGGGCTTGCTGGCGGGCGCTGGCCGGCGCCCGCCGCAGCGATCATGCCGCCCGTGCGGTTTCGGCCAGCTTCACCCAGTAGCTGATGCCATGGGAGATCGCCTCGTCGTTGAAGTCGTAGGCGGGGTGGTGGAGGTTGGCGCTGTCGCCATTGCCGATGAAGATGAAGGCGCCCGGGCGCGCTTCCAGCATGTAGGAAAAGTCCTCGCCGCCCATCAGCGGCTGGATCTCGCGGTGAACCTGCGCCTCGCCGGCGATGGTGGCGGCGACGTCGCCGATCAGCACCGTTTCGGCGGCATGATTGAAGGTGACCGGATAATTGGCATCGTAGTCGACATGCACGCTGGCGCCATGGGCCGCGCCGATGCCGGCGCAGATGGCATGGATGCGCTCGCGCGCCACGGCCGCCACTTCCTTCTTCAGCGTGCGCACCGTGCCGGCAAGCTGCACCTGTTCGGGGATGATGTTGTAGGCATCGCCGCCGTGGAATTTCGTCACCGTCACCACGATCGACTCCAGCGGGTCGATGGTGCGCGAGGCGATGGTCTGGAAGGCGGCGACGATCTGGCTGCCGATCAGGATCGGGTCGATCGCCAGATGCGGCATTGCGGCATGGCCGCCCTTGCCCTTCACCGTGATGGTGAATTCGGCCGTCGCGGCCATGATCGGCCCGACGCGGGTGGCGAACTGGCCCACCGGTAGGCCGGGCATGTTGTGCATGCCGAACACCTGGGAAATACCGAAGCGGTCCATCATGCCGTCTTCGACCATGGCCAGGCCGCCAGCGCCGCCTTCTTCCGCCGGCTGGAAGATCACCGCCACCGAGCCGGCGAAGTTGCGCGTTTCCGCCAGATATTTCGCAGCACCAAGCAGCATGGCGGTGTGGCCGTCATGGCCGCAGGCGTGCATCTTGCCCGGATTGGCCGAGGCATAGGGCTTGCCGCTGGCCTCGGTCATCGGCAGCGCGTCCATGTCGGCGCGCAGGCCGATGGTGCTGCCTGCGCCGAGATTGCCGCGGATGACGCCCACCACGCCAGTGCGACCGATGCCGCCCACCACTTCGTCGCAGCCGAAGGATTTCAGCTTGTCGGTCACGAATTGCGCGGTCTGGAAGACGTCGTAGTTCAATTCCGGGTTCTGGTGCAGCATGCGGCGCCAGCCGGTAACCTCGTCTTGGAGTTCGGCAGCTCGGTTCAGGATCGGCATGATTTAGGACTTTCGCTGTTCAAAAGGTTGGCCCCGCTATTCGCAATGTTGATCGCATACGCTTTGCCATCTTGAGGTCACATAGGCTAAATAGCACCCAGGGCGCGCGGTCCGGGGCATCTCAACTCAATTCCCGCGCTTTTCGAGACCCGATCCGAAAATCTTAAGGACCCCGAGGCGGATACGGCAAGAGGCGAATTCGGAATTAACCATGCGGCATCTCTTTTTATCAAAAGGACTTTTCGCTGGCCTGGTCGTACTTGGCGCCTCGGTCGCCGGACCGGCGGGAGCCAACCCGTCGATTCTGTTCGACGTGAAGACCGGCCAGGTGCTGGAGCATGAGGAGGCGTTCAAGCGCTGGCATCCGGCATCGCTGACCAAGATGATGACCGCCTATGTCGCCTTCCGGGCGATCAATGCCGGCGAATTGACCCTGCAGTCGCCAATCAAGGTGACCAAGATCACCGCGGCCGAGCCACCGAGCAAGATGGGCTACAAGCCCGGCGCGGTGATGACGCTGGACAACGCCCTGAAGATGATGCTGGGCAAGTCGGCCAACGACATTGCCGCCGCCATCGGCGAGAACGTCGGCGGCACGCTCCCCGCCTTTGCCGGCCGCATGAATGCGGAAGCGCAGCGGCTGGGCATGACCGGCAGCCACTTCACCAACCCCAACGGGCTGCACGACCCCGAAAACTACACCACCGCGCGCGACATGGCGCTGCTGGTGCGGGCGATCCGGCTCGAGTTCCCGCAATATGGCTCCTATTTCATGGTCGAGGGGCTGACCACCAACGGCAAGAACAGGATACGCGGCTTCAACCCGCTTCTCGGGCGCTTTGCCGGCGCCGACGGCATGAAGACGGGTTTCGTCTGCGCTTCCGGCTACAATCTCGCCGGCTCGGCCACGCGCGACGGGCGCACGCTTGCGGCGGTGGTTCTGGGCGAGCGCACGCCGTGGGGCCGCGCCGACCGGGCGGCAGACCTTCTGGGCCAGGGTTTTTCCACCGCGGCGAGCGGGAGCGCGACGCTGGGCACCTTGCAGCCCTATGGCGAGAACCTGACGACGCCGACCGACATGCGCGACATCGTCTGCAGCAAGGCGGGCGCCTCGGAGCGCTCCGACGGGCTCGACGCCAACGGCAAGCCGAAGTTCAAGTCGCCCTACATGGCGGAGATGAACCGCGACCTGCAGTTTGTGCGGGTGGGGCTGGGTGGCGCGACCGGCCCGGCGCCGGCGGCGTTTGCCGCGATCGACGCCAAGAACAACCAGGCCAATGTGCCGATACCGACCTGGCGGCCCGACAGGCCGGCGCCGACAGCGCCGGTGGCGGCGCAGGGCGACGCAAGCCGGCCGCAATAGCCATGCAACACCTCAACCCCATTCCCGTGTCTGTGCTGACCGGCTTTCTCGGCGCCGGCAAGACGACGCTGCTCAACCGACTCTTGAAGGACCCGGCGCTTACCGACACTGCCGTCATCATCAACGAGTTCGGCGACGTCGCCATCGACCACCTGCTGGTGGAACAGGCATCCGACGGCGTCATCCAGCTCTCCGACGGCTGCCTGTGCTGCACGGTGCGTGGCGAACTGGTCGACACGCTGGCCGACCTCGTCGACCGCCTGCAAACCGGCCGCATCGCGAAGCTGAAGCGGGTGATCATCGAAACCACCGGCCTGGCCGACCCGGCGCCGGTGCTGCAATCCATCATGGGCCACCCCGCTTTGGTGCAGGCGTTCCGGCTCGACGGCGTCATCACGCTGGTGGATGCGGTGAATGGCAAAGCGACGCTCGACGCGCATGTCGAGGCGGTGAAGCAGGTGGCCGTGGCCGACCGGCTGGTGATCACCAAGACCGACCTGGCGGACGCCGCCTCAGCGCTCGAGGCGCTGAAGGCGCGGCTCGGCCGCATCAATCCGGCGGCGCCGCAGCTCGACGTCTCGGACGAGGCCACCGGCGTGGCCGCGCTGTTCGAATGCGGCCTCTACGATCCCGAGACGAAGACGGCCGATGTGCGCCGCTGGCTGGGCGAAGAGGCGGCGCATGCCTCGCATGACCATTGCGGGCACGACCACCACCACGGCCATGACCACCACCATCACCACGACGGGCGCGTCCGCTCCTTCAGCCTGGTGCATGACGGGCCGGTGCCATATGCGGCGATCGAGATGTTCCTCGACCTGCTGCGCTCGACCCATGGCGAGCGGCTGTTGCGCATGAAGGGCGTCATCGAACTGGCGGAGGACCCCGCGCGGCCGCTGGTCGTGCACGGCGTGCAGAAGATCCTGCATCCGCCCGCTCGCCTGCCTTTCTGGCCCGACGAGCGGCGCGGCACGCGGCTGGTGCTGATCACGCTAGACATGCCGGAAGACTATGTGCAGCGGCTGTTTGCCGCCATCACCAACCGGCCGGCCATCGATACGCCTGACCGCGCTGCGATCGAGGACAACCCGCTGGCGATTGCGGGCATGCCTCGGTAGGCTTTTCAATCCGGGATAAGCGCTACGCGGCCCCGCGCTCGACCAGGAAGCGATGGCCGCCGGGTTGCGCCTGCGCTTCCACCAGGCGGTGGCCGCTTTCGGTGCAGAAAGCTGGAATGTCGATGACCGCCAGAGGGTCGGTGGTTTCGAGCCACAGCAGGCTGCCTGGGGCCATCGCGGCCAGCCGCTTGCGCGCCTTCAGGACGGGCAGGGGGCAGTTCAGCCCCTTGAGATCGTAGACGTCCGCAGCGCTTGTCACGAAGCTAGCCTCAGCCTCCGAAGAGGCTGGCCATGCGCTTGCGCACGCCGCCCAGGAGACCGGGCTTTTCGGCAGCAATGGCCTCGTCGGCCGGCGCGGCGGCGACTTGGGCGGCATCGGGCGCCGGCGCCGGCGCGGGACCGGCCTTGGCCAGCGCTTCAGCAGCCGCCTTTTCAGCCTTGGCGAGAGCGATCGCTGCCGCCTTTTCCTCGGCCGCGCGCTTCTTCTCTTCGGCCAGCCGCTTCTTTTCCGCTTCGGCTGCCTCAAGGGCTGCCATGCGCCGGCCGGCAGGCGTGTCGATGCGGCCCATCTGGCTGGTCACCTTGACGCTGCCGTCCGGCTCGAGTGACGGCGGCTCGACCGGCACGCGCTCGCCGCGCGCCCGCTTGCGGGTCCAGTCTGAAACGAGAGTGGCTTCGTTGAGGCCGGCAATGGTGGGCGCAGGCTCCGGAGTTGAGCTCTTGATGGCGCTGGTAAAGGCCTTCTCGTAGTCCGACACGTAGCTCTGATAGGCCATCTTCAGCGTATCGGGCATGGTCGAGGCCGGGCAGGCGCCAGTCGGCGAGAAGGCGGCGCCGTTCTCGGGAATCTGGTTGAAGACGTAGCGCTTCTCGCAGACGTCGACCTTGGGCGGCACCTTGGTGATCTCGAACTGGTCGTAGCCTTCCTTCAGCATCTTCCAGAACTCGTAGTTCGGGTCGTCGCGATAGCGCGCCATGTTGGCTGCCGTCATGCGGAAGGGGAAGGCCTGCACCTGGAACTCAGTCTGGCCGCCGGAAAAGGCATCGCGACCGAAGGCATAGATCTGCTCGATCTGGGCATCGGTCATGGAATAGCAGCCCGACGAGGAGCAGGCGCCATGCACCATCAGGTTGGAGCCGGTGCGGCCGTTGGCCCGGTCATAAGCGTTTGGGTAACCGATGTTGAATGCGAGGTAAAACTGCGAGTTCGGCTTCATCTGCCACGGGCGCACGGTGTAGAAGCCCTCGGGCGCCTGGCGGTCGCCCTCGATGAATTTGGGCCCGAGCTTGCCCGACCATTTGCAGATGTCGTAGCTGGCGATGATGTCGTAGCGCCCGTTGGACTTCTGCTTCCAGATCTCCAGCTTGCCTTCTTCCTTGAAGATGCGCGCCAGCACCGGCGAAGTGCGCGGCATGTCCTTGGCCTTCATCTCGGCCAGGATTTTTTGCGGAATGTGCAGCTCGCCCTTGGCCGTCAAACCCTCGAAGGTGGACTGGGATTCATTGCAGCCGGCCACGGCGAGCGCGGCGACCAGCAGACCAGAACGAGCGATACTGGCGAGTTTCGGCATCAAATGTCGTCTTCGTTTCCGTCGGTTACGGCGGGAACTGCAATCCCCCTGCCGACCTGATGTTCAGGCTCGACCATAAACCGTTAACCTTGCGAATTGATTACCGCAAGGGTTAACGGCGCCTGGCGGCAGATGGCCGTTTGACGAGAAAGTGGCGGCAATTTTGTGGCAGGAATAGGCAACGCGCCGCAATCTGCCCCATCCGCTCCACGAAATGGCCTAAAAAGGCGCGGTGGCTGCACCGAGAAGGGCAGCCGTGCCGGCCGAAAAACCGTCAGAGGCTGCGGCCGATGGCGAGATACTTGTCGCGGCGTTGTTCGCGGAAATCGACGGGGTTGGCCGCAAAATCCGCCAGCGTCCGGGCGATCAGGTCGCCCGCGGCCTGGATCACCGTTTCCGGCCCGCGGTGGGCGCCGCCCAGCGGCTCGGGAATGATCGCGTCGATGACCTTGAGCGCCAGCAGGTCCTGAGCCGTGATCTTCATGTTGGTGGCGGCGTCCCTGGAGCGCGTGGTGTCGCGCCACAGGATGGAAGCAGCACCTTCCGGCGAGATCACCGAATAGATCGCGTGCTCGAGCATGAAGACGCGGTTGGCGGTAGCGATCGCGATGGCGCCGCCGGAGCCGCCTTCGCCGATCACCACCGAGATCGACGGTACCTTGAGCGACAGGCAGGCGGAGGTGGAGCGGGCGATGGCTTCGGCCTGGCCGCGCTCTTCCGCGCCGACGCCGGGATACGCGCCGGCGGTGTCCACCAGCGTCACCACCGGGATGGAGAAACGATCGGCCAGTTCCATGATGCGCACGGCCTTGCGGTAGCCCTCGGGCCGCGGCGAGCCGAAATTATGCGCCAGCCGGCTCTTGGTGTCGGAGCCCTTTTCCTGGCCCATGACCGCGACGGGCTGGCCGCGGAAGCGGGCGAAGCCGCCGACAATGGCCTTGTCCTCGCCGAAGGTGCGGTCGCCGGCGAGCGGCGTGAACTCGGTGAACAGCGCGTCGATATAGTCCAGGCAGTGCGGGCGGTCGGGGTGGCGGGCCACCTGCACCTTCTGCCATGGCGTCAGCGACTTGTAGATGTCGCGAAGCGCATCGCGCGAGCGCTTTTCCAGCCGGGCGATCTCCTCGGCCACGTCCACGGCCTCGCCATTCTCGGCAAGCTTCTTGAGCTCCAGGATCTTGCCTTCGAGATCCGCGACGGGTTTTTCGAAATCGAGGTAATTGTACATGCGTGAACTGACCGATACGCCTGAAGAAAAGACGGCCGACGCCTCAAAAGACAGGCCGGCGCCGCGAAAACTTGCCTTCACATAACCTCAGCGCTCTTCATCGGCAAGCGGATGATGGTCGTTGACCAGTCGCACCAGCCGTTCTTCGAGCACATGGGTGTAGATCTGGGTGGTGGAAATATCGGAATGGCCAAGCAGTTGCTGCACCGCGCGCAGGTCGGCGCCATTCTGCAACAGGTGGCTGGCAAAGGCGTGGCGCAGCACGTGCGGCGAGATCTTGGCCGCGGGAATGCCGGCGCGTGCGGCCAGTCCTTTCAGCTCGCGGGCGAAGACCTGACGGGGCAGGTAGCCGCTCTGGGACGCGGCCGGAAACAGGTATGGGCTTTCCGCCAGCGCCGGATCGCTGTCGCGCTCGGCAAGCCAGGCGCGCATCGCCGCGCGCGCCTTGCCCGAGAGCGGCACCATGCGCTCCTTGTTGCCCTTGCCGCGCACGATGAAGAAGCGCTCGTCGCGCAGGGCGACCGAAACCGGCAGGCCGACCAGCTCGGAAACGCGCAGGCCCGTGGCGTAGAGCACCTCCACCAGCGCATGCATGCGCCGCGCGGCGACGCGCGCGCTGTCGCCGAGCGAGGCGTCGGCGGCTTCTGCTGCTGCCCGGTCGAGCAGGCGGCCGGTTTCGGCCTCGCTCATGATCTTGGGCAGCGAACGGTCCTTCCTCGGGCTGTCGAGCGTGCCGGTGGGATCGTCGGGGCGCAGGCCCTCGGCATAGAGGAACTTGTAGAACTGGCGCAGCGCCGAAAGCTTGCGCGCCTGCGAACTGGCGGCAAAGCCGCGCGAAGCGATGTCGCCGAGATAGGAGCGTATGGCCGCCGAGTCCGCGCCGGCAAGGTCACCGATATGTTCGGCTGCGTCTTCCAGGTCGCGCCGATAGGAGGCCAGCGTATTGTCGGCAGCACCGCGCTCGGCGCTCATCATTTCCAGGAACGCCTCGATGCGCGCGCCGCTTTTCATCGTCGCGTCACTTCTTGGGATTGAGCTTGTCGGTCGGGATGCGGATGGTGATTTCGCCACGCTTGGGCTGCACGAAGGTGACGAGCGCAAACATCGCGCCATAGGCGAGACCGGCCAGGACGCCAAGCGTCACGAGAAACCTGAATAAGGTCGGCATTTTTCGATTGCGCCCCGTCTCTGCTCGTCCATCCCGTTATGGGTCCGTACGGATGTCATTTCAAGGGTACTTCGAAGCCTTGACGTGTCAGGTATTTTCATGTCGAAACGCCAGCATGACGAGCGAAACGCCCCACGACACGGCCGACAATCAGGCAGAGCTGCTGCAGCGGCTCGGCAAGCGTTCGATCGTGTTCGTCGGCCTGATGGGCGCCGGCAAGACGGTGATCGGCCGCAAGGTGGCGGCGGCGCTGGACCTGCCCTTCATCGACAGCGACCATGAGATCGAGACCGTTTCGCGCATGGCGGTTCCAGAGCTGTTCCAGCGCTATGGCGAGCCGGAGTTTCGCGCGCTGGAACAGCGAGTCATCCAGCGTGTCCTGGAGAGCGGCCCGCAGGTGCTTTCCACGGGCGGCGGGGCTTTCATGAACGCGCAGACGCGCGGCTTCATCCTCGAGCAGGGTGTCTCGGTATGGCTCAAGGCCGATATCGACACGCTTATGGAGCGGGTGGGGAAGAAGCCGAACCGGCCGTTGCTGCAGGGTCCCGACCCGCGCGGCGTGATGCAGCGGCTGATGGCCGAGCGCTATCCCGTCTACGCGACCGCGGATGTGACGGTGCTGACGCGCGATGAGCGCAAGGAGGTCATCGCCGACGAGGTGATCGCGGCGCTGCACGAGTATTTGGGCGGACAGGGCCGGGGCGCCCGGGAGAATGCGATATGACGGGCAGCGACACGGTCAAGGTCGAGGTGGGGCTGGGCGAGCGGGCCTATGACATCCTGATCGGCTCGGGGCTGGTCGCTCGCGCCGGCGCCGAGATCGCGGCGCGACTGCCCGGCGTCCGGGTGGCGATCGTCACCGACGAGAATGTCGCGCGCGCGCATCTCGAGGCGCTGACGAATTCGCTGGAGAAATCCGGTATCTCGTCGACCGCGATCGTGCTGCCGGCCGGCGAGAAGACGAAAAGCTTCGCCCATTTGCAGCAGGTGGTGGACGGCGTGCTGGCCGCGCGGCTGGAGCGCCGCGATGCGGTGGTGGCGCTCGGCGGCGGCGTGATCGGCGATCTTGCCGGCTTCGCCTCCGGCATCGTGCGCCGCGGCATGAATTTCGTGCAGGTGCCGACCTCGCTGCTGGCGCAGGTCGATTCCTCCGTTGGCGGCAAGACCGGCATCAACAGCACGCATGGCAAGAACCTGGTCGGCGTCTTCCATCAGCCGCGGCTGGTGCTGGCCGATACCGACGTGCTCGACACGCTGCCGGCGCGCGAATTCCGCGCCGGCTATGCCGAGGTCGCCAAATACGGCCTGATCGACCGGCCGGATTTCTTCGCCTGGCTGGAAAAGAACTGGCAGGACGTTTTTGCGGGCGGGCCGGCGCGCACGGAGGCCATTGCCGAATCGTGCCGCGCCAAGGCCGACGTGGTCGCCCGCGACGAGTTCGAGACCGGCGACCGCGCGCTGCTCAATCTCGGCCACACCTTTGGCCACGCGCTGGAGGCGGCGACAAATTATGATGGCACGCGCCTGGTGCACGGCGAGGGCGTGGCCATCGGCATGGCGCTGGCGCATCGCTTCTCGGCGCGCATGAATCTCTGCTCGCCCGACGATGCGGCTCGCGTGGAGGCGCATCTGCAGGCGGTGGGCCTGCCCTGGCGCATGGCCGACATTCCCGGCGAATTGCCGGACGCTGAGCGGCTTCTGGAGTATATTGCGCAGGACAAGAAAGTGTCGCGCGGCGCGCTGACCTTCATCCTCACGCGGGGCATCGGCAGGTCATTCATCGCCAAGGACGTGCCGGCTTCCGAAGTGCTGGCCTTCCTGAAGGAGAATCATCCCGGATGAATTGGGATAGCTGGATTACGGTCGGCATCATCCTCGTACTCCTGGTCCTGTCCTTTTTCTTTTCCGGGGCCGAAACCAGCATGACGGGCTCGTCTCGCGCGCGGCTCCATTCGCTGGGTGCCGCCGGTGACAAGCGCGCCGGGCTGGTCCAGCGGCTGCTGGAGCGCAAGGACAGGCTTGTCGGCGCGCTGCTCATCGGCAACAACCTCGTCAACATCCTGGCTTCGGCGTTGGCCACCAGCCTGCTGCTGGAGCTGTTCGGAGCCAAGGGCGTCGCCTACGCCACCGTGCTCATGACGGTGATGCTGGTGATCTTCTCCGAGATCCTGCCCAAGAGCTGGGCGCTGGCGCGGCCGGAGCAGTTCGCGCTGCGCGTGGCGCCATTCGCGCGGCTTGCCGTGCTGGTGTTCGGCTATCTGTCGGTGGCGGCCAACTGGGCCGTCCGCATGCTGCTGTGGCTGTTCGGTGTGAGCCTGTCGAGCGACGAGCCGCTTCTGTCGGCGCATGACGAATTGCGGGGCACGGTGGCGGTGCTGCACCGCGAGGGCGGCGTGGTCAAGCAGGACCGCGACCGCATGGGCGGGCTGCTGGACCTGCACGAGCTGGAAGTCTCCGACGTCATGGTTCACCGCACCAAGATGCGCTCGGTGAATGTCGACAATCCGCCCGAGACGGTGGTGCGCGAAATATTGCAGAGCCCGCACACGCGCATGCCGCTATGGCGCGGCGCCTCCGACAACATCGTCGGCGTGCTGCACGCCAAGGATCTGCTGCGCGCGCTGGAGGAAGTCGGCAACGACTTTTCCATGATCGACGTGATGAAGATCGCCTCCAAGCCCTGGTTCGTGCCCGACACGACTTCGCTTCAGGACCAGCTCAGCGCCTTCCTGCGCCGCAAGGCGCATTTCGCGCTCGTCGTGGACGAATATGGCGAGCTGGAAGGCCTGGTGACGCTGGAGGACATCATCGAGGAGATCGTCGGCGAGATCGCCGACGAGCACGACGTCGACGTGCAGGGCGTGCGCCAGGAATCGGACGGCTCCATCGTGGTCGACGGCTCGGTGCCGATCCGCGATCTCAACCGCGCGCTCGACTGGAACCTACCCGACGAGGAAGCGACCACCATCGCCGGTCTGGTGATCCACGAGACGCAGTCGATCCCCGAGGAGAAGCAGGCCTTCACCTTCCACGGCAAGCGTTTCATCGTGATGAAGCGCGACAAGAACCGCATCACCCGCATCAGGATCCGGCCTGCGCTGGAGGTCGGGGAGAAGACGGCGCCCTGATCCGGAATCCATCCGGGTCCGAACGCGCCTGACCATGGACATTGCTCATGGTCTTTTTGATGCTTATCTTTATCGAGCAGGAGCCGGAACATGACGGAGCATGTCTCGAAATCGAAATTCAAGACAAAGGCGCTTGAGTATTTTCGCCAGGTCGAGGAGAGCGGCGAGCCGGTGATCATAACCGATCACGGCAAGCCGACCTTGGAGATACGCAGGATTGCCCCGCCCAAAGGCAACCCGCTGGAAGCCCTTAAAGGATCAGTGCTCTGGTATGAAGGGCCATTTGAGCCTGCTGTCGATGAGGATGAGTGGGAAGTCCTCAAGTGATCGTCATCGACACGCATGTCCTGCTCTGGTGGGTGGGGCTGTGGAGTTTGTTCCGATCGACAACGAGATTGCAGTGAAAAGCACCCGACGGGGCGAGGAATTTCACAAGGACCCCGCCGACCGCTGGATTGTCGCAACCAGCCAGACGTTGGGCGCGCCGTTGGTCACGGCCGACGCCAAGATCCTCAAATATCCGCACGTTGCCACGATCTGGTAGCCCGGATCCTACCACCGCGTCTTTTCGCCGGGCGCGGCAGGTTCGATTGCCAGCGCGTGCACGCCGGCCTTCAGCTCGTCGGCCAGCAACTCGTTGACCGAGCGATGGCGGTCGATGCGGCTCATGCCCTCGAACTTGTCTGAAACAATGCGGATGCGGAAATGCGTCTCACCCGTGCCGTCATAGGTCACGTGGTGGCCTGATTCTTCGTGATGATGCCCGGCATGGAGATGGCTTTCGTCGACGACCTCCAGGCGTTGCGGCTGGAAGGCATTCTTCAACTTGGTTTCCATCGTCGTCTTCATGGACATTGCCATCTCCTTCGCCCACATATGTCACGTTCACCCAATATAGGTGCGGTAAGCGCCGATTGGCGGTCTATCGACCGTTCACCGTCGATTCAGCGGTTAGGGTGATGATTGTCGAAATGTCAATTCTTGTTTCCGCAGGGCGAAATCCCCTAAATGAGCCGACATGAAACCCTATCCTAAATATTTCGAGAAGATCCGCGTGCGCCCGGACCCGCAGGCCGAGGCCAAGGCGCATGCGCCGATCTGCCAGTGGGACGGCTGCGAGGAAGCCGGCACCCACCGCGCGCCCGTGGGGCGGATGAGGGAAGGCGAGTATTTCCGGTTCTGCTTCGAGCACGTGCGCGAATACAACAAGGGCTTCAACTATTTTTCCGGCCTGGCCGACAGCGAGGTCGCCCGCTACCAGAAGGAGGCGCTGACGGGTCACCGCCCCACCTGGACCATCGGCACCAACGCCAGCTATCGCTCCGCGCCGGAAATGGCGCAGCACCGCTCCGGGCGTGCCGGCTACTATCGCAACGTCCGCGATCCGTTCAACATGTTCGGCAGCGACACCGCCGCACCGCGCCAGCGCAAGGCCAAGCCCCTTGAGGCCAAGGCGCTGGAAACGCTTGGCCTTACCGCAAAGGCGACTGGAACCGAGATCAAGGCGCGCTATAAGGAACTCGTGAAACGCCACCATCCGGATGCCAATGGTGGAGACAGGGGTTCGGAAGATCGATTCCGCGATGTGCTTCAGGCGTATCGCGTGCTCAAGCAAGCCGGCTTGTGTTGAGCGACAGGTTTGAATGAGCGTTCCGCTACGGCTTTCGCCCGAAAGGAAAAAGCTCTAAGACCGCTCCCGAACAAGGCTAGAATGACGGCGGAGGAATTGCTTCCGCGCGTGGAGATGTGATGAACAAGGTCGAACGCGACATCGCAAACCTGCCCGATACGACTGTTTCGGTGAAAGAAAAATTCGGCTTCGAGTCCAAGATGGTTGTGCCCGCCTATTCGGTGGCCACCGAACATGTGCCGGACATCGATCCGGACTATCTGTTCGACCAGCAGACGACGATGGCCATCCTGGCGGGCTTTGCCTACAACCGCCGCGTCATGGTCTCGGGCTATCACGGCACCGGCAAGTCGACCCATATCGAGCAGGTCGCGGCGCGTCTCAACTGGCCTTGCGTGCGCGTGAACCTCGACAGCCATGTCAGCCGTATCGACCTCGTCGGCAAGGACGCCATCGTGGTCAAGGAAGGCATGCAGGTCACCGAATTCCGCGACGGCATCCTGCCCTGGGCCTATCAGCACAACGTCGCGCTGGTGTTCGACGAGTATGACGCCGGCCGCCCGGACGTGATGTTCGTCATCCAGCGCGTGCTGGAATCTTCGGGTCGCCTGACGCTGCTCGACCAGAGCCGCGTCATCCGCCCGCATCCGGCCTTCCGCCTGTTCGCCACCGCCAACACGGTGGGCCTGGGCGACACGACCGGCCTCTATCACGGCACGCAGCAGATCAACCAGGCGCAGATGGACCGCTGGTCGATCGTGACCACGCTGAACTACCTGCCGCATGACAACGAAGTGGCGATCGTGCTGGCCAAGTCGAAGCATTATCGCAACGAGAAGGGCCGCGACATCGTCAACAAGATGGTGCGCGTGGCCGACATGACGCGCTCGGCCTTCGTCAATGGCGACCTTTCCACCGTGATGAGCCCGCGCACGGTCATCACCTGGTCGGAAAACGCCGAGATCTTCAACAATGTCGGCCTCGCCTTCCGCCTGACCTTCGTCAACAAGTGCGATGAGCTGGAGCGGCCGATCGTGGCCGAGTTCTACCAGCGCGCCTTCGGCGAGGATCTGCCGGAGTCTTCGGCCAACGTCGTTTTGGGATAAGCAGGGTGGCGGGTCCGGGCGACAACATACGCGGCAGGTCCAAGGCGGGCGCCGATACGGACGCGTTCAAGCGCGCCGTCACCGTCTGCATGCGTGCCATTTCCGGCGACAATGAGCTCGAGGTCGCCTTTGCCAAGGACCGCCCGGCGCTGGCCGGCAACCGGGCGCGGCTGCCGGAGCTGCCGAAGAAGGCGTCCAAGGCCGACATTGCGATCACGCGCGGCCTCGGCGATTCCATGGCGCTGCGTCGCGCCTGCCACGACAACCGCATCCACACCCGGCTGGCGCCCGAGGGCAAGCAGGCGCGCGCCGTGTTCGATGCCGTCGAGCAGGCCCGCGTCGAGGCCATCGGCAGCCGCGCCATGGCCGGCGTGGCCGAAAACATTGGCCAGATGCTCGAGGACAAATACGCCAAGGCCAATCTGGCCGACGTGCGCGAGCAGGCCGACGCGCCGCTTGAGGAAGCCGTGGCGCTGCTGGTGCGCGAGAAGCTGACCGGCCGGCCGGCGCCCAAGAGCGGCGAGAAGCTGGTTTCCCTTTGGCGCAACTGGGTGGAGGAGAAGGCCGGCGCCGACCTCGACCACCTGGCCGAAAACCTGAACGACCAGAACGCCTTCGCGCGCGTCGTGCGCGACATGCTTGCCTCGATGAACATGGCCGAGGAACTCGGCGACGAGGAACAGTCCGAGGAAAGCGAGGACGAGACCGAGGACCAGCCGGAAGGCGGCGAGAAGAGCGAGGAAGCCGGCGAGGAAGATACCGGCTCCGAGCAGTCGCAGCCCGAGGAAACCGAAGCCTCCGAGCAGGACCAGGCCGGCGAGATGGAGGCGGCCGACGCCGACACCGACGAGATGTCGGACGAAGAGGACGCCGATGCCGAGACGCCGGGCGAGGCCCGCCGCAAGGACGACCCCTTCGCCAACCTGCCGCGCGAGATCGACTACAAGGTCTACACCACCGCCTTCGACGAGACGGTGGGCGCCGAGGACCTGTGCGACGCCGAGGAGCTCGACCGCCTGCGGGCCTTCCTCGACAAGCAGCTTGCCAATCTTCAGGGCGTAGTCGGGCGGCTTGCCAACCGCCTGCAGCGCCGGCTGATGGCGCAGCAGAACCGTTCCTGGGACTTCGACCTGGAGGAGGGCTACCTCGACCCCGCGCGCCTGGTGCGCGTCGTCATCGATCCGATGCAGCCGCTGTCCTTCAAGCAGGAGCGCGACACGCAGTTCCGCGACACGGTGGTGACTTTGGTGCTCGACAATTCGGGCTCCATGCGCGGCCGACCGATCACGGTCGCGGCGACATGCGCCGACATCCTGGCCCGCACGCTGGAGCGCTGCGGCGTCTCGGTAGAGATTCTCGGCTTCACCACCCGCGCCTGGAAGGGCGGGCAGGCGCGCGAGAAGTGGCTGAAGGATGGCAAGCCGGCCAATCCCGGCCGCCTCAACGACCTGCGCCACATCATCTACAAGAGCGCCGACACGCCTTGGCGGCGCGCGCGGCGCAATCTCGGCCTGATGATGCGCGAGGGCCTGCTGAAGGAGAACATCGACGGCGAGGCGCTGCTGTGGGCGCATCAGCGCCTGATTGCCCGCCCAGAACAGCGCAAGATCCTGATGATGATCTCGGACGGCGCGCCGGTTGACGATTCGACCCTGTCGGTCAATCCGGGCAATTATCTGGAGCGCCACCTGCGCGCGGTGATCGAACTCATCGAGACGCGCTCGCCGGTCGAACTCCTGGCTATCGGCATCGGCCACGACGTGACCCGCTACTATCGTCGTGCGGTCACCATTGTGGATGCGGAGGAACTGGCCGGGGCGATGACCGAGCAGCTCGCCTCGCTGTTCGGCGAGGAGACCGTGCGCGAGGTTCGCCGCGGCGGCCACCGCCGGGCCGGATGAGGTTCTTTCCGGCGCGCTTGCTCGGCCTATTGCTGGCGGCAGCGCTGAGCGGCGCGGCGATTGTCGCGCCGGCTCAGGCCGAGCCCGCTCCGGTCGAGCGGGCAAAAGTCTCGACGCGGCAGATCACCCAGTTTCACATCGGGCGCAATGAAACGCGCTTCGGCCCGCTGGAATTCGTCGGCGGGCTGGAGATGGTTTCGTCGTCGCGCAGTTTCGGCGGCTTTTCGGCCATGCGCTTCATGGCGCCGGGCAAGGATTTCATCGGCGTGGCCGATACCGGCTTCTGGTTCTTCGGCCAAGTCACGCGCGATGCCGACCAGCGCCCCACCGGCATAGGCGATTTCCGCATGGTGCAGATGGTGGATGCGGCCGGGCAGCCGATCGACGACAAGTGGCGGGTCGATGCCGAGGGGCTGGCGGTGAGGGACGGTGTTGCCACCGTCGGCTTCGAGCGCGATCACCGCGTGGCACAGTTCCGCATCAGGCCGGACGACATGCGCGCGCCGTTCCGGCAACTCGACTTCCTGGTGCCGAAGCATGAGCTGCGCATGAACCGCAGCTTCGAGACCGTGGCCTATGCGCCGGCAGACAGCGCGCTGAAGGGCGCGCTTGTCGTCGTCACCGAACGCAGCCTTGACAGCCAAGGGAACGTCTTTGCCGCCGTGCTCGATGGGCCGCGCAAGGGCGTCTTCACCGTGGTGCGCAGCGATGGCTTCGACATCACCGACGGCGCCTTCCTGCCGAACGGCGACCTGCTGCTTTTGGAGCGCAGCTTTTCCATGATGCAGGGGGTGAAGATGCGGATCCGCCGCCTTCCGGCTTCCACCATCGGCAACGGCAAGGTGGCTGATGGGCCGGTGCTGACGCAGGCCGACATGAACTACCAGATCGACAATATGGAAGCGATGGACGTGTGGCGCCGCGCCGACGGCGCGCTGGTGGTGTCGCTGATGTCGGACGACAACCAGTCCATCCTGCAGCGCAATCTCTATCTGGAGTTCTTGCTGCGGGACGAATGAGCGCATTTCCCGAGGGTGCCGAATCGCGCGCCCCTTTCCGGCTCTGCGGCGCAGTGAAAAAAACCACCTCTTCCTTCGTGAGGGAGAGGTGGTGAGGCAAAGCGTATTGGGAGAATGGATGCTGCGGTCCGGCATCAGGAGAAGATGCGTTCATCTCCTCTGCTGCCGCCCAAGGCGCCTCAAGCCGCCAAAATGGTGCTGGTGGCCAGCGCGTAGTTGCGGCCGAAGCGGTTGGCCAGGAACGTGTCGAGTGCGATGTCTTCCTGGCGGACAAAGCCCTTGGCGGGCAGGGCGCCGGAAGCCAGCATGTCGAGCACGGAGCAGATGCCGGAGGCCGTGGTGATCTGGATGGCGCTGCGCACGGTGTTGCCGACGCGGCGGCTGTAGATCTTGTTGGCGTAGGTTTCCTGCATCAGGCGGCCGTTCTTGCGGCCCGAGACGGTGACGAAGATCACCACCACGTCCTGCAGCGTGGCGGGCAGGGCGTTTTCCAGTATGTCCTTCAGCACTTCGCGGCGGTCGCGCAGGCCGAGATCGTTGAGCAGCGCCTTCATGATGGCCGCATGGCCCGGGTAGCGAATGGTGCGGTAGTTCAGCGTGCGCACCTTGCCCCTATAGGTTTCGCACAGCGTGCCGAGCCCGCCCGAGGTGTTGAAGGCCTCGTAGGTGACGCCGTCGAGCGAGAATTCCTCGCGCTCCTCCAGCGGCGGCACTTCGGTCAGTCCGCCGTCGACGATGGCCTCGCAGGGCTCGCAATATTCGTTGATGACGCCGTCGGTGCTCCAGGTGAGATTGTAGTTCAGCGCATTGGACGGGTACTGCGGCAGCGCGCCAACGCGCATGCGCACGCTGTCCAGCGTGTCGAAATTCCTGGCCAGGTCGTTGGTGACGATGGAGATGAAGCCCGGCGCAAGGCCGCACTGCGGGATGAAGGCGCTGGTGGCGCTGGCGGCCAGTTCCTTGACGCGGCGGGTGCTGGCGACGTCCTCGGTGAGGTCGAGATAATGCACGCCGGTCGCGGCCGCAGCCTCGGCTATCCGTGTGGTGAGGTGGAAGGGCGCTGCGCTCAGCACGGCGAACTTGCCGGCGAGCACGGCTTCCAGCGCGCCGGCCTCGCCGATGTCGATCTGCCGGGTGGCGATGCCGGCGCCTACGTCCAGCGCGTCCAGCTGCGCCTGCGAACGGTCGACGACGGTGACGCTATAGTCTCCGCTGCCTGCCAGCATGTCTGCAATGGTTGCGCCGATCTTGCCTGCGCCGACGACGACGATCTCGTGCATGGTAGTGCCCCTCGAAATGCAAATTCAAAGAATGGCAAATGGTAATGCCGCCGCACGTCGGAAGGCAGTATCACTTTGCGCAAAATACCGGTACTTGATAGCCAATCTGCCGAGAGGACTGGACATAATGACGAGCGACGCCGACCGCGCCCTGATCGCCCTGCTTCGGGAGGATGCGCGGGCCTCCACTGCCGAGCTGGCGCGCCGGCTGGGCGTTTCTCGCACGACGGTGCAAAGCCGGCTGGAACGACTGGAAAGAAGCGGGGTGATTGCCGGCTACAGCGTCAAGCTGTCTGCGGACTACGAAAAGAACCTCGTGCGCGCGCATATCCTGGTGACGGCGCTGCCGAAGCTGTCGGCCTCCGTCGAGGCGGTGCTGAGGCGCATTCCCGAGGTGCGCACGCTGCATTCGGTGAGCGGAAGCTTCGACATGATCATCGTGGTCGAGGCGCCCTCGGTGCGCGACCTCGACATATTGATCGACCGGATCGGTGCTCTCGAAGGTGTGGAACGCACCCTGTCGTCGATCATCCTGTCTACGCGGATAGATCGCTGAGGCGGCCAGCCGTCACTGCCGCTTGATGGAATCAGCCGGCTTTTCCCGAGCCTGCTTCGCCCTGTTTGGTGGCCAGCCAGATGACATGCCGCGCGCCGCGCTTACCGCCTGCGCGGGCTTTCACTTCCTCGGCCGAAAATCCTGCCTGGCGCAGCCTGTTCGTGAAGGCCCGATCCGGCCCCGATGACCATACGGACAGCACGCCGCCGGGCCGCAGAGCGGCGCGTGCGCGGTGCAGGCCAGGCAGGCTGTACAGAGCGTCATTGGCCTGGCGGGTAAGTCCCTCAGGCCCGTTGTCCACGTCGAGCAGGATGGCGTCGTAGGTCGCCGAGGCTTCCTTTATCAGGAGGCCGACGTCGGTTTCGCGGATGGTCACGCGCGGGTCGTCGAGGCAGTCGCCGAACACTTCCGCCATAGGGCCGCGCGCCCAGGCGACGACCGAGGGCACCAACTCGGCGACCGTCACATGGGCGTCGGCGCCGAGATGGGAAAGGGCGGCGCGAAGCGTAAAGCCCATGCCCAGCCCGCCAATCAGGATGTGAGGCGAACGGCGGCCGCCGATCCGTTGGCAGGACAATGTCGCCAGCGCCTCCTCCGAGCCGCTGAGACGGCTGTTCATCAGCTCGTTCGTTCCCAGCATGATCGAGAACTCGCCGCCGCGCCTTTTCAGGCGAAGCTCTCCGCCGCCCGGCGTGGTCGCCGAATCAAGCTGGACCCAAGGCAGCATCGGCTATGCCGTTGCCACTGCCGGCTGGCTCCAGCGGGCGGCGATGAGGCGGTAGGGAATAAGCGCGACCACGGCGATGATGAGCTTTACCGTCAGGTCGCCCAGCGCCCAGGACTGCCAGCGTGCCGCCTCGTGCTGCAACACGCCGAACAGCGGCGCCATCTCAAGCGCGAAATCGTCGCTCGGGCCGACGAAGAAGAAGGCCGGCGCAAAGGCGATGGAGAAAAAGATGATGGTGTCGATGACCGAGCCGAACAGCGAGCCGAACACTGGCGCGCGCCACCAGCTATGGCGGCGCAGCCAGTTGAACACGGTGACGTCGAGAAGCTGGCCGAAAAGGAAGGCCGCGCCGGAGGCGGCGGCGATGCGCGCCAGCCGGTCAGCGGCGGTGCCATATTCGATCAGGCCGTGGCGGAACAGCAGCGGCGGCACCACGATGGAGCAGATCACCGCCGTCATGAAGCCGATGAAGACGACGCGGCGCGCCATCTGCGGGCCGTAGCGGCGATTGGCAAGATCGGTGACGAGGAAGGCGGCGGGGTAGGTGAAGGCGCCCCAGGTCAGGAGATCGGCAAGCGCGAAAGAGCCGAATTGTCCCTGTACAGGAAACTGCACGAGGATATTCGATGCCACGACGACGATCGCCATGGCGGCCACGAAAGGCAAATAACGAGCTGAAAAGTTCATTTTTTTAACCTGGGTGATGGAACCAGTGGAGCGCGACGCCGGCAAAATGGCCGAATCGCGCTCCCTGTCAGGCGGTCGTCCCCCGCCGGAAAGGCGATTAGGCGGTCTGCTCGGCCAGCTTCTTGGCGATCTGCTTCTTCAGCAGGCGAGCGCGCTGCGACAGTTCGTCGGTGTCGGCCTTCACCAGGAAGGCGTCGAGGCCGCCGCGGTGCTCGACCGAGCGCAGGGCGTTGGCCGAAATGCGCAGGCGCACGTTCTGGTTCAGCGCTTCGGAAATCAGCGTCACATTGACCAGGTTCGGCAGGAAGCGGCGCCGGGTCTTGTTGTTGGCGTGGCTTACGTTGTTGCCGGTCATAACGGCCTTGCCGGTCAATTCACAAGCGCGAGACATATTATTTACCTTCGGTTCGAGACGGCCAAATGCGGCGCACCAAAAGTGCATGGCGCGCAATCTGGTCAAGCGGCCGCATGGAAAAGTTGGCGTTCCTTAGTCGGGTTTGGCCCACCCGTCAAGGGCGCGGCTTCGTCGCTTCGATGGCGAGACGGGTGTTTTGATAGGCTTTTCCTGCGATTTCGGTGCACAGGTCGTGCCATTCGCATCCTTCGCAAGGCTGGCGGGTTTCCCCGGCCGCGAAAGCCTTGCGCATGCGCGCCAGCCATTCCCCATCCAGCGAGAATCGCTCGCCCGGTCGCATCGGGCGGCCGAGCAGCGTTTCCACCGCCCGCGCCGCATTTTCGTCGCGCTCGACGGCGCTCTGGCCGAAACAGTGTTCGTCCTTGTCGGCCAGAAGCGGTGCGCAGATGTCGTCGGGCCCGGTGACGAGAATCAGGTCCTCGCTGTTGCCGAGCCTTTCGACGATCTTGTCGTAGTTGGCCGTAAACGCGCCGCTATATCCCTTGCCGGCATAGGTCAGCATGCACAGGAGATGGTGGGCGCGGATACGGACCGTCACAGCCTCAGGCCTTGGGCTTGCCGGCGCGGCGGGTGGCTTCCACGCTTGCCGTGGCGAGCGCGGACTTGACGATGGCGCCCAGGATGAAGGGCGTGACGCCGTAGATGATGGCCTTTTCCACGCCGATCATCGCGGCCAGCCAGGCGCCGCCCATCACCAGGATGAAAGCGTTGCCCAGCAGCATGGCGATGAAGCTGCTCAGCAGGTTGCCGCTACCGGTCCAGCCGCGCTCGGCCAGCCAGCCGACCATGGCGGCCGCGATCGGGAAGGCGAAGAGGTAGCCGGCCGTCGGGCCAGCGAAATGCGCAAGGCCGCCGGCGCCGCCCGCCAGCACAGGCATGCCCACCACTGCTTCGCCGAGCCACGCCAGCACGGTGATGGCGCCGAGGCGCCAGCCATAAAGCGCGCCGATGAGGGTGACCGCGAAGGTCTGCATGGTCATGGGCACAGGCACCATCGGCACTTCGACCCAGGACGAAGCGGCCAGAAACAGCGTGCCCAGCGCCACGACGGCGGCGCGCAGCGCAAGCGGACGGTCGCGCAGGCGAAGCGGCACGTAGGCGCTGCTGGCGGTCGCGGTGGAAAGATTGTTCATCTCGGGTCTCCAGATCTCAGATGCTCCGCGGACGGCGCAGGCCTCTGCCGGCGCGCGTCGCGGGCGCAAGGTATTCCACAGTCCGATGATGCAGTGCAATAAGCGGGACGGCAAATCCCGCGCCGTGCGCGACCCGGGGGCTGGCCCGCTGCCGGCCGCGGCCCATATATCCGCCGAAATTATACGTTTTATCGCCGCGAAGGGATTTTTCGCGCGTCGCGCTTCGGACGCGCAAAGCATAGAGGGCGCCAGCCATGGCGAGCATTTTCAAGCCGGTTTCGGTCGCGATTGCGGCTGCATTTGTTTTCACCCCGCTTTGGTCGGGGGCTGCGGCGGCGCAGTCGTTCCGCAGCGAATACACCATTTCCTTCCTCGGACTCACCCTCGCGCGCTCGAAATTCGACAGCAGCTTCGACGGCGACCGCTTCCGGCTGCGCGGCAGCATGTCCAGCGCCGGCATCGCGCAGATATTCGACGACACCAAGGGCACCGTGTCGGCTTCCGGCCGATTCTCCGGCACATCGCCCCGGCCCGACGGCTTCGTGACCAACTATGTGTCGGGCCGCAAGGCCAAGAAGACCGAGATCGGCTTTGCCGGCGGCAATGTGAGCAAGGTGGTGAACGTGCCGGCACCGAAGAAGCGCGGCGACGACTGGGTGCCGGTGGCAAAGGCCGACCTGCGCGCTGTGCTGGACCCGCTCTCGGCCACGCTGGTGCGCGCCGACAAGCCGGAGCAGGTCTGCGGCCGCACGGTCAAGATGTTCGACGGCGAGATGCGCGCCAACTTGGTGCTCAACTACGTCTCGACCGGGAAGGTTTCGATCCCCGGCTATTCGGGCGAGGCGGTGACCTGCAGCGCGCGCTTCGTGCCGGTCGGCGGCTATCGCAGCGGTCACAAGTCGATCGAGTACCTGAAAAACCGCAGCAAGATCGCCATCTCGTTTGCGCCCATCGGCACAACCGGGGTATATGCGCCTGTCCACGCCACGGTCGGCACGCAGATCGGCACCATAACAATCCGGGCGCGGAATTTCGAGGCTGTGAACTAGGGGCCTGCCAGCCCCGACCGGGGGGAATATGGGTCGTGCCACGCTGATCGGCTTTTCGGCAGTTGCCATGTGGGCGCTGCTGGCGCTTCTGACGGACGCCTCCGGCCAGGTTCCTCCATTCCTGCTCTCGGCCATCACCTTCGCCATCGGCACCTGCGTGGGGCTCGTCGCGCGGCTGTTCATGGCGCAACCGTCGGAACAGACGAAGATCCCGCCGCAGGTGTGGCTGATCGGCATTGCTGGCCTGTTCGGCTATCATTTCTTCTACTTCACCGCGCTGCGCAACGCGCCGGCAGTGGAGGCGAGCCTGATCGCCTATCTGTGGCCGCTGTTCATCGTGCTCGGCTCGGCGCTGATGCCGGGCGAGCGGCTGCGCTGGAACCACATTGCCGGCGCGCTGCTGGGGCTGGCCGGCACCTTCCTCATCGTCACCAAGGGCGACGGGCTTTCCTTCGACAGCCGCTACACCTTCGGCTATGCGATGGCCTTCGTCTGCGCCTTCCTGTGGTCCGGCTATTCGCTGCTGTCGCGCCGCTTCCCTTCCGTGCCCACCACCATCGTCACCTGGTTCTGCGCGGCGACGGCCGTTCTGTCGCTGCTGTGCCATTTCGCGCTTGAGGAGACGGTGCTTCCGGCCGATGCCGGCCAGTGGTTGGCCGTTATCGGCCTCGGGCTGATGCCGGTGGGCGCCGCCTTCTACGCCTGGGACCATGGCGTCAAGCGCGGCAACATCCAGGTTCTGGGGGCTGCGAGCTATGCCGCTCCGCTGCTGTCGACGCTGGTGCTGAT
>JAEWHN010000382.1 GCA_023387775.1 Pseudomonadota bacterium | reverse complement strand
CGGCCTGCCAGTGCGAAGGCAGTTCCGATGGCCGGTATGGATTGGATGAAGGCGCGCCGAGATGTCATCGTCTCTCTCCCTCTTGCTGCCAGCGCGCTCCAAGTGCGCCTGCGGAGAGGTGTGCAAGTACAGGGATATAGGAAGGTCAGGACTTGTAGCCAGTAGAGGTGCCGCGCGCCTATGGGGGCGGCGTGTCAAATGCAGCTAGACGGATTTGGAGGTCGGTAACCGCATCTCAATGTTGGGCGTGTAGCGGCAATCCATGTTCTGGAACGACCTTCGAAAAGCGCTTGTGGCGACGGTGCTGAGCTTCGTGATGCTTGCATCTCTGGACGCTGCACCCCTTGGCGCGGCCGAATCCATGGACATTCGCAGCTCCTGCTGGACGTCCAGCAGTCTGTCGGACGACTTGGTCACTGTCGTCCAGTCGCCCGGGCGCTGGAGCTGCGGAGATCGGATCTATTCGCTCGCAGGCGAGCGGGCGCTGCTGCGTTTTGAAATCGGTCCACACGATGTCCTTCCCCAATATCTCTTTTCAAGGCGAAGTGCGCTCGCGGCTGTGCATCTGCTGGCGATCGATCGAGACGGCGCGATGCGCCAGACCTCCTTCTCGGCGGGTGAACTGCGTAGCGCTCTGCACGGCGGGTATTTCAAGGCCGCGCTGCCGGGCGTCACCCGCGACACCCGACAGGTCGTTGTTGCGTTCGATTTGCCGAGCCACCGGATGACGCTGGAGAGTGCCTATCTGGCACCGTCCGACATCGCTCTGGGCCCGGACTTTCTACGGTCCCTGCTTCTCTTGGCTATGCTTGCCGGAATGCTTTCCATGCCGCTCATTTTCAACGCGGCCTTCTACCGGATCCTGCGCGAGCCTTTCGTGCTTTGGCATTCCATGCTCACGATCTCCTTGCTGCTGACTATCCTGGTCTCTTCGGGGCTTGCAGTCATTCTCTTCGATCCGCCAGCAATGACCTTGAGCTGGATGACGACAGTGATTTTCGGCCTTACGGTCGCTTCCGGGGCGATGTTTACGCACAGCTTCATCGAACCCGGCCGCATGCATCCGCTCCTGCGGCGGGCGCTGCTCTGTTGCCCCGCATGGGCGATGTTTCTCAGTACGTCTCACGCGGCATTTCCGTTCGTGGGGCGCTCGACGCGACCGAGGACAGTGAGCAGGGCGTGATGCCCTCGACAGAACTTGTCGAGGCGATGGGCAAATTCAATAAGGAGTTGGTCGATGCCGGCATAATGGTGGGCGGCGATGGCCTGAGACCCTCAAGCCAAGGCAAGCGCATCGCGTTCGACGGTCCGAGCCGGACAGAAATCGACGGATCTTTCGACCTGGCAGTGCGTGACGAAGCTACAATCTACGACCGGCATCGGCAACGTCCACTTCCAGAATGCGGCATAACCTGCCTTCATGAGCGTATTCAGGTCGGCAAGAGAACGGCGGCTCACCGTTGATTGCGGATTGAAAGCTGCCCGTCCGCTCTCGGCCCCTAAGCTGCTGGGGTTGTTTTGCGCACCAAAGCCGCCATTGACGCCATCATACGAAGGGCATAGATGCCACACGCTGGCAGAAGGAGATTTATGCACAGAGGCTTCGATTGAACCGCGTGTAGCGGTGTCGCTCGGCACCATGAAGGTGCTGATCCTCTTTGCATGTCTTATTCTGCGGAGTTCTCATGAAGAACCTGGTGATCCGGCTCTTTGACGCGGCGACGGACATCGAAAAACTCTCGGGCATCTGGCTCGACGCGTCCCTTGTGGCTCATCCTTTCATCGGCGAGCGGCGGCTCATCGATCAGCGACGGCTGATTGAGGAGAAATACCTGCCCAATTCCGAGACCTGGGTGGCCTGCCGCATGGGTGAGCCTATTGGCTTCATCAGCTTGCTGGACACGTTCATCGGGGGGATTTTTGTTGCCCCCGACCAACAAGGCCAGGGAATCGGGCGCAAGCTGATCACCCATGCGATGGACCGGAAGGGTGTGCTTTCACTGGAGGTTTACACCCAGAACGAGCAAGCTCTCCGGTTCTACACGGCGCTTGATTTCCACGAGGTGTCACGCAGATCGACGGACGATGAAGGCCTTCCGTTCGAGAATGCGCATCTGCGATTGAACGGCTAAAGGAGCGGCCGGGCAGCGTCATTCGCTGTCCGGCACTCCACTATCGCCGCTTTGCCCCGCTTAGCTTCCCTTGCACAAGGAACAGGCAATGGCGGGTTTTGCGCCCCAAGCTGCCGGGCGGCAACGCGCCCGGTGTCAGCCGTAGAGATCAGCTTTGCCACCGCCTGAAAGCAGACATTGCCAGCGACGATGCTGGAGTCGCGGTTGCGCACTGAGCGGTCATTCGCAGCGCACCGCATACGTTGGAGGAGCGAGCATTGTGGAGATCGGAATCGGGCCTGGTCCAACGCTGGTTAAATTGTATCCCGAATCTGACGACCTGCACGGTCGAGGCATCAATCGGTCAGCCACAGCTCTTGCAGAAGCGGGCCAAGCAGGTCGAGATCACTTCCACCCTGTGGCCGTCGCTTGCCGCTGCGGAATGTGATAGCTTGATGGCTTATCCGCTGCGTTCGCCTTGGGCGAGCGCATTGTCAGCACACCAAGTGCTGAGGGAGGAAACCATGACATACTGGTCGAAGAAGCGCGCTGGCGGCGCGGCCGCCTGCGTATTTGCCATGCTAGCTGGAACCGTTTCGGCCGCGTCGGCTCAGGAAGCAAAGAAACCGACCCCGGTCACCCAAGACATGCTGAACAAGGCCGGGAGTGACGGCAGCAACTTCCTCCATACAAATGCCAACTATAACCAGAGCCGTTACTTCCCCAATCGGCAGATCAATAAGGAAGACGTCAAGGACCTGCGGCCAGCCTGGATCTTTCAGACCGACGTCACCGAGACCCTGGAAACGACGCCGATTGTCGTCAACGGCATCATGTATGTAACGACGGCCTTTGACCATGCCTACGCGCTAGATGCGCGCACCGGCGAACAGATCTGGCACTACAAACACCCGATGGGGCCGATCACGACCTTCTGTTGCGGCCCCAACAACCGAGGCGTCGCTGTCTATGACGACAAAGTCTACCTGGGAACGCTCGATGGCCAACTCGTAGCGCTCAACGCCCAAAACGGATCGGTCGTCTGGAAGAAGGATGTCGCAGACCCGGCGCTCGGATACAGCGAGACAATGGCGCCGACCGCCGTCGACGGTAAGATTCTCATAGGCATCAATGGCGGGGAATACGGTATCCGCGGTTTTGTGAAAGCCTATGATGCGGAGAAGGGCGACCTCCTTTGGACGTTCAACACAATCCCGGAAAACACCGTCGGCGTCTGGGCCACGCACGATGCGACCGGCCGTGATTTGCATCGCGACATTAAAGCAGAAAAAGCCGCGCTCGCGAAAATGGGCGATCCATACAAGACGTTGGGCGGTGGTGTGTGGCAGAACCCCGCGGTCGACCTGGAGACACGGCGTATCTACTTCGTGGTCGGCAACCCGTCCCCCGATCTGGATGGTTCGCTCCGGCCCGGGGACAACCTCTACACGGACTCGCTCGTCTCGGTGAACCTCGATACGGGCAAGTATGTCTGCCATTTCCAATACATCCCCCACGACGTGTGGGACCTTGACGCTGTCAGCCCGCCGATCATCACTCAGGTCAAGACTGACACCGGCGAGACGGTAAAGGGCATCCTGCACGGCGGCAAGACCGGGCATATTTACGTGAACAAGGCGGACGACTGCAGTCTTATCCGCTTTTCTGAAGCCATGATTCCGCAGGAGAATATGTGGACGCTGCCGACGGCCCAAGGCGCTCGAATGCTTCCCGGCGCCAATGGCGGCGTGGAATGGTCGCCAATGGCGATCGACCCCGACCATTCGCTTGCCTATGCGGTCAATCTACACCAGCCGATGACGTATCAGGTGGAAAGCACGCCTTATCCGGATGGCAAACTGTGGCTCGGCGGTGCCTTCAAAGTCATTCCCACCGAAGAGCAGTGGGGCAACGTCACGGCGGTCGACTACAACACCGGCAAGATTCGCTGGCAGGTGAAGACGGAACAACCGATGATCGGCGGCGTGCTGGCCACCGCTGGCGGTCTGGTGTTCACAGGCGAAGGCAACGGCCTGTTCAAGGCCTATGACGCGGAGACCGGTGACGAATTGTGGAGCTTCCGCGCCGGTGCCGGGGTCAACGCCCCGCCGGCCTCCTACACGATAGATGGCGAGCAGTACATCGTCGTTGCCGCCGGCGGCAACACGCAACTGGACTATAAGCGCGGTAACGACATCATCGCATTCAAGCTTGCTCGTTAGGAAGCTCCGCTTCCCTACAGGCGAAGCGCCTTTGCGCTTTGCCTTCCTTGCGCTCACACTGGAGTAGCAGCAATGCGAGCCGTTCACCTGGGAAGCATGCCCGTATTTGCGGCGGTCCTCGCCCTGTCGGTCGGCCACCCCGCAAATGCGCAACAAGCAGCACCTCCTCCGCCGGAGATCGCGGATAAAGTGCAACTATGTGCGAGCTGCCACGGCGCTGACGGAAAACCGGTCGCCGAAAAGGTGCCGATCATCTTTGGCCAGCACATGTTCTATCTTCTCACCGAGCTCAAGGATTACCGGGCTGGTCGCCGCGCCAACGAGATCATGGCTCCGATCGCCGCCGGCCTTTCCGATGACGAGATGAAGGCGCTTGCGACCTATTTCGCGGCTCAGCCCTGGCCGAACTATTCGGAAGTCACCAGCCCGGAAGACAGCGCGCGCGCTCAGAGCCTCGCCGTCGAGGGGCAGTGTACCCAGTGCCACCTCGGAGGAATGCTGGGCGACAGCCGCAACCCTCGCCTCAACCATCAGAAGGTCGACTATCTGGCCCAGACGATAACCGACTTTCGGGATGGAATCCGCAAGAATGCCGCGGCCATGGCAGCGATTGTCAAGGACTGGTCCGACGCCGACATAGCAGCGATGAGCCACTATCTCGCTGGGCTCTGACCGGTTGGCTGCGTCTGAAGCGCATTGAGCACGGCAGGATCTGAAGCAAGATCGGCTGCCGTTTTCCCTTGCCCGTCCCTCAGGGTCGCATTAGCGCCGTGCGCCATCAGCCCTGTGACCATTTCGGCATGGCCGCGCTCGGCCGCGATCATCAATGCCGAACGACCACGATCGTCCACGGCATGGATGCTCGCGCCCCGCGCCAGCAGCAGTTCTGCCGTTGCAAGACCGTCGGGCGCGGCAACGATATTCGGGTAGCCGGCGGCCCACATCAATGCCGTCAGCTTGTGTGCATACACCCTGTTCACGTCAGCGCCAGCATCGAGCAGCATCCGCACGATCGGCGTCAGGCCCTTCGCCGCAGCATAGACGAGCGGACCTTTGCCGGTTCCGTCCGGCTCGTTCGGATCAGAGTGCTGATCCAGCAGGATACGCACAAGCTGTTCATCGCCCTCGAACGCGGCAGTGGCCAGCAAAGTCGATCCGCGTGGAGCCACGCCGGCGGTCGAAGCTCCCCGCTCCAACAGAAGCCGCACCACGTCATGGCGCCGGCGCGCAATCGCAAGCGCCAAGGCCGTCGAGCCGTCCAGATTGGCATGAGTGATGTCGGCACCCCTGTCGAGGAGCAATCCGACCAGTTCCTTGTGGCCGCTGCGTGCGGCGTAAAGCAGCGCCGTGTTGGACACGCGGTCGCGCGCGAACAACGAAGCGCCGCGGTCCAGGAGTTCCAGCACGATCGTCGTGCAGCCCAAATCGGCTGCCCGAAACAGGAAATTGTTGAGACGCACGGGATTAAGTTGGCTCTCGGCCTGCTCAATGCGTCCTCGCAGCCAGCCGCAGGTTAGCGGATTGAAATCGCTGCTGCGTTCAGCGGCTGAAACAATTTGGCCGCAGGCGAGCACGCATGCAATTGCAAGAACTACACGACTGCGCACAGAACGCTCCCATGAACTCTTGGAACATAGATGAAGTTGGGTGGCTTGTCCGGGTTCATCTTCTGCGGATCGACTATTCCCATCGCCTGGTCCATTAATCGTGACTGCCTCGGGTTCGGGTGGTTCATGAGTTCTGATCCAGCCAAACGTCGACTTTTCCGACATTCTGGAAGGCCTGATCCCTCAAGTATGGCGGCTCTTGGTCACGCGCGCTGGTTGCGCCAATGTCTGGTATCGGGACGGAAAATCTGCCGCGGAAGGTCATGATCTGGTCACGGGCGCTGGTTCCTGCGTCTGGGAAAGCAATCGGCCGGGGAAGGTCTAGAAGGGGTCAGGTCACGACGATGCCCACGCCGGCCTTAATGTCCGCAATCAGAGATCTGCGGCCGGAAGCTGCGAGTCCGCTATCGGCCCCGATCCTGCCTGAATAAATCCTCCCGGGATGGACGATCAAAGGATTCGCGTAGGTCTCGATTGGGGTGGGAAGCGGACTGGCAGGTTTCGGGCGGCTACTCGGGAAAGCTGCCCTTCACCTGATCAACGACCTTCGGCCGGGAAGCGCCCCCATTGCAGGCGTTGGGGCAAACTTTGCCTTCGCTCGAAAGCAGACGTTGCGGTAGGAGGCCGCCGGAGTGAGCAGATCGCTGCAGCGCCCTGATCCGCATGTTTTGTGGGCTTGCCGAGACCAATCTGGTTCAGACGCATCAGTCTACCGCGATCCAGACGAAGCGCATTCTACGATGGCGGATACCCGCCGCGCCGGCGGCCGCCAACGCCGAAACCCGCTGCACCGATGATGGGCGCGCAATGAGCGCGCCCGTTGACGTTTCCCGGGTTGTTCGCACTCCGATAGTTCTTAGAAATTATTTTACTTGTTCAATCGAAGCTTAGAACATATCGAAATTGAAATTCCGGGGGAAGCTATGTCTTATACCGAAACTTTTCAGCGTCGCGTCTCTACGCGCATGCAAACAAAAATAACTGGTAACGTCATTTGGAAGACTAAGTCTCGCAACGGTGTCGTCGTGGACCTTTCCGAGGATGGTATTTGCTTCCAGTTCCATTCAGATATCGGTTTGCGCACCGGAGATGAGGTCATCATACAAAGCGACGAACTCGGCTTTCTGAATGGTGTTGTTCGATGGACCAGAGGTGACAGGATCGGCATTAAGCTCCAGCATTCCTCGAACACTGTTGCACGGATTGCATCCTATTATAGGTTCTTCCGATGATGGCCCAGTTGGCCGGAAGCTTCGCCAGCGCATCAAGCTCGTCTCCCTTGTCTAGCGACGTGCCGATGACATCGGATACCTGAATGGACCGGGCTGTAACCGGCGACTGTTTTGCGCCCGGCTAGGCTTTCATGCATTTCAGGAAGTGGAGGTCGAGCCAGGAAAGACGGCCGCCTGCGATCTCGACGAAGCCTTCCTCGGCCATCGGAGTGCGGAGGTCATGCAAGTCGAAACGGCCGTGAAGGCCGAGGCGCGCCGACAAGCGCCGATGTCCCCGGTTGCCGCCATAGTCGATGATCAGCAGCCTGCCTCCGTCGCGCAACACGCGCCTGGCTTCCAGCAGGCAGACCCGACGCCTTTCCTCGTCCACCATGTGAAGCACCGTGGTGATGGTGACGACGTCGAAGCGGCCGCTCTCAAACGGAAGCTCTGTGGCGGCTACCCTCGAAGAGATTGAGGGGGACTCCAGCGCGACCGCTTTTTCGCCGCGCCGCTTCAATCATGCTGGGCGAAATGTCGAGGCCGGTCACCGATCCGCCTGGTTGCGCCCGTCCCCACGCCGCGATCGCTTGGGTGCCCGTACCGCAGCCGATGTCCAGCACATGGTCCCCCGGCATGATACCAGCCAAATCGAGGACGTCTTTGCGGTAGGTGCTTTCCCGCCCGCGCGCCAGCAACTTCACGATGAGGTCGTAAAGGCGCGGGAAGTTGATGCCATGGTCGACATGCGCTGCCGAATGGGCCGAATGGTCTTTCACAAGCATGGCTTTCCTTGGTCTATGAACCTCGGGCATGGGGCACCTTCCCGGATCAGGCGTGCATTGGTCGGGCCGTGGCAGCCTGCGGCCCAAGGCCGAGTTTCACAGCGACAACGAAGTGGATGAACAGGAAGCTGGGTACCAGGAGGGAGGGAACCATCGCCCAGGGCAGGGCGGTCATCGCGGCGATGCCGGGGCCGTCTTCAAAGAACCGGAATGGCGTTCCCGCCGCGGAGAACAGCCCAATGACGACGGCGACCAGAAGATCGAGGGCGCCGAAGCCGTTCCAGAGGGCGAGCCATGACCGCCGCGGTGCGTGTCCGAGTAGAAGTGCAGCCGTCAAAGGGATTGCCAATGCACCGGTCACGATGTCGCCCCATCCGGCACTAGGCGCGAAGGGCGACGACAGTCGCCCTTGCGCTTCGAGAAGAAGGAAGAAAAGGCCGCCGAGCCGTGCGACGTTCAGGCTGACAAGCGCCGTCATCGGCAGTGCGGCGACAGCCGTCCGGAAGGATGGAACAAGCAACCAGCCGCCGAACAAGAGAACGAGCGTGCCCGCAAACGGCATGAGGCTGGTCGGCACGGGGCCTGGAACCTCGGGTGTCAGCCATCCGAACCCGACCGCTGTGGACACCGCTGCCATCCACATGACGGCGGCGGCGAGCAGCCCGAGTCTCGCCCCCGGGCGCACTGGCAGCAAGCCAGCTAGCATTCCGGTGACCGCTGCGAGCAGTGTCGTGACAAAGATGGCACCGATGAAATCCAGCATGAGCATATTCCGACTTTGGATTGACTGCGCGACGCGCGCTTCAGCGCCCCTTGCATAAGCGAACAGATAGTATGTTATTGGACAGAGTGTCCGATATGTTTGAGGACTGGGCTGCAGCACTGTCTCTTACTGGACTCTAACGGGCTCTGGTCCGGCAAAAGCAGGAGTTCGGTATGGTCGGATCGGTTGATCGCCGCGTTGCTCGCACAAGGCGGGCTCTCCACGATGCTCTGATGACCCTGATCCTGAGCAAGGGCTTTGATGCGCTGACGGTGCAGGATATCGCCCGCGAAGCTGATGTGGGCCGCTCGACCTTCTACGCGCATTATCCGAGCAAGGAGGATTTGCTGCGTGACGGCTTCAGGATGTTGCGTGCGGAACTCTCCGAGGCAATCCAGGCAACTCCGGAGCAAGACGCGTCACCGCCCCTGCGCTTCAGCCTTGCCATGTTCGAACATGCCGGCCGTTTCGCGCAGACCTATCGGGTTCTGGTCCTGGGACAGGGCGGCGTCATCGCCATCACTGAGATAAGTCGAATCCTGGCCGACCTTGTGCGTCAGGACCTTGTGACTGAGGCAGAGACAGATGACGTACCGCGCGGCCTGGCGGTTCAGTATGTCGTCACCACATTCATCACGGTGCTGCGCTGGTGGCTGGAAGAGCAGGCAAGTCTGACAGCCCGCGAGGCGGATCGCATGTTTCGTCGTCTGGCGTTGGCCGGACTGGCAATGCTTCCGGCCTGAGGGCCAGCACGCCACGTTGCAGGCAGAGGCAGCATGATGGCTGGGTAGAAGCCTGACCGCTCCTCTGCGCTTACGGGCTCATAGCGGATCCGCGTTCTGCTGCTCGTAAGTAGGAACCGACACCTCGACCTGTCTAATAAACGCCGGCATACCGGATGCGATGAGCCAAGTCGCGCTGCCGATGATCGCGCAGGGAAATCTGTGCGGAATTCTCTCTGTGGAGAGTTCCAACCAGCGCGAGCCCCGGGGCTGCCGGAAGCTCGTCGCACGTGCGCGCTGCCATGGCCGTTAGCTCAATGGCACGGGCGGAGGCCGCACTGGCAAACTCCAAGTTTATGAGTGTTGTCTGGGCGGTAGCGTCTGCTGGAGTAACGTTAGATTTTTCCTCAGGACTTTGATCGAGAACTCGATCTTCAACGCCAGGCCGGGGTAAGCTGGGTCGCCATTTTCTCGCAGGGCGCTCCTCAACTCCTGGATTTGCTTCTCCGCCATATCGAGCCGATACGCAATCCGATCGGCATAGATGTGCACCAAGGCTCCAAGCCGTGCGGCCTCAATCAGCCGAAGGCGACGCCGACGCTGGCGTTCGGCTGGAGACATTGGAGCGTCGCCCCTAAACGGGCGGCCTCGTTTTCGTTTCGGCTTGTCCTCGGTCATAGCGTTCGCGATTATTGTGCGTCACGAAAATTGAATCTGGTGTCCCCCGCTGTCGAGAGGACGCAATGCAATCCTTTGCCGATTCGGCTGCTTACAAGGATTCAGCCACGCCAGCGCCATTGAGGACGCAGGCTTAGGCTCCGGAAAGGGCGAAGACTGGCCGTTCACCTGGCGCATTTCCAGGCTCCGGCGAAAGGGCGCCTTTGACACTAAGGCACGACTTACATCACGAGAATCTTCGAGTGACCGCTTTGCGCCTAAAGTCGGCCGTAGCCGTCCATTCTGCCGTTCCCCGAAAGCAGACTCTTGATGCCGAGCGCGGGCGACTGCAACGCCCGTCGAGACCTGCGACCCAGGGATCAAGTGGATACGATCCCAGGTCTCTGGCCGTGAGGGCCCTAGGGGATTTCCGGGTGTTCGCACCGACTCCCGAAACCTGCTATTCATGCAGGCAGGTCGCCGTCGAGCTCCTCGTCATGTTGTCAGCGCCCGAGGTGGTCCGGAGGAAGGAGTAGGCCGATGCCTCCATCCGATGACGAACGCTCCGAAACCCCTCAGTCGAGCATGCAATCGCTGGGCGCGGAGGCGGCGAAGTCGCATCCGCCGCTTGAGCGCGGCCGTTTCGGCGGCACGGAACGCCGGCATGAGCGTCCAGTTGACGACGACGCGCCGGTGTCGCGCCGCGATCTCAGCAAGGGGCGCGAAGAGGTGCTCGAGCAACGCGCGGCCTACATCAACTGGCGCGTTCTGGTCATCTCGTCGGCGGTGATCCTGGGCTTCTCGATCTGGGCCATTGTCATGCCCGGTGGCGCGCGCACGACGATGAAGACGGCCGTCGACTGGATCGCGAGAAACCTTGGCTGGTATTACGTGCTGACGGTCACCCTCGTCACCGGGTTCGTCCTCTGGGTGGCGTTCTCGAAGGAGGGCAGCGTACGGCTCGGTCCCGATCACTCGCGGCCGCAGTACAAGCTCCCCACCTGGGTCGCGATGCTGTTCGCCGCCGGCGTGGGGATCGACCTGCTCTTTTTCTCGGTCGCCGGTCCGGTGGTGCAGTTTCTGCATCCACCCTCCGGCCAGGGCGGCACACCTGAGGCGACCCGGGACGCAGTCGTCTGGACGATGTTTCATTACGGGATCGCAGGCTGGGCGATCTACGCGCTTCTCGGCATGGCGATGGGCTACTTCGCCTACCGGTGGGACATGCCCCTGTCGATCCGTGCGGCGCTCTACCCGCTTCTCGGCAAGCGCGTGCGCGGCCCCCTGGGCGACGGCATCAACATCATCGCGCTGGTTGGCACGGTGTTCGGCGTGGCGACATCGATGGGCATTGGCGTCGTGCTGCTGAATGTCGGTTTCGCGCTTCTCTTCGGGCTGCAGCAGGGCCTCTCGCTGCAGATCGCGTTGGTCGTTGTCGCCGTCGTCCTCACCATCGCGGCCACGACCTCGGGCGTCGACCGGGGCATCCGCTGGATCTCCGAGCTGAACCTGTGGAGTGCCGCGGCGATGATGATCTACATCCTTTTTGCCGGTCACACCGCGTTCCTCCTGAACGCGCTGGTCGAGAACATCGGCCGGTTCTTTCTCACGCTGCCCGAGCGCACGCTTCAAACCTTCGCCTACGAGCCTGACGGCGCGAAGTGGATGGCCAGTTGGACGTTGTTCTTCTGGGCGTTCTGGCTTGCATGGGGCCCGTTCGTCGGGGTCTTCCTCGCCCGCATTTCGCGCGGGCGCACGCTGCGCGAGTTCGTGATCGCGGCAATCACGGCGCCCGTGCTGTGCGACTTCATCATCGTCTCGCTGTTCGGCAATTCGGCGTTGTACGAGGTGCTGCAGGGCAATACGGAGTTCGCCCAACTCGCGGTCGAGAGCCCGGAGCGCGGATGGTACGCACTGCTCGAGATGTTCCCAGGCGCGATGTTCCTCATCGGTCTGGCAACCTTCTCGGGTCTGCTGTTCTATCTCACAAGCGCAAACTCGGGCGCGATGGTGACGTCGAACTTCTCCGCCTCGATCCCGGATCCGTCGCACGACGGGCCGAAGTGGCTGCGCATCTTCTGGGCCGTGCTCACCGCCGTGCTCACCGTGGCGATGCTGCTCGCAGGTGGCGTGCCGACGATGGAGTATGCGACGCTCATCTTCGCGCTTCCGGTGACGATCATCGCCTACCTGGTCATGGCGTCTTTCTACAAGGTGCTGCGGATGGAGCGCGCCGAGCGCAAGGGTCAGGTGCTGCGAAGACCATCTATGGCCCCTATCGGCGGCCACGTGCCCGAGCGGTCGTGGAGGCAGCGGCTTGAACGGCTGCGCGCATACCCGTCGCTGCCCGAGGTCGTGCACTTCCTCGACCGCACCGTGCGGCCGGCACTCGACGACGTGGCGGGCGAGTTCAGGAAACAGGGTTACGAGGTCGAGCAGGGCGTCATCATCAACGCGAGCGGCATCGAGGAGCCACTGCTGCGGGTGTCCTTGGATACGTTCCGCGCCTTCCAATACCACGTTGCCATCGTTGAGGCGCCGGTGCCGATGTTCAGTGGTCGCATGTCGCGTGAGACCGACGTCTACTACCGGCTCGAGGTGTTCACGCAGACTGGATCGGGCGGTTATGACCTGATGGGCCTCACAAAGCAGCAGGTGATCGACGATGTGATCGAGCGATACGAGGCCCACCTCGCGTTCCTCACCTTGTCCACGGAGACCGATACGGCATCGGTGCTCACACCTCCGATGCCGCGGCAAGATCAGCCGTCCGCGGCGCCGAAGGACGCCGGAGACATTCAGGACCAAGGGAAGAAGGAGTGATGGCCGCCTGGTCAACCTGGCACTTGCTGCGCGTGCCGCCCGAACGGGAGCCGAGGCGAGCGGTTGCCGGCCAGGATCCGAATCCTGCGTGCCGAGGGTGACTGTTTTGAATCCTTCCGGAAGGATCAAACACTGCATCAGGACCGCTCTGGACCAGAACGTCGAGGGCGAAGCCACCCTGATCCACGGCTCGCCACAAACAGTAGAGAGATAAATGGACCGGCGGCAGGGTGCCGCCGGTCTCTGTCAGCTATCCAACAGGTCGGCTCGATCATTCGCCGAGCCACTCCTTCACCCGGTCGGGATGATCGGCGATGTATTTGTCCACCGCCTTGTCGTAAGAGGTCTGCTGCGCATTGAACATGGCCGCCTCCAGTTCAGGGACCGGCAGTTTCATGCGCGACAGGAATTCAGCCACCTTGGGGTTGTCTTGCTTGAACCCCTTGCGCGCGAGGACGTCGACATGCTCGGCCTTGCCGAGCGACCCCTTCGGGTCGTCGATGTAGCGCAGCTTGTACTTGCCGAACATCCAATGCGGGCTCCACGCGGTGGCGACGAACCACTTTTCGGCGCGCATGTCGCGATCCACGGTGGTCAGCATGCCAGCCTCGCTGGAGATCTGCAGCTTGTAGCCAAGGCCATAGTCCTTGATCGCCTGCTCCGAAAGCCGCGTCAGACCCGCGCCCGGGTCGATGCCCTGGATGGTGCCGCCGAGCTTCTGCTTCACGTCATCCTTCTTCAGGTCCTCGATGGAGCTGATCTCGCTTTCGGGAACGTATTGCGGCACGACCCAGCCGAGCTTGGCGCCGTCATAGACGGTGCCGAGGGTCTCGACCTTGGACTCCACGCGCTTGTAGTAGTCGGCATGCGTTTCCGGCAGCCAGGCCATCATCATGGCGTCGAGATCGCCGCGGCTGACACCCTGATAGAGCGGCGCGACATCGGTCTGCACCAGCTCAACCTTCTGTCCGAGCTTGTCCTGGATGAGCTTCGCGGCAAGCTTGGTGACGAACTCGGCGTCGGACCACGCAGCCCAGCCCAGCTTCACAGGCTTGTTGTCCTGCGCGAAGGCCGAGGTGGCCATACCGCCCACCACGAGCGCGGCCAAGCCAATGCGTGTCAGTGTTTTGAACATATCTTCTCCTTCTTGTTTTCGGGAGGGTCAAGCGGCGGCAGAGCGCCGCTCGGCTTCAGCCGGAACGCCGGCGGCTTGAGAAGCCGCCCGGATGCGTCCGCTGACTTTTCGGAAAGCGAGGAAGCTCAAGAAACCCGAGCTGCCCTTGCCGAAGCTCTGGGTGATGCGGTCGAGAACCACGGCCAGGATGACGACGGCCAGGCCGCCTTCGAAACCCGCGCCCACATCGAGGCGCTGGATGCCGGTCAGCACAGAGTTGCCGAGGCCGCCCGCGCCGATCATCGAGGCAATCACGACCATCGACAGCGACAGCATGATGGTCTGGTTCACGCCGGCCATGATGGAAGGCATGGCGTTGGGCAACTGCACCTTGAACAGGAGCTGCGAGGGCGTGCAGCCGAAGGCCAGACCCGCCTCGATGAACTCGGCATGCACCTGGCGGATGCCGAGATTGGTCAGGCGCACCACCGGCGGCATGGCGAAGATGACCGTGGCGATCGTGCCCGGCACGGCCCCGAGGCCGAAGAACATGGCGGCCGGGATGAGGTAGACGAAGGCCGGCATGGTCTGCATCAGGTCGAGCACCGGCCGCAGCAGCATCGCCACCCTGTCGGACCGGGCCATGGCGATGCCCGCCGGAATGCCGATGACGACCGCGATGATGGTGGCCGAGAGCACCAGCGACAACGTCTCCATCGTGCCTTCCCACAGGCCCATATGGTTGACCAGCGCAAGCGAGGCGAGCGCGAAGATCGCGAACTTCCAGCCCACTCGCCAGAACGACAGGAGCGTCAGAATGCCGATGCCGGCAACCGGCGGAATGCCGACCAGCAGACCTTGGATGCCGCCGGTGACGAAGCCGATCGCGGCGGCGATCGCATCCAGCGTGGGCGTGAAGTTGTCGAGAATGTAATTGACGGCGACGTCGGCGCCGTGGCCGACACTGAAATCCAATTCCATGATTTTTCCTTCGGCTCGGCTCAACCGGCGCGGTCGAGCGTTTCCAGAAGTGACGACTTGCTGATGGAGCCGACATAGCGGCCGAGCTCATCGACGACGGGCACCGGCCAGCGGCTTTCGGCCACGCGGCCCAGCACGTTCGACACGGATTCGCTAGCCGCTATTGGCTGCACATCCTGCAGGAAGGCATTGCGGTAAGGTTCTGCGACCTTGGCCTTCACCTTCTCGATCAGCGCATCCTGGCTGACCATGCCGTGATATCTGCGGTCGCGACCGATGACGATTGCCACGTCGCGGCCCGACTGCTCCATCTGTTCCAGCGCTGCCGCCACGGAGACGCCCTGCCGATCAATAATGGTAAGCTGCGTCCTACGTGCGATGTCGCCGGCCTTGAAGACCTGCGAGACATCGACATTGCGGAAGAAGGAACGCACATAGTCATTCGCCGGCTTCGAGACGATCTCGTCAGGCGTGCCGACCTGCACGACCCTGCCATGCTGCATGATGCAGATGCGGTCGCCGATACGCATCGCCTCATCGAGATCGTGGCTGACGAAGATGACCGTGCGGCTGTTCTCGCCCTGCAGGCGCATCAGTTCGTCCTGCATCTCGGTACGGATGAGCGGATCGAGCGCCGAAAAAGCTTCGTCCATGAGCAGGATGGTCGGCTCGCTGGCGAGCGCCCGGGCCAGACCCACGCGCTGCTTCATGCCGCCGGAAAGCTCGTCGGGCCTGCTTTGTGCATAGGCTTTCAGCCCGACCGCATCGAGTGCGGCGAGCGCTTTTTCGGTGCGCTCCGCCTCGCCGACGCCCGCGACCTCCAGCCCGAAGGCGGCGTTGTTCAGGACATTGCGATTGGGCAGCAGGGCGAACGACTGGAACACCATGCTCATGTCGCGCCGGCGCAGTTCGATCAGCTCGCGCTTCGACATTCTGGTGATGTCGCGGCCGTCGATCTCTATGGAGCCGGAGGTCGGCTCGACCAGGCGGTTGAGGAGGCGAAGCAGCGTCGACTTGCCGGAGCCGGACAGGCCCATGATGACGAAGGTCTCGCCGGCCATGATGTCGAAGCTTGCGTCGTCGACACCGATCGTACAACCAGTGGACGCGTGAATGTCCGATTTGCTCTTGCTCGCATGCGCCAACTCCAGCGCACGTTTGGGATCGTCTCCGAAAACCTTGTATACGTTCTTGAGACTGACCTTGATGCCGTTTGAGGCATCCGATTTCATGTTTTCATTATTCAATGACATGCTGCAATACAAAATCTGCCTGCGTCAGCAGATAATCTCTCCTTTGCTATGATCGAGTGTACTGATGTCCGTTGCAGGATTCGTGAGCGGTTGCCGAACACACCGATTTGAGGAGCCGATATTCAGGCCACCGAGCGTTTTATAGACCCGCAACATGACGCGTGTCCACCCACAGGCCGCCGAGACTACAACGTTAGATTGCATATGCCGGTACCGGATACCCTCGTGCGCCTGAAAAGGGAGCTCAGCTCGGCGACGTCAAACCGCTGCGTTCATGGGGCTTTCGCGGGGATTTTTCGCACGCCACCGCGGTGGGAGAGAAGTTGTACCGAGGCGAAACAAATTTCTGCTCTACGCCTTTTGGAACGGACAGGTGAGCCTCGTCGACCTTTCGACTCGGCCGCATCTGTCCGCCTTTTCATCCGCAAAGTTTTGATGCGCCATGGTGCCGAGAGCGCAGTGTCCTCAGCCGCGATGCGATCAACGAAAATGGGGAAAGCGGCATCCAGGGCTCCGCCACCGGATGACCTGACGTTGCCCCCAGGTTTTATCCAGTTTTGAGTTCGTTCCGACCCAAAGAGAGGACCAGAACATGAAACGCAGCCGCTTCCCGGATGAGCAGATCATCGGGATTGTGAAGGAACCCGAGGCTGCGGCGAATTTGTGCCGCAAGCATGGCGTGAGCGATGCTACGATCCGTAGCCCTCGCGCGTCGTCATGAACTTTGCGCAGACAGTTGGATTGGACGAATCTTTTCTCGCCCTTTAGCATCGTTACCATCCCTGCAGCCCGAGGCATTGCACCTATCCATGGACTATCTCGTATCCCATCCGCTCGTCGTCACCGCTCTTGCCTGTCTTGCCCTGCTTGCGGCTGCGGCGTTTGCGAACTTCGTCGTCAAGGTGCTGCTCGTGCGCGGCTTCACCCGGCTGCTGGCGAACACGCCTTTGGGGAGGGACGAGGAGGTCATGGGCGAACGGGTGATTCCGCGGCTGGCGAACGTCGTGCCCGCGCTCGTGCTGTCGCTCGGCGCCTCGCTCGTTCCCGGACTGCCTGAGGCCGCCGCGCAGGTTGTGGAGAACGTCGCGAACGCATCGATCGTGCTGAGCGTCGCCATGGCGATAGGAGCGGCCATAAACGTGGCGGACACGCTTTACCGGCGGAAGCCCGTTTCGCGGGACCGACCGATAAAGGGCTACCTGCAGGTGCTTAAGATCGCTCTATACGTAATCGCCGCGATCCTCATCCTGTCCGTGTTGGTTGATCGCTCGCCCGTTATCCTGCTGTCTGGCCTAGGCGCCATGGCCGCAGTGCTGATGCTCGTATTTCAGGACACGCTGCTCTCGCTCGTCGCAAGCATGCAGATATCGGCCGGCGGCATTGTGCGGGTGGGTGATTGGATCGAGGTGCCTCACCTCGATGCCGACGGCGAGGTAACCGAGATAGCCCTCTACACGGTGAAGGTACAGAACTGGGACAAGACGATAACGGTCCTGCCAACGCGCAAGCTGATCACGGATAGGTTCAAGAACTGGCGGGGAATGCAGGAGTCAGGCGGCCGGAGGATCAAGCGCTCACTCCTCATCGACCAGAACACGATCCACTTCCTCTCGGACGACGAGGCCGCGAGGCTCTCTTCGATCGGGCTCATCGAGGGATATCTGGCTGGTAAGGCAAAGGAGATCGCGGAATGGAACGGGGGACTGGGCGAAAAGGCCAAGGTGCCAGCGAACAGGCGTCAACTCACCAACATCGGGACCTTTCGCGCTTATGTGGAGCGCTATCTGCGCAGCCACAAGGGGGTTCACCAAGGCATGACGCTGCTGGTCCGCCAGATGCAGCCCACGCCGGAAGGGCTGCCGATCGAGGTCTACTGCTTCGCCAAAACGGTTGCCTGGGCGGATTACGAAGGCGTCCAGTCCGACATATTCGACCACCTTTACGCGATTATGCCCGAATTCAGCTTGAGGACGTTCCAGAAGCCTGCAGGACGCGATGTCTCAATGCTGGCGGAAGGATCACCTGTGCCCTCCCTTGAGGCGGCCTAGAATCCGCATCATTCCCTCATCGGGACGTCTGCTCGCCACGTACTTCGTGACCGGGCGCGCCACCGACGTGAGCGCATCGACATGGATGCGCTCGTAACCGTGGTAAGCGTCGATGCTGAGTCAAAATGCACTTCCACTTCAAGGTCACCTCGCGAGAGCCGCCCCGCCTGCTGGCCAACTGTGGCTAGGCTTCATCGTCCGAGGCACCATGCTTGATCCACGGGGGTTGACCCTCTCTCGCATCGGCATTTATAAACAGTATCTCTCAGATCTCGCCAGCATATGATGATCCGTGCGGTCAGTATTCGTCTGATCCGCTTTCTGCTCATCTCGATGTTTTGATGATCAAGCGGCGCAAGAAAGAGTTTTGCGGACATTGCCATATCCCCAAGTAGTCTCGGGAAGGTCATTTTATTCAGCTAAATTGCGCGCCAATAATCCTGTCACCAAGGTCTTCGGCGGAGATGCGTGGAAAGCGCTTTGCCTGCTGGCTGAGGGTAGGACCAAAGAGCAGATTTTCGAGGCGACTGGGCAAACGGTCGGCGTTCGCAAAGCAAATTTTGAGGATCGGAAGGCGAGATCATCGAGGCGAACGCCGATCTTGTCGGGGATGGCTGGCGAACGCCCGAGCAGCCGCAAACTGAGCCAAAAATTGGGAGTGGAGCGGCGGTGCCTTCGCCTGCCGCGTCACTCCCGGAGATTCGTTCAGGGATATCCAGGAGGACATGGCATTGAATGTGAACAGATTTGAACATGACCCGGCGGCCGAAGATACGCTTGGCGGGCGCATCTCGCTGGGTCGGGAGGCCGCCGGTCTAACCATCGCGCAAGCCGCCCGCCGGCTCGGTGTCCTGACCGAAAGCTGGAAGGTCTGGGAATGCGATCGGGGCGTTCCGCGCGTAAACCGGTTGACGATGATGGCCGGGCTTCTCGGCGTCAGCCCATCATGGCTGCTGGCCGGGGTCGGCGCAGGACCCGTCATGCGGTCGGACAAGGATACCGTCGAGCTGCTGCGCGTCTTTCGGCAGACCTCCGGCGAAGTTGCCGCTCTGACACGTCGCATGGAGAGCATCGAGGCTAGCCTTTTGCGGCAGGATCTCGCGCCGTAGCTGCAGCTTGCATGCCAGTTACTAATTGAGCGGCGCGATCCCCAACTTTAGGCAGGTCGCCCTGCTCTCCAACACCCGCGGCGCACCGGCGGCAACGTTAGCGATGCCAGGCTGGCGGTCCCCCTGCTGACCGGGCTGGATGCGCGTCACATGGTCGCCGACAAGGCCTATGACAGCCACGCCATCCTCGATCATCTCGAGGCCAGCGGTGCCCGGCCAATCATGCCGCAACGGGTCTGCATGAAGGCCGGCGTGACTTCGATCCGATCAATACAGGCTCTGCAAGCGCATCGAACGCACCATCGGCAAGCTCAAGCAGCTACGCCGCGTCGCAACCAGACACGACCGATTGCCTCTCAACTACCCCGAAACCCTATATCTCGCGGCCATCGCCTTCTGGTGCTCAATGTCGATGCAGGGCGCATGATCGGCATTGCTCAGGCCAAGGCAGACGCTGCCGGCATTTCCAATGTCAGCTTTGAGCAGGCCGCCGTGGAGACTATCAAACTTGACCCAGCGAGCCTGGATATGGTCCTGGCCCTCTCCCTCCTGCATCTGCTGCGCAACAAGCACGCGGTGATCGCTGAAGTGTTTCACGCTTTGAAACCTGGCGGATGCTTCGTCTCCAGCACCACCTGCATTCGTGAGGCAGCGCCGCTTCTGGGTTGGGTAACGCCGGTCACCAATCGTCTCGGCCTCATACCCTATCTGGATGTGATGACCTCCGATCAGCTGGTAGAAGCGCTCACCGCTGTCGGTTTTGTTATCGAGCACCGCTGGCAGCCGAGCCCAAAAGCGGCATTGTTCCTCATAGCCCGCAAGCCGGCGCCAAGGTCAAATAGCGGTGAGTTCCAGCTCAAGTCGTAAGGTCAACAGATGACCCGGGCAGTGTCGCCGCCAACTCCCAGCACACTCTCAGCGAGATCGAAGGCACGGCGCGGGGCTTGGCTACACCAAGACTGACTTCTTTCTCAGTAGCGACGGATTGATCGCGCCGAGCGCGCGACACAGACCTGTGCTGACGACGGTTATGGGCCTGTCGGCAGCTGCCCCCGAATCATGCCTCAAGCTGCCAGTGCGCTTCCAGCCCCAGTCCCGACGAGGAAACTGCAGGATTGGCTCGCGTCCGCCTACCCGGGCGCGTGGCCTTGATGCCAAGCTGCCGTCCGAAATGATAGGCCAGAGTTCCGCATGGTCCAATCAAGGCCCTCCCAGGCGCCATATGCCGCTAAACCTTAGCTTTTGAAGGCAGCTTCTTCGGTGTCGTCGCGCGCGATGCCGCCTTCATAAGCTTGCGGAACGTTGGACATTCCAAATGGCTCGGCGCCTTGCAGTCGGCAACATGGCGGAGCGTGTCGCGCAACACGCGGAGCTTTGCCATCTGCCGCTGCAAGTCATCTGCCTTGGCATGCAGCTCGTCGCGCGGCACGTCGAGCTCGCCGTCCTGACTAAACATCGCCGCAATTTCCAGGAGCGAGAAGCCGGCTGCTCTGCCAAGGGCGATCAGGGAGAGCTTCAACAGGACATCCGCATCGAACTGCCGGCGCAATCCACGCCTGCCAACGGGCCGGATCAAGCCGAGCTCCTCGTAATAACGCAGCGTCGAAGGGGCAACTCCGGAGCGCTCCGCGACCTCGCCAATATCCATCATTTTCATGCTTGACCTCAAGTTGGCTTGAAGTCGTAGCCTCTCTCACAAAGGCGTTTTCAGCAAGAGGGAAGATGATGGCAAGTGTAGCGAATATGGCGGAAACAACGATCTGGCGGGACAGCCGGGCGGTGGCGCTTCTGATGGCAGCGACACTGACGGTCATGGCAAATGCAACAATCAGTCCGGCACTGCCAGGACTGCAGCGCCTGTTTGCAGACGATCCTCACGCGGCCATGCTGACGCGGCTGCTGGTGCCCGCACCATCGTTGAGCATTGCGCTGCTGGCGCCGCTCACAGGTCTGGCCGTCGACCGATTTGGGCGTCGATCCCTGCTGCTCACCGGCATCATGCTGTTCGTGGTTTCGGGAAGCGCCGGCCTGTACCTGCCGGATCTCCCGACGATCTTCATGAGCCGCATCATCCTGGGCGTGGCGGTTGCATTCATCATGACGGCGCAAACCGCCCTGATCGGCGACTATTTCACTGGCGAGGCAAGGAGTGCGCTGACCGGGCTGCAGATTTCGGCGCGAAACTTTGGTGGTCTGGTGTTCATCCTGCTGGCCGGCTCGGTTGCGGCGATCTCGCCGCGCCTGGCTTTCGGCGTCTACGGACTGGCGGCTGTGGTGCTGCCGCTGACGTGGATGGCAATCATTGAGCCGCGCCGCTCCTCACCCAAGCAGCAATCCGGCCAGGAGACCTTGACCGGGGCGCAGGGGCGTTGGCGTCTGCCGTTTCTCGGGCTGGTGGTCCTTCAGTCGATGACGAACCTGTTTTTCTTCATCATGCCGACGCAGCTGCCGTTCTTCCTGGATGCCCAGGGCCATCACAGCGCCACGTTGACGGGCATGACCCTAGGCGCGCTGATGCTGACCGGCGGCTGCCTGGCGCTGCTCTACACGCGCATCCAGCGCGCTATCGGTTATGCCGGCGTCTTTGCGTGTGGCTATGCCGCGATGGCGGCCGGGTTTCTCCTGCTGGTCCTGTCGCCGGCGATGTTCCTGACCTTCGCCGGCGCCGCATCGATCGGCGCAGGCTATGCCCTGGTCTCCCCCACCTTTGTGGCCCTGACGCTCCATCTTGCGCCGCCACATCGCCGGGGGTTGGCGGGCGGCATCCTGACGGCCTCGGTGTTCATCGGGCAGTTCTGCTCGCCCTTGCTCAGCACGCCGGCAGTTTCAGGCTTTGGTTATGGCGGGCTGTTCCTTGGCGCCGCCGTGGTCCTGTTCACTATGGCCACAGTGGTCCTGGGCAGCACCGCAATGCGATCTCGTTAGGCCACCTCGAAACGGCCCTCATGAATGAAGGCAGCGAGGGAAAGCCTGCTGATATGACTATGAGCAGGGCAAAGAGTGACCTGAACCTTCCTAAACCCTCGCAGGTGAAGGCACACGTCCGGCATCGCGCCGGGCCCATCCTTTCGCAACTCTGGAACAATCGGGCGGTCGGGACGTTACTGCACCACACCCTTACTCATCGGCCCGTCGTCTCACCCGAGGCGACGGGCTTTTTTTCGAGCAAAGAGTACGCGCTTGCGCCGTGGCCTAGAGGGTCGCAATCGCCTCGCTTATGCCGATCTGGGATGACCTTCGACCGCGATGCGGCGGAGATGCCTGCCGTTGACATCGTGCATATACACGGTTACCTGATGGCGCATGACCGACGACAACTTTGATCTCTGCATGGTTCTGAACACCCGCATGGCGGCCCGCGCGATCACGCGTCGTGCAGATCGCAAGTTGAGGGTTTTCGGGATCACCGCCGCGCAGTTCTCCATACTTGGCTCGCTGCAGAAGCATCCCGGCCGCTCGATGACCGAGATGGCGGAGGCTATTGCCATGGATCGCACGACGCTGTCGCGCAATCTCGCCTTGCTCGAGCGCAAGGGACTGGTCTCGACAACACCGGCTGCACGCGGCAACGGGCGCATCGGGGCGGTCACGCCGGCAGGCCGAAAGGTGATCGAGGAGGCGCGACCCGAGTGGCGCAAGGCCCAGGCCGAATTGCGTGCCACGCTAAAGGCTCCGGATTTCGAAACCATGTTGGCCGGCCTGCGACAGCTCGCTCGCCTTTGATCCGCACCCTTGCGGCACAACCTCCACCAATTCCGTGCATATACACTGTAGGAGAAGCCATGCTTAAGCCTGATCCCGTCGATCCCATCGTTGTTACCGGCATGGGTGCGATTAGCCCGCTTGGCGTGGGCGTCGATGCGCTCTGGAGCGGTCTTGTCAACGGCCGCAGCGGCATCGTGCGCAATGACCGGTTCGACACGGCCGACTTCGTCAGCCACATTGCGGGGCTGGTGCCAAGAAAGCCGGCTGATCCAAATGGCTTTGATCCCGCTGACTTCATTGACGGAAAAGAGATCAAGAAGATGGATCTCTTTATCCAATATGCCATCGGCGCTGCCAGCGAAGCGCTCAACCAAGCAGCATGGCACCCTGCGGCACCTGAAGATCAGGCGGCTACGGCCACTATCATCGGCTCCGGCGTGGGGGGATCCCCGGTGATGGCGAAGGCCGTTGAGGTCATCCAGGCCAAGGGACCGCGTCGCCTGTCACCTTTTACAGTGCCCTCTTTCCTCGCCAATTTGGCGGCAGGTTGGTTGTCGATCCTGCACGGGTTCCGCGGTCCGATTGGCACACCCGTCACCGCTTGCGCGGCGTCTGCCCAGGCGATCGGGGACGGCATGCGCCTGATCATGACCGGCGAGGCCAAGGTGGCCGTGGTTGGTGGCGCCGAAGGATCGGTCGACCCAATCTCCATCGGCGGATTCGGCGCCTCGCGTGCCCTTAGCTCCAGCTATGCCGATGCTCCGCACAAGGCTTCCCGCCCGTTTGACACCGGCCATGATGGGTTCGTGCTTGCCGAAGGCGCGGCCGTGCTGGTCATCGAAAAGCTCAGCCATGCCCATGCGCGCGGCGCCGTGCCGCTGGCCGTTGTTTCCGGCTACGGCACATCGGCGGACGCCTATCACCTTACGGCCGGCGCGCCGGATGGCGCCGGTGCCCAGGTCGCCATGCGCAATGCCTTGAGTATGGCTGGCATTGAGCAGAGCCAGGTGGGCTACATCAATGCCCATGCGACATCAACCGCTGTCGGCGACGCGGCAGAGATCGCCGGCATTGCTGCAGTCTTTGCCGGCCGCGGCAAGGATCTGGCGATCTCGTCAACCAAATCTGCCACGGGCCACCTGCTTGGCGCGGCCGGCGCGCTCGAGGCGATTATCTCGATCAAGGCGCTGCGCGAGAACATGCTGCCGCCCACGATCAACCTGGACGATCCAGTGAAGGAGGCCGACATCTTCGATCTGGTGCCCAATGTCGCCAAACCAAAAGCGCTTGACCATGTGCTGTCCAATTCCTTCGGCTTTGGCGGTGTCAATGCGGCGCTGGTGTTTGGAAAAGCGCCGGCATGAACTGACCGTGCATTCCAAATGCGATAACAGGACCTGGCGCTCACTGCTGGCGACAGCAGAGCCGCAAGCGAAACGGCAGCTTTCCGCCATCCTTGGCTTTCCGGATGAGAGTTCGCCACCTCCATCTGCACCCAAAGAGGCAGTGATTAGTCAATACTGGGACCGGAAGCAGGCATTGTAAGTGCCTCGCGACAATGGCAGCTGTCCCACTCTCGGTGCCTGAGCAGATGGGGTGGATGACCGGCACCTGCGCCGGCTACTGGTGATCGGCATGACCTCGCTGGTTCGACGGGCGAGGATACAGCCAGCATCGGTTGACCCGCGCCTTCGCGCAAACCGCACGTCTGGTCACCGTGGCCGCCGCCAAGCGGACGGCAGGCGTGTCCTCGGCGATCATGACGCGCGTTGTCTGGGCGGTAGCGTCTGTTGCAGTAACGTCAGATTGTTCCTGAGTACTTTGATCGAGAAATCGATCTTCAACACCAGGCCGGGGTAAGCTGGGCGGTCTTTCTCTCGCAGGGCGCTCCGCAACTCCTGGATTTGGCCCTCCGCCATATCGAGCCGATCCGCCATCCGATCGGCATAGATGTGCACCAAGGTTCCAAGCCGTGCGGCCTCAATCAGCCGGAGGCGACGCCGACGCTGGCGTTCGGCTGGAGACATTGGAGCGTCGCTCTTAAGCGGGCGGCCTCGTTTCCGTTTGGGCTTGTCCTCGGTCATGGCGTGCTCGCGATTATTGTGCGTCACGAAAATGGAATCGGGCGTCCCTGGCTGTCAAGAGCGCGGCAACGCAATCCTTGCCGACTTGGCTGCTTACAAGGATTCAGCGACGCTATCGCCTGAGACGCAGGCTAAGGCTCCGGAAAGCGCAAGACTGGCCGTTCACCTTGCAAAATCTGCTTGCGCATTCGTCGAAAGGGCGGCTGGCGCTAAAGCGCGACTCACATCAGGCGAGCCTCATGGTGACCGCTTTGCGCCCATTTCGGTCGTTCACGGTCGGGTATGCGATGCTCAAAACCCGCCATCCATTTGTATGGCAATGCCAGGCGTGGCGGCAGCGGATCGGACACATTGTCCCCGGAAGACAGCGACGGCCCGGGTATAGGCATGGCTTTCAACGTCGGCGCCGTTTGCCGCGCGGCTTGAGGCCGCTAGCGTCGAGTTCTTTCCGGAGAATGGCGGCGGCGCTAGCGTCCGGCTGCGAAAGCCATCGCCAAGTTACTCGGCAACAAGGGCCATGAAATCCGTTTCAGCAAGGAATCGTATCGGCTGCCCTTTAGCTGCCAAATCCTCTGCCTTCAGGTGCTTCGAACTCTTGGGCTTGCCGCCCGTCCTGAGAAGATCCTGATCGCCGACAACTAGGACAGTGGTGGCTTTGGTAACGCCTGGTTCGACGGCACCGCCCGCCATGTGAGCGAGATCAGCAGCTTCGCGGCGGGGTATCGACAAGCTCCCAGTGAACACGACCGTCTCACCGAGCAACGGACCGTCGCCGTCGCCTTCGCGCCTTTCTCTACCTTTCGGATGCCCTGAAAGGCCAAGTTTTACGCGAGAGAGCCATTGGTCGAGGTCTTGGCCTGACTGTTCTATGGCGCGAAGCAAAATCAATCCCGCCGTTCGTGCATCCTCCACAGCGTCATGATGCCGAAATGGGATGCCGAAGCTGTCAGCAAGATTTCGGATGCCGTAGCCGCTCTGAGCGAACTGGGGCCACGCTCGCTTGGCAGAGCGGACGGAAATCTGACGTTGGGCGGTCATCCTAAAATGCGCGGATGACGGTTTCGACGCGCGGAAGACCCTTGCTGTCCCGTCCATGTTGGGGTGGACTCCTGCCTGACGGCTTATGGACGGCGAGGCTTGGATAGCGGGCGTCAGGTCGCGCCTTCATTTCAGTCGCTCGGACGCGATCGGTGATCTCCCAAAACTGCCATCGCAAAGGCAACCTGAATGCCTGGTTAGATGGCGGCGGTCAGCGTCATGCCCTTCGGCGGTGTCATCGAGGAACTCCAGCGTGGCGAGATCACGCGCCGTCGCATCACAGGCGGCCAGTTCGTCAGGACCCTCTATCTGGTAGGTCTCGGCGCACACCCTTCGTTCATGAAGAGGAATTCGTAGAGTTGATCAAGCTCCAGATACGCGGCGCCCTGCGCAAGGCGAGGCCGATGGTCAACCCACGCGAAGGCCTTGCCGCAAGGCAGTCCGACTGAAAGATCGCAGCGACGCGGGACAGATTGGAAACGACGGTTGGATCAGCAGTGTGACGCCGCAAACTCCGTAAACGAAAGCTCAGCAAACGAACGCGGTTGCGATATCCCCCGCCCTGAAGCCGGATCATCGTTCCAGGGTGGGCGGTGCAACTTCCGGGATGGGATCGGATCCATCCGCCATGAGCGAGGCCGTGTCGAGGGCCAGCAGACGTTGGTCTTTCGCCGCCAGCAGCGTTTCGCCCGTTGGGGACAGCCCGATCGCGTAGGTGCCTGCATCCGACCATTGGGCCACCTTCGAAAGCCGCAGAAAATCCATCACCGCGATCGATATGTCGCTGGCTTCGAATCTTGCGTTGAAGACGACCCAAGGACGATCGGGGTGGAATTCAAGCTGCAGCGGGATCATCGGCGACTTCGCCTGTCGCGGACCGGACCAGTCTTTGGTGTTCCAGACGCTCAGGCGGTGGCGATTGTCGAAAGCCACAAGATGACGGCCATCAGGGCTGGCGCCGATGGGGTGCGGCCAGTTCACGCCCTCCAGCCTTCTCATCTGGGCGAGGTCGTCCGGGCTCCAGAGTACGATCTCGCCCATGCGATGCTGACCGCTCGCGATCGCTTTCCCGTCAGGCAGCCAGGCCAGCGGTCCGCCAATCCGTACATGGCCCATGCGGGTGACCGCGGCATGTTTCCGTGCAGCGATGTCGTAGAGCTTCAAGAAGCCGTCGGCGGTGGAATAGGCGATAGCTGTGCTATCCGGCCGCCAGACGACGTCGACGACCTCCAGCGTTTCGTACAGTTGGGCGACTACTCGTCCGCTGAACACATCGTGGACATACACTGCCTCGGTGGTTCCGCCGACCTCCTCCCGGAAGCTCGAGATCGCTGAAACATATCGTCCGTCAGGCGAGAAGCGATGGCTGCGCCCGCGATAAAGATCATGCCGCTTCGCATTGGCGCGCAGATCCCACAATTGCGGCGGGTGCTGGCCGAAGACGGCATGGCGTCCGTCGGGGGAGAACGCGCTTCCTTTTCCGGCGGCCGGCCGTGCCGCGGCAGTTTCTGCGGCGCCGTCAGTCTCCGAGGGCATCATGTCTACCCGGCGGTTCTGCATCCGGCCGCCCCTGTTGCCGTTTGTCGCGACAGGGTAGCGCGACCCGTAACCCACCACCTGCAATCTCGGCGCCTCGATCCCATGCTTTGCGCCAAGATAATTGCGCACGGCCCGCGCGCGCCGCAGCGACAAGCCGTCGTTGTGGTCGACGTTTCCTGACGCGTCCGTATGGCCTTCGATGGAAAGCACGGCATTCTCGTTTCCGGGCGCTTTCAGCATCGCCGCTAGAGTGTCGAGCAGCGCATGCGAACGCGCCGGAATGACGTCGGAATTGAGGGCGAAACGCACGCCGGGTTGACCAGCTTCCTTGAAGCGCTCGCGCCAGGTGGAAAGGAATGGTTCGCCGGCAGACTTCGATGCTTCGAGCGCCAGGGCTTTGTCGACAAGAGCCGCCTTGCGCGAAAGCCATTCCGCATTTGCGCTGGCGCCGGATCGAACCGCGTCGAGATACGCCTTGGCCTGCGCGAACTCCTGTGCGGCGATCCGATTTTCCGCCATAGCCATCGTCAGGCGCAGCCAATGCCTCTCCGTCCAGGGAAGGGTCGTCTTCTCCCGGTAGAAGGCAAGGGCTTCGTCATGCCGACCATAATACTCGTAGGCCGTTCCGCGCGAGAGTATCGCGGCCATCCGCCCCTCGTCATGCGGAGCCAGTTCGAGCGCCTGCATCGACAATGCTGCGGCCCGGTCGGGATCGGCCAGGAAATGGTAGTTCAGCCAGGCAAGGCTGTTAATCAGGCCGTAGTTGTCCGGCAGCGCGCCTTGGGCCCTTTCGAGGAAGAGCCGACCTGCCTCGAAATCGTAAAGCGCCATCTGCGCGAATACTTCCTCCGCGGCTTCGGCGGTGGGATAACGGTCGAAAGCGGCTGCCAGATATTCGACTGCGGAACGCCCCGCGCCCAGAGTATCGCGAAGCGATCGCCCGATGAAGAGATAGGCCGCGGCGACGCCGTCTTCGCTCATCAGCGGTTCCATCACCTGCGCGACATAGGCAAGCCGCTCGCCCTTCGGCATGGTCTCGCCCGAAAGTCTGTTCAGCCGCAGGGCAGCGAGTTTCTCGTAGACTTCGAAAGGCGCATCTTTTCCGATCGCGTCTTGATAGAAAGTTTCGGCTTGGCGGTAGCGGCCGGATGCCTCGGCATCAAGGCCGCGCACGAAGTCGAAGACATATTCGAGGCTGCCGATTTCGGCCTCCCAGCGAACGAGAAAGCGCTCCGCGTCGCTCGCGTCCTTCAGCTTTTCCTTCCTCAGGAAGAAGCCGTTGCGGATCAGGTCGGCGTCCAGCGGTGCAGTCGTCAGGGCCTTGTCGTAAATGGCCTTTGCCTCCTGCAGTCGCCCTGCCTGTTCCTGGGCAAGCGCGAGATTGATGTAGGCCACGGTCAGTTCGGGGTCCGCCTCGATCGCGGCCCCGTAAAGACGGATCTGCTCCTCTGTTCGACCGTCCACGCCCGCCAGCCAGGCTGCGGAAAACAACCCCTCCGCCGCATCCGGAAAGGCGCTCGCCAGATGGCCCCGGATGATGGCCCGTTCAATTGCGCTCGGCGTTTTGAGACTCCGTTGCAACAGGTCGTGAGGATGCTGGCTGGCATAGGATCGATGCTCAGCCGCCTGCGCCGGAAGCAAGGCGCAGAGCAGAACCACGGCGCAGAAAAACAGGCGGCCGGACATGGCAAGCAACCTTAGATACTGATGCCGTTGGCCATGCAAATTCCCCTGACCGCAGCCGCTCGGCCGGCGTCCTGGCCGCTGCCACCGCCGCCGAAGAGACCAAAGCTCGTGCGGCTGTTCGTTGCGAAGGTGCCGCCAAAGACGGCTGGTTTCGTGCGTCCTCCGGAAGGGGTGGTTCCCGAAACGTAGCCACACACGGTGATCGCGCCGCTATCCAGATGCTCGCTGGCCTGGAGATGCTCCACCACAAGGCCGGGAGCCTTCAGCTTCGATTGAAGCGTCGACTGGACGACAGCCCGATCCTGGGCCGTCATAGCGTAGGAGGTGTGGGTAAGCACGCCGTCACCGGTGGTTTCGCAACCGGAAATGGCGAGTGACGACAAAATGATCAAAATGGCTTGAACCTTCACAATTATCCCTTTCAAATGGGAGGTAAATGGGTTGCTCGATTTTCAACCCTGACGTGTCCGATCGTGGAAAGTGTCGTGGCTTGGCCAGCCCACGATCGGGATGTGCTGGCAAGGGGTAGGGCTTGACGGAAGAGGAATCGCTTACGGACGATCTGATCGAGACTATCCATGCGGCTTTGCTGGGCGAAACCACGTGGCAGAGTTTTGTAGACCGTCTTAACGGGGTTGCGTCGGAAGCACTTTCCACGCTCTTCTTTCACGACGCGGCAGCAAATGGCGGTGCGGTGGCCTATGTTTCGGGAACGGAAGGCCGCGAAACGGCTCTCTCGGCCTACGAAAGCTACTACAGCAGGCTCAACCCTTGGATGAGAAAGGTCGCCGCCACACCAGTAGGTAAAGGTATCATCGGCGAGCAAATCGTTACACGAGATGCGTTCAATGGTAGCGAATATTACAACGACTATGTCCGCCCCAACGGCCTGGAGACTGGAATCGGGCTGACAATGTTCAAGGACGAGCGCTGCTATTTCGTCTTGAGCACGCTGACTGGCGATCAGGACACGGATCGCAATCTTGAGCGTGCCGAGATGTTCACGCGCATAGCACCCAGCCTCAACCGCGCATTCCGCTACTATCGCTCGAACGCGTTTCAGGCTACCGCGCTCGCGCTGGGCGAGGGAATCGGCAACGCCGCCAATCTGGGTTTTCTTCTCGTCGACGAGCGTCTTCGCATCGTGAAGGCCTCGGCGATTGCCGAACGGGCGCTTGCTTCGGGTGAGATGATCGGCGTTGGCCCGCTGGGAAACGTCCGCTTCAAGAGTTCCGAGATGCAGTCCATTTTGCAAGCTATGCTTGAACGCGGATCTCGGCATCAGGACGAGCGCGTATACACCGACCCCCGCCCCGGGGTCCGTCTCATTCGGGTGGGTGGCAATCGGGCCACGGAGTTTTTCGCCGGGCCGATGGTTGCGGTGCTGCTTGGCGCCCAGCCAGCCGCCCTTCTGGCAAACCCCTCGCAGCTTGCGAAGCTCTACGGCCTGTCGCCGGCAGAAGTCCGCGTCTTCGTGGGCATCGTATCGGGCAACACCGTTACCCGCATCGCGGAGACTGCGGGCGTGGGCCGCGAAACGGTTCGCAGTCAGCTGAAATCGGTCTATGCCAAGACCGGAACCCGCAGCCAGGCGGATATCGTCCGGCTGGCTAGCGGCCTCATTCGGCCGGATTGATTGCCGGGTGTCAGGAACGGTATCTCGCCGAAAATGCCGGGGTTGTCTCATTCGAGCATTCTCCCGCGGCTACATCAAGCCATGCGCCTTCCGGAGCTCGAAATGCTCCCTGTAGCGGGGCTCCAGCGCTTTCACGAATTCGCTGTTCCTGTCTTCTTCCTCGTTTATGATTCCGGAAAGCTTTTCCTCGAGATACTTTCCGTAATAGTCGACGGGTATATACTCCAGCGCTGAATAATATTTTTCGCGAAACCTCTCAGCGATTCCAAGGCGGTGCTCCCGCAGGCATTCCATTTCCTCATTAACAAATCTGATCGCAGATTCTCTATTGTATGAAATGTCGTGAGGCATATCCAAATCATAGCAAGTCAAATTCGGCCTGTGAGGATATTTCTGCTTTATGTATTTGGAGACCTGAAGCACGATATCGTCTGCACTGTAGATCATAACCACTTTGTTGAAGAATACTTCTTTTCCGGTTTTCTTCAAATAATCATCAAGCGCTGCAACATGCTTCCGCAGACATTCGCCGAATTCCTCTACCGGAATCTCGTCACTGAGTTCGCATTCATTGCGGGGCATGGATTCACTTGGCACTGAAACAGCCTCTTGTGGCGGCGCATCATCCGAAGCGCTTGCCTCAGCTATGGTTTCGACCGTTTCGACGCTGGCCACGTCTGCCTTTTCTTCCTTCGACGCAGAGGCGGGCGGTGCGGAGCCGAGCTTGTTGACGAGGTCGGTCATCGTCCTACCCTCCGTGCCGCGCGCCTCGCCCAGTGCGGCGTAGATCATGGCGATTGCCTTGGCCGAGCCATGGAGCGGGATCACCACCTTCCTGCCGCCGCCATCCAGTTCCAGACGATCGGCGCCCTGCAGGTGGATGATGAAGGTGTGCGGCAGGGCAAGCTTGAGCGCTTGGCGCTCTTGTGCGGCCGCGCTCTCGTCGGGCTCCGCTGAAAGCGAAAGTTGCTCGACCCGATGCGGCCTGTTTCGGGCTGCGTCGGCATCATAGGTGGCGCTGAGGCTGACGGTGCTGCCCGGAGCGTCGCCATCCGGGTACTGCAGTGTGATGAACCACTGGCGTTGCTCGCGCACGAACGCAACCGTGGCGTTCAGCTCCCCAGCCTGGAGCTCGGCGCGCAGCTCTTGCGCTTCATCGGTACCGATAAACTGCCAGAACTCGGAAGGCTGGACCTTCACGCTCGCCGACACCGGTCCGGAGGCGACAATCAGGGGAAGCCCAAGCAGCGTGACGGCGAGAATTCGCCGCAATCCGCTGTCATGCTTGGCAAAGGCGAAGGATGAATTAGGCACGCATTTTCTCCGATTGCCGCTTTAACTGGCCGGCCAGGCGCGGGTTTGACCGAGCCCGTCCCCCGCACTCAGTAGACCGAAGCGTCGAAACTCGGTGATTTGCCCGCGCACACCCAATCGTTGCTCGGACGAGACGAACCTACATAACGCCAGCCGCCGATGCCGCGCTTGTCGGCGTTCGAGCTGCTCCAGACCTTCGTCCTGCCCGGAGCCAGGCTTGCCGCGCCACAATCGTCGGAACCATTGGCAAGCTTGTTGCAGAAGCGAACATAGAGGCGACCGCGGCATGTATTGGTCATGCGCATGGACATCGTCCTGCCGTTTTCCAGCCAGCGGATCTGGCCGTCGATGCAGTCGCGAGGCGCTGCGTAGCAGCCCTGATCATCGGTCGATTGCGCGGCTGCAGCCGTGGTGAAGGCAGCAAAACCTGCCATCAGAGCGGTTGCCAAGTTGAGAAGGCGATGTCTTGCGTTCATGCTTGGTATCTCCCGGTATCATCCTGGTTTCGTGCGAACACGCCTCGGCGCATCGCTCGAAAAGGGGTAGGGCAACATCGAGGCAATACTCTTCACCCACGTGGAGGATGCGTTTGGCCGACAGATGACCGGGTAGAGGCAGAGCCTCCGGGATTCGAAGGTGAACTCACGGGCAACATCACCATCCCTCGGCATGAAAGGTTGCCATGGCGAAGACAGGATTGCCTCTGGCCGTCACGCCTGTGTTCAAGGTGCGCCGGGTTGAGGGCTGCAGCCGACATTGGCGGTCAGTTGCCGAAGACTTGATCCATTACCGCCGTCGCATCGGCGTCGAGCGGAGACGTGCTGTGGTTCGGAAGCAGGGAACACCGTTTCGCCGTCTCTTCCAGCTCCTCATACCGGGAGATCACCAGCGCACGCGCCAGATCCCGCCGCCTCAGTGTTCTCCGGATGTGGTTCCTTAACGTGTCCGACATCAGCGCTGATGGGACCAAATTGGCTTAACTGAGAACGGAGGATTTCTGGTTCATCGTAGCCTTCCAAAGGAGCGAAGATGAGACAGAAATCCCGGACAGGGAAAGCGCCAGCGGAACAGGTCATCAAGGACATCCGCCGAGCAACCCGCAAGCAGTATTCGGCCGAGGAGAAGATCCGCATCGTGCTGGAGGGCCTGCGCGGTGAGGAGTCGATCGCCGCGCTGTGCCGACGCGAGGGGATTGCCGAGAGCCTGTATTACACCTGGTCGAAGGAGTTCCTGGAAGCCGGCAAGAAGCGGCTTGCCGGCGATACGGCGCGCGCTGCCACCAGCGACGAGGTGAAGGTGCTGCGCAAGGAGGCGCGATCTCAAGGAGGTCGTCGCCGAACAGGCGCTGGAGCTACGGATTCTCAAAAAAAGCATGATCGCGGGACGACGGCGCCGAACCAGCTCTGGCAGACCGATTTTACCTATCTCAAGGTGATCGGCTGGGGTTGGTTCTACCTGTCGACCGTGCTCGACGACTTCTCCCGCTACATCATCGCCTAGAAGCTGTGCACCACGATGAAGGCCGGGGATGTCACCGACACGCTGGAACTGGCGCTCACGGCATCAGGCTGCGAC
>JAEWHN010000244.1 GCA_023387775.1 Pseudomonadota bacterium | reverse complement strand
TAGGGCGCTTCCTTATGGACCACCCGCGCATCAGCCTCGGCCACTACGATGCGCGATCGGCGCGGGCAATCCAGGCCAGGCTTGGCCTTTTCCAGCTGCGGCAGCGCAACAGGACCCATTTCTATTCCCGCGGCCTGGCCCTGAGCGCCACCCAGCAGCGTCAAAAGCGCCTGCTGAATTGCGCCGCCTATCTATCGGAACACAGGTCCGAAGACGACCCTTGGGACGCGCTCAAGCGTCTCTATGCGCGCCGCTCTCAAGGATACCTGAGGGATATCCGCCGCGCAGTAGCCGATCCGGTGAACCTGGCGGAAGGTCTTTACCAGCGCGTCGTAAAAGGACGCAATGTGAGGCACAAGATCGACAGGCTCGTTTTCGATTGCCTCCTCGAACAGCAGCCTGACCCGGAAAGCCGCATTACCCTCACCGAGCGCCGTGACGAGCTTGGACAACCCCTTGCGCGCCTGAACTGGAAGATTTCCGAGCTGGAAAAGCGCACCGTGGCCGAACTGGCAAGCATCCTTGCACATGAGCTCGCCCGCATTGGCCTCGGCGCCCCGCACCCTCCCGCGTGGCTCACGGAAGGGGGCTTACCGGAAACTTTCACGGATACTGCCCACCCAACCGGCACCACCAGAATGTCCGATGATCCCGCCCAAGGCGTGGTAGACCGCAATTGCCGGCTTCATGAGGTGGCGAATGTCTATGTGGCGGGCAGCTCCGTTTTCCCCACCGCCTCGCACGCCAATCCGACATTGATGATCGTGGCACTGGCGCTACGCCTGGCCGACTGGCTGAAGCTCAGGCATTTCGGCCCCGTCATCGCAGAACCCGGACGCCAGGCTTCGCTCGCGGGTTGCGCTGCGTCGGTTGTGCGCTCGCACGGCCCTGACAATGCCTAGGCGCTGTAGATCGTGAAGAAGCCCAGCCGGGGCTATTCGCCATCTTGCTGCTAGCCATCGTCGAAGATCGAACTGTGCCTTGTGCGGAATTCGCCGGATCGAGCGATTGCATTCGCCACGGCTTCCCGCGTCATGGAGCCATCACTTAACTGCTTGGCGTAGGCGTCGAGACCATCGCCATCGGCTTCGCGTTCGAGGAGCAGGCGGAACAGAAATTCGACATAGGCGCGGTCCGTCAGTGCGTAGACCGGGTAAAGACCGGTAAACTCTTCGGATCGCAACATCGACACCAGCATGTCGGGCAAGTCGGCCTCGCCCTTGCCGGCCGCGGCCGACCATTTTTCGATGCCGTCCGCATCGGCGTTACGGCCCAGAAGAAGACAATAGGCGAAGCCAGCCTGCCGCGCCGTGCCGGAAGCAGTGGCTCCGATTTCGGCAAGGTCGCAGTCGCGGCGCGGCGAAAGCGGCGGGCGCGGTCCGAGGATCAACTCCCTTACCGTGTCATAGGCCGGCTTCGGCTCGCCAGCGGCCCAGCCACCCTCGCGTGTCGGCAGCAGCCGTACCAGCCCCATCTCGGCCTCGAAGCTGGGAGCCCAGTATGTCTCGTCGAGAAGTTCATAGATGAAGGCCGCTTCGACCCGATATTTATCCTGCAGCTGCCGAAGGCGCTGCATGTCGCGGCGTAATCCCTCTGCTTGCTGCTGTTCGCCACGCTGGCTGCCGTAGGGATTGTTGAACTCGGTTACCCAGATGGGATGGCCGTATCGGGATAGTTCCTTGAAGGCCCATTCAGGGTCTTCACCATACATGTGCCAGACCGAGATGTCCCACTTGATGCCGTCAGCCTTCATGCGTTCGAAGGCGCCGAGATGACCCCATCCGGCCGTGCCCATCGCCTTGCGCAGGGTCGGGTCCACTTCGGTCATGCCGTCCGAGAGACCCTTGAGGACGGCGCTTGCCTTGCGCCAGCGCGGCCCGAAATAATCGATCGGAGAGACCCCTCCCGCGGGGCCCCATTCGCAAGGATACTGGGTGCCGTCATCGCGCGTTTCGCAGGGATTGATGATGGCGTAGTTCTCCATCTCGTTCCCGAGTTCCCATACGCGAATGTCGTTCTTGAAGCGGGAGCCCAGCGAAACCGCGAGCTTCTTTGCCCTGTCGTACAGTTCCTCGGGGCTTTGGCTGTCCAGGTCGATCTCGCCCGGCGTAATGACCGGCAGGATGGTGACACCCCGCTTTTTTCCCTCCTCCACGAGAGACGCCAGCACGCTCGCGCCCGCCTCAAAGGAGATGTTGACCCGGTAGGAGCGCATGCCGAGGTCCTTGAGATAGTCGAGCTGGAGCCCGATCCGGACGCCGTCATATGCGTTGATGGGATGGCCGTTGACGCCCCACAGGAGGTCGGAGGATGCAACCGAGGTCATGGCCAGAAGGAAGAGTGCCGTACCGAATGCCGGGCGAATGAACATGCGGTTAGTCTCGTTGTTTGCTGCCACTGATACATTTCGGGCAACTGCCACACACGAGACAACCCATCCGTTCAGGGGAACCGAAACGCTACCCCTTTCGGCGGCCGCATCTGGCCTATTGGTCGGGTGACGGCGCGCTGGAGGTCGATCGCGACCCCTGCGCCATTTCGGCGATCACGGTGGAAATCCTGTTGTGACCGGCTGCCCCAGCCGCCGAGTGTTCTGAATCTTCCCGGCGCATCGGCACGCCGGCTGTCGATCAATAGCGAAACCGCATCGGAGTAGCAGGCCCCAGACCAACTCGTCCGGGTGAGGCGGCGTCATCCTTTCGAGCAAAGGGGCATTCAAAAGGCTGGCTCATACTCGCCTGCGCAATTTCCTATCATCGGCACGGCTTGGCAGCCCGTCCAGAACAATCGAAGGCGTTCGACACATGCCGTGCTTGCATTCACCAGTGCCCGAACGTTTCCCAATCCAACAGGGATGAAATGGAACCGGCGGAGTTTCTGGTGCGCGGATCGCCAGCGTCAACACGGGCACAAGGGTTGGAGGCGCAATGGACCGCTTGACGGATCGCTGGTCGCATGTCGTCAAACACGGCTCGGATGAACACGAATTCATAGGCCTTGCCGACATCATCTATTTCGTAAAGCTGTACTGGCGGTCCATTTCGACCTTTGTGGCTGCGGGACTGCTGCTTGCGTGGCTTTACAATGTGACGTCGCCTTCCCTCTACACCGCAACAGCGCAGATCCTCATCGAACCTCGGGTTCCCCACATTCTGCAGCAGCCTTCGGAGGTGAACCTCTCGCTGGACACGGCGCGGATCGAAAGCCAGATAGCCGTCATGCAATCGGAAAAGATTGCGGCAATGGTCATTGACGAGCTCAAGCTGATGGGAGAGCTCGAATTCAACCGCTCGAGCAGCCCGTCACTGCGGGAACGCCTGCTCGACATCGCTGCCCTTGTCGGCTCCGCGACGGGCATCGGCCGATTCTATACGGCCTCCACGCAGGATCCGTTCGAGGACAGCTGGAGCGAAATGACGGATTTCGAGCGCAACCGGCTCACGATGACCCGGTTCCTGGCAGGCCTGGACGTTCGCAGGGTCGGCGTATCCTATGTCATCAGCCTCGCCTTCACCTCGCTCGATCCCGACACCGCGTCGAGGGTTACGAACTCCATTACCAGCGCGTTCGTCCGCGAACAGATCGAGACCAAGGCGGAAGCTGCGAGAGAAGGCGGCGCGTGGCTGGAACGACGGCTGCAAGAGCTTCGGACCCGGATGAACTCGGCAATGAAGATCGCGCAGGAATTCCGGTCCAGGCATGACTATAGCGTCGAATTCCAGCGCGATGATCGGCAGGGCCTCGGGGATTACGTTCCGGGCACCACGCTTGAGGAGCTGGAAGTCACCGCAGACACCTACCGGAAAATGTACGAGAGCTTTCTGCAGGCCTATACGAATTCGGAGAGCCAGCAATCCTATCCGGTCGCCGATGCGCGGGTCATTACGCCGGCAACGCCGCCGCTTTACCCAAGTGCGCCACGGCCGAAGCTGACCCTGCTGCTGGGTGTGCTGGGTGGCATGGCGGCGGGGGTGATGCTGGCCTTCGGGCGCCATTCGCTTGACCGGACCGTCAGGACGCCGCGCCAGATCAGGGAAGAGCTGGGAGTGGACTGCGTCATCGAACTTCCGGCACTTGGCGGCAAGCAAAGCGCTGCCCAGTTCAGGGAGGTAATCAGGTCTCCTCGATCCCGCTTCACCCAGGGACTGAAAAGGATAAAGCATTCTGTCAGCCTCGCCGATACCGCGCATCCGGTAAGGCTTCTAGGGGTTGCTTCCACGGCGCAGAGCAGGACTTCAAGCGTCATCGTGGCCAATCTGGCAGCACTTTATTCGGTGGGGGGAATGCGTACTCTGGTGCTCGATGCCGACGTCCACGGCAGGGAACCCACGGGCTTGGCCGCATTCGCCGCCGAGCGGCCGATCAGGCAGGTCTCCGTTGCTCCGGACATTTCCTTCGACGTCATGCCGAGCCTTGCCGCTGAATTCGGCAAGCCAGCGGGCACGAGGTGGCAACTCCCTCCGGCAGTGCACGCCTACGACATCGTCATTGCAAACCAGCGGGCGTTCGCATCGGGTTCCCGCCGGGGCGCAAACAGCCTGTCGCTGGACGGGATCATCCTGGTCGCGGAATGGGGCAAGACACACATGGATTCGCTGCGCGAACTGGCCAGATCCATGCACGCCAGCAAGACACCGATCATCGGCGTTCTGCTCACCAACGTGCGCGTGCGCTCCGCCAGCGGGCCCGCCAGCTACGATTCTACGAGGGCGACGCATGCGGCGGAAATCGGCCCATGGGCGTGACCTCGCAATGCGGGCAAGTCGGCTAATGCCTAAGGCTTAGAGGTACGATCCTGCTCTCGGCTCTTACCTCCTTTGCCTTTCTTGCTGGCTAGCGCCGGACGCTGGGAAACTGGCGGATGACAACAAAAAACCATTCCGGCGCAACCACGATGAATGCTTTCGAAAAAGGCCCTTTTTCGCGTCATACGGCCACTTCCTGGCTCAGCCCGCCGCCCCCCATCGAAATGGGGTGGGCCGCCAGCGTTCCGTTCGACGATCATCTTCTGACGGTCGGTTCCGGCGCCGGCGGCCTGGTCGCCGAGGGTTACGGTATCTCCCCCGAAGATGTGGCGGTGATCTGCCCGCAGGAGCCGCTCGGTGGGCTGTCCAAGCGCGTCCTGGATGTGATCGTCGCCGCGGCAGCGCTGATGCTGGCATCGCCGGTCATGCTGGCGGCCGTCCTGCTGATCAGGCTGACGACGGGGCAGCCGGCGCTGTTCCGCCACAGCCGGATCGGCTTCGGCGGCAAGCAATTCGAGTGCTTCAAGTTCCGATCCATGGTGGCCGACGCCGATGAAGCGCTTCGCCAACATCTCGCGCGCAATCCCGAGGCCGCCGAAGAATGGAAACGCAGCAGAAAGCTCCGGCGCGACCCGCGCGTAACCGTGCTGGGGCAGATGCTGCGGAAATCCAGCATCGATGAACTGCCGCAGCTGTTCAACATCCTTCGCGGCGAGATGAGCTGCGTCGGTCCCCGGCCGGTGGTGGCCGACGAACTGGCGCGCTATGGGGAGCACGTGGGAGATTACCTGCAGGCCCGGCCAGGACTCACCGGTCTGTGGCAGGTAACCGCAAGGGACAGCGCCGACTACGAGTTCCGCGTCGCGCTCGACAGCCAATATGTCCGCAACTGGTCATTGTGGAGCGATCTGGTCATTCTGGCACGCACCGTCTTTGCGGTCATGAGGTTCGATCGGGCATCCTGAGCTTGCGTGGCCGCGCCCGGAACCGCCCGGCGAACGCTGGCGTGCGGAACGCCTGAGAGCGAGGCCCAGCCAGAGGCCGGCCAGATAGCCTGCCTGGAGAACCAGCACCAGAACCACGATCATCCAGCCGGACGGGGCGTTCTCACGACTGAACATGTTCCAGGCAAGGGCGCCGATGACGACGAGGGCCGTGGCAGCCAGCAGGGCCGGCGCCTTGTAGTACAGTCCCAGAAGGATGCCCGCCGCCAGTAGGGCGAAAACGGCCAGGAGCATGAAAGTCTCCCTTTGCTGTCTCGCTCACCTTTACAACATCCGGCCTTTGGCGGCTTCCCCCTCCCCCGCGATTAGCTGTGCAAAATGGATAGCAGGCGCGCCACTGCCGGCCGGGTCCACGACTGGGCTCATGGGAAGAGGCAATCGCAAACGCGCGGATTGCGGGCCGGCAAAACGCCGGCACGAGGCCTTGCCGCCACCGCGCCGGCATGCCCGGCAAGGTGACCGCTCAGTTCGTCCCTGACTGTTCTCTGGGCAGGTTTTCGTCGGACGAGGTAAGCGCCGACCATCCGTTGCGTGAGATATCGGCATCCTCCAGCGACATCGGCAACGGCATCTCGACCTTTATCGTGTCGCCCGGCTCCACTTCCGTGGTTTCGGTGGCGGCAATCTGTCTTGTCTCGCCGCCTTCCGAACTGCGAATGATGGTGTAGGTCGGCTCGGCTCTTGCGGCAGCGGCGCGCGAGGCCAGCAACCGGGGCGCCGAAATTTCGGATTCATGCAGCAGTTGCACAGCGGTGTCGCCCTTGCGGGCTATCTCGTTGAGTAGCCCCTGGGTCTCGCGCAATGCCTGGGCCACCTCGTTGTCGTAATGATTGCGAAGCTCGAGGGCGGATATTTCCGTGCGGCTGATTTCCTGTCTGGCGCGCAGAAGCGAGGTCTCGGTGCTCAACCTCTCGCTCTGAATCTGGGCCAGCGTGCGCTCCAGCAGCATTTCGCGCGGAGCGGCTGCCAGCCCTTCCTTGACCAGCGTTGACACGCCCCGCAGTTCCTTCTGGACAAGCTCTATCTGCTTGTCGCTGAATGTCAGCTGCGCCTGGAGCGTGACGATTTCCTTTTCGAGGAAATCCCGCAGCTGCGCCAGAGACCGCAGCTGCGTATCCCGCCCCTGGCGGCGTGCCTTGAAGATGGCCTGCTCCTGCTCCATCATCAGCTTTACGGTGCCGTCGGCGCTCCGATCGCTCAGAGCAGGCGCGAAGGTGATGCTGTCCTCCCCCTTGGCTTCGGCCTCGAGCCGCGCCTTGCGAACCCGGAGGCTGATATTGGTGAGGGCGAGCAGACTGACCTCGCCGCGGCCGGCGATCACCTCGCGCTCGAGCCTGGCGATGTTTTCCTCTCGCGTCCTCAGCCCGCCGGCGATTCCAACAGCCTGCAGCACTGTCATTCCCGGCCGGTAGGGAAATTCGCCCGACTGCGTGACGTGGCCGACAATATAGAAGGGGCGAAACTGGACCACCTCCACCGCCACGTCCGGCTGCCGCCCCAGCCCCATGTGCCGCATCAAGCGTTCGCCGATCTGCCTGGCGAGGTCGCCAGGGGCTACACCTTCGGCCCGCACTTCGCCGATGAACGGAAGGAACAGGGAGCCATTTGCCCCGACCACAAACTGGTCGTTGAGCGCGGTCCATTCGAAGATGACATCCCGCGACGCCCGCCATTCGTAGATCTTGAGGCGCAGCTTGTCCTGCGGGCCGAGAAGATATTCTCCGGCCGTCGCGCTGCGCAGGTTGGCTGCGGCAGAGGCCAGCAACAATGCGCCCGCCAGGGCGCCATACCGAAACGCATGGATATGGCCTGCAAAGCTCCGGGAGAGCCGGATCGAAGGCTGCGACTTGCTCGTCATTTCGTCTACCCACTCTGGATTTCAAGAACGTATTCCGGCTCCACCCGCCCCTTCAGCAGGTGGGCGATCGCCAGCAGGTTGCCGCGCAGCCGGCCGCGCCGGTCGACATAGGGTTCGGGCCAAAGACTGCGCACGAGATTGGCGGCGATGTTGCGTCCCATCAGCGCAAGTGCGAACCCGGCCGGAACGGTCCCCTTGCGGATCAGGTAGACCGGGTTGGCAACCTGCGAATAGCCGAGCCGCTCGCCACTCACCCGTCCCGACTTGAGCCCCAGATGGACGCCTCGGATACCGGAGACGCACACGACACGGCCGCGCGCCCGCAGCTGACTTGTAAAATCTATGTCCTCTTGCCAGCCATAGAGCACCAGCCGCTCGTCGAAGCGAAGATCGCCGACAAAACGGGTGCGGATCGACATGTTGCAGCCATAGGCGCCGACATGATCGACGACCTCCGGACCCGGATAGCTCCCGACCGCCGAGGCAGAGAGTGCTGCTTCGGCATCCTGCCACGTAAGTCCGGCATTGGTGGCGCCGTCGCCCACCACGCGCCCCATCACAACCGCCCAGTCGACGTTGCGCGCGAAGGCGTGTTCGATGCGGCGAAGATAGTCGTCGGCGGGAACAAAATCGTCATCGAAGAAGGTCACGATATCGAACCGGTCCAAGGCGGCTTCCAGCGCGCGGTTGCGCTGCGCGGTCAGGCCCCTCTTCCCGAGTGCCAGCGAAACAGGGAAGCGGCATTTGTCCGGTAGCTCGACATGCGTGGCGTCGGGGGCTGCCACGATCGCCTCATCGGGAAGCCGCTGCTGTTGTCCCAGATAGTCGAGCAGACGGGCGACCTGTCCGCTGCGACCGAGCGTGGGAATGATGACCGCGAGTTTCTGCACGCGCCCGCCTCGTCGCACAGCCCCTTACTCTGGAGCGCTGGCGGGCATGCTACAGCAAGCGCAAGGGGCGGTCGTTTCCCCGGCCACGCACGCTTTTGGCCATTGTTCCATCGGGGTAGCCCCGTCACCCATAAGCTTAGGCGACCGCTCGCGGCACCGGTGCCGCCGCCCTTAGGAGGGCTTGCAAGCACGATGAGCGCAAACAGAGACTGTCTGGCACGTTCGACACGTCGCTGCCGCAACCAGGACCCATCATGCGTCATGCAAATCCCGCCGTGATCGGTACAGTTCACGAGATCGGTGACGTGCCGCAAGCACGGCAGGCCGAGCACGCCGACCGCAGCAGCAGGATAGCCGTCGTCCATGACTGGTGCCCCACCTTCCGCGGCGGTGAGCGTGTGCTGGCGCGGATCTGTGGGCAGTTCGAGAATGCGGAAGTGTTCACCCTGTTCGACTTCCTGCCTGCCGAGGTGAAGCAGGAACATTTCCGCGGCGTCGAGTTTCACACCTCGGCAGCCAACAGCCTGCCGATGGTGCAAAGATACTATCGTTCGCTGTTCTTCCTGTGCCCGTTCCTGGTCGAGCAGTTCGACGTGACCGGCTATGACGCGGTCATATCCTCTTCGGCGGCATTCGCGCGCGGTGTCATCACCCGGCCCGATCAGCCGCATCTCTGCTATGTTCACAGCCCCGTGCGCTACGCCTGGGACGAGCAATTCTCCTATCTGGAACAGGGGCGCCTCGGCTTCGGGCCGAAGGGCCTTCTGTACCGCTACTTCATTCATCAGCTGAGGATGTGGGACACGCGCACGGCGCATGGCCCCGACCTGATGCTGGCGAATTCGAATTACGTCCGGGCGAGGATCAAGCGCATCTACGGCCGCGACGCGCAGGTGGTGTTTCCACCGGTGCCGGTGGGTGAACTGCGCTGCGTCGAGGAAAAGGACGACTATTATGTCTCCGCCTCCTTCCTCGCGCCCTACAAGCGAACCGACCTTGTCATCCAGGCCTTCAACCAGATGCCGTCGCGGCGTCTGGTGGTGGTGGGCGAAGGCCAGCAGTCGTCACGGCTGCGCGCGCTCGCGGGGCCAAACGTAACCTTCGCCGGCTACCTTCCCCGCAAGGACTATGTGGAGACTGTGGCGCGAGCGAAAGCGATGGTCTTTGCTGGTTGCGAGGATTTCGGCATTGCGCTGGCGGAGGCGCAAGCCTGCGGCACGCCGCTGATTGCCTTCGGCCGCGGAGGCGCTGCCGATATAGTGCGGCAGCTCGGCGTCGCCGCCCGCCCGACGGGGCTTCTCTTCGACCGGCAAACGCCCGAGGCCCTCAAGGATGCCGTGGATCATTTCGAGGCAAACCAGGCGGCTATCGCCCCGCTTGCCTGCCGGGAGAACGCCATGCGGTTCTCGGAAGAGCGTTTCGACCGCGAAATACTGGATGCCGTGCGGCGGGTGCAGGCCGCCCACGCGATCATCTAACCGCTTCGAGTGCCCTGCCGGCCCGTTCCCGCACTACGCCATCCGATCGCGCCATCGCCTCCAGGTAGATGTCGGCCGAAGCCCGCCAGCTGTAGCGGGAAGCCCTTGTTCGGCCGGTCGCGATCATGGCCGAGCGCAATGCGGGCGAAGCGCGGAGGCGAATGAACTGCGCAAGCCACGCATCAACATTATCCGGCGCGGCATATAGGGCCGCGTCCGAGCAGATTTCCGGAAGGCTGGCCCTGTCGGAAACCACGACGGGACAGCCCATCGCCATCGCCTCCAGCGGGGGCAAGCCGAAACCTTCCTCAAAGGAGGGGAATGCAAGACAAAGGCAATCCTGCAGCAGCGCTGCGATTTCCTCGTCCGAAAGCCGGCCCAGCCAGTGAAGGTTCGGGGCCTTGCGTGCCACGGAGCCGTTGAACACGCGCGGATCGGCCATGCCGGCGATGGCGACCTCGAAGCCGCAGGCAGCGAGTTCGTCCGCCATGCCGACGATCAGTTCCAGGTTCTTGTGCGGCGCAGAACTGCCCATCACGACAATGGTGTTCCGGCCGGCCAGCATCCGGGTTGCCGGCGAATGCTCGGGCTTCCACTGCAGTGCATGTTCATGCCCGTTTGGCGCCACGAAGATCTTGTCGAGCCGGCATATGCCGTGCCGCTGCAATTCCTGAGCGGAATAGTGCGACACGGTCGAAACCCTTTCGGCAACACGGCCGAGCGTGGGCGCCAGGCCCCTGTAGAGCGCCCGAAACGCGGGCGAATAGCTCTGCGGAAAATTGCGGGTATTGGCATCGTGGATGCAGACGATCTGCTTGCGGAGTGCCACCGGCCCCGTATTGCAGAGGCTGAGCAGGCCGCCCCGGACATGGGCTGGCAGGACCGTCTGTTCCCAGGCATGCCCGCCAAAACGCCCGATGCTGCGAACGCCAATGGCCGACAGCGGCAGGGAAACGTCCGTGCCGGGCGGCACCAGCAGCTCTACCTCGAGATCGCCCTCGTGCCGCCCCGAAGCGAGAAGCCGGTCCAGCCCGCGCACGATCTGGCTCGCATAGCGCTGAACCCCCGTCACGGGCTGTGTGAGAAAGCGGCCGTTGATGGCCCAGTGCCGTCCCATCGCTTGCTCGTCGTCCGTTGCTGCCGACTTCAAGCGCCCACTCTGCCTCCCGGCGTCGAGTCGGTCATTTCGGCCATTGTGACAGGCGATCTGCGGACCCGCCTCCGTCCGCCACGCCAAAGCAGTACACGCCTACGCCCAACGGGCGAGGCTCCGCCCCATTGCCCGGAATGCTAGGATTTTCGCCGAACACAAGGACCGGCAAGCGGTCTGCTCCGAGGAGTTGCAATGGGCATTCGACCGATCGACGTCCCGGCGATGGAAACGCTGCTTCGCGATGCCGGACCGGAGCATCCCATGTCGGGACCGGCAGCAGCGCAGGAAGCAACCACAGCACACCGCAAGCGCTGCTGGACGATCAACGGCGACTTCGTGACCCTGAACCCCAACGGGGTGGCGCGCTACGCTCGCGAGGTCACGCTTGCGCTGGATGCCCTGATTGCCGAGGGCCATCCGCTCGCGCGCGGCCTCGTGCTCGATCTGGTCGCGCCGCGCCGCGACGAGTCCTTGCAGCTCAAGGCTATAAGCTCGCGGGTGGTGC
>JAEWHN010000217.1 GCA_023387775.1 Pseudomonadota bacterium | reverse complement strand
CCGCACAGCGATCGCAAGAATCTTGACCTGCTGAATGGAAATTTGCCTTGACACTTAATGACCATTCAGTAACTTACTAATTGATTATTAGGTAGCTCGGACTGGAGAACGAAAATGCGCTTTGGGTTTATCAGCGAGGCGGAAACGCAGCCGGGGACGACGCATCGTCACCGATATCTGGAACTCATCGACGAGTTCCTGCTGGCGGAGAAGGCCGGCTTCGACCTGATCGGCACCTCGGAACAGCACTTTGCGATCGGCGGCATTTCCGTCTCGGCTCCGGAAACGCTCTACCCCTATATGATGGCGCTGACGAGCCGCATCCGGTTCATCCACGCCATCACCCTCATGCCGAAGAACTTCAACCATCCGCTGCGCGTGGCCGAGCGTCTGGCCACCGAAGACATCCTGTCGAATGGACGCGTCGAGCTGGGCACGGGCCGTGGCAACACCACGCTGGCGCTGCGCGCATTCGAGGTCGGCGTCGAGGAAAACAAGGCGCAGTGGTCGGAAGGCGTCGACCTTCTGCGAACCGCCTTCCTCAACGACCCGTTCCACTTCGAAGGCGAGCACTATCGCGTGCCGCCGCGCAGCCTGACGCCCAAGCCCATCCAGTATCCGCATCCGCCGATCTCGGTAGCCGCGACCAGCCCAGACACGCACCGTCAGGCCGGACAGAAGGGCATCGGCGTCATTTCCTCCTCAAGCTTCATGGGCTTCGAATATGTGAAGAACGCCCTGGAGGTCTATGACGAGACCTTCCACGCGACTGACCACAAGATGTTCCCGACCTACGGCAAGGCGGCGATGATCTTCGGCACGGCCATCTGTCTCGAAACCATGGACGAGGCGCTAAAGCATGTCGAGCCGGCCGTCGAATACGCTAAGAACGCCCTCGGCGCCTACGACATGCTGTCGAAGCTGTCGAAGGACTACGCCTATATGGGCGCCGTCACCGGCGTGGATTTCCACGACCGCAACTTCATGCTGAATGAATCCGCAGGCTTCATCGTCGGCGATCCGGCCGAGTGCATCCGTCAGGTCCAGCGTTACAAGGATCTGGGCATCGACACGCTGCTGCTGCGCATCGACTCCATTCCGCACGACATCATCATGCGCACGATCGAGAACTTCGGCAAATACGTCATACCGCACTTCCGCGAGCCGCATGCGATCGTCAAGTCGGCCGACGATGCGCTGGGCGAAATTCGCGCATTGCGTGCGCAGCACGAAGAAGGTCTGCGGAAGCTGGAAGAGCGCATCGCGGCCAAGCAAAAGGCGATGGCATAACCATGATCAAGGTGACTGAATTTCTGACCATCAACGTTGCTGTCTCGGAAATGGAGCAGGCACGCCAGCGCTATGAGGCCATAGGCCTCAGCGCACTGGCCCCGGCTGTATGGCCTGAGCCGCCGATCCAGATGACCGATGTCACCATGGAGTTTCCGCTGGCTCACACGGCGATTTCGCTCATCGAGCCGTGGAAGGGCACGGGGCCGGTCGAGAAATTCATCTCCAAGCGCGGCGAGGGGGTCTACTCCGTCGCCGTGCGCGTAGACGACCTGGCTGCAGCGATGCGCGACTGGGCCGAGATCGGGATGGAATGGGTATCGGATGAGCCGGCGGAAGTGCCGGGCGCCAGGGCGGCAAGCTATGTCGCCGACCGGGTTTTGGTCAACTGGGTGAAGCCCAAGACCTTCGGCGGTGTCCTGCTCGAAGTGTTCGAGTTGCAGGGCAACGTGCGCCTGTTCAAAGACCAGTAACGATCTCGGCGGCCTGACTGGAGCGACATTCATGCTAATCAATGAGAACAGAGATGGAATTCTTTGGCTGACCATGGATCGTCCGCCGGCAAATGCGCTGAGCAACGCATTGCTGCGGGAGCTGGTGCCGACGCTTGAGCGCGCTGTCACAGATCCCAAGGTGCGCGGCGTGGTTCTGCGGGGCGCAGGCTCCCGCTTCTTCACCGCGGGCGGCGACGTCAAGGAGTTCGCCACGCTGTCGCGCGAAGGCGGATTGGAGCGTGTGGAATATGGGTCGCGCCTGAAAGCGGCCCTGGGCAATCTGGAGTGCCCCTATGTCTGTGCCGTCAATGGCGCCGCCATCGGCTCGGGTATGGAAATGGCTGCTCTGGCTGACTTTTGCGTGGCCTCCGAAACAGCCCGTTTCGGCATGCCGGAAATCAACCATGGGCTTTTGCCTATGGCAAAAGGCATTCAGCAGCTTGTGCGCGTGATCGGTCTGAACAACACTAAGGACGTTTTGTTCTCGGGCGATATTTTTGACGCCCGCAAAGGATTGGAAATCGGGCTGGTGCACGAAATCGTACCCTATGACAGGCTTGACGAGCGAGCCGGAGAATGGATCGCCGCCATGGCCTCCAAGCCACCGGAGCTGTTCCGCGCCCTGAAGCGAACCGTCAACAAATGCCTGTTCATGAGCGACGCCGAGCTCGAGGAGCTGACCAAGGAAGACCTGAAGTCCTATTTCGGCGCGGACGAGTCGCGCACGAAGCGCGAGGCCTACCTTGAGCATCAGCGCTCGAAAAGCAGCTGATCAGGACAACGGCTCGTAGCTTACTCACATGTGTAAAGGGGGGAACTGACTTTGAACTTACGAACCATGCTTCTGCAGGCAGCGGAACGGAACCCCGAGCATATTGTCCTTGCAGACCAGCAGCGGCGGATCTCCTACAAGGATTGGACATGCCAGGTCACAAAGCTGGCGGATGCGCTGGTTGCGATGGGTGTCGGACATGGCGACCGGGTCGCCATGTCGATGCGCAATTCGATCGAATTTGCCACGGCTCTATATGCGACGCAGATGTTCGGCGCGGTCGCCGTGCCGTTCAATTTCCGCCTCAAGGCCGACACCATCAACTATGTCATCAACGACGCCGGAGCCCGTATCCTGATCGTCGACGATGTCATCGAAGACGAGGACCTTGCTGCCGTTGTCGAAAAGAATCCGGGGGTCACGGTTATCCGGAGCGGATCTGGTCGTCGCCCCGGCGAGCATTCGCTACAGGCTCTGATGGAGAGCGGTTCCGAGCGCCTTCATGGTGAAATCGACCGCCTCGATCTCAGCATGATCGTCTACACGTCGGGCACCACCGGGCGACCGAAAGGTGTTCCACTCACCCATCGCGACAATTACGGGCGCCTTGTCACCTACATCATGACGGCCGGCCCGCATTTCGATACCGGTGCGCGCACCTTCGGTGCCGCGCCGCTCTACCACACCGTCGGCATCCACTGGGTGTTCCTGCAGACGATCTTCGTCAATGGCACCTATTATCCGGTGTCGAAGGTCGACGCGAACACGCCGCAGTTCATCAAGGACGAAGGCATCACCTTCCTGTTCGGCTCGCCGACTTTGCTAAGGCAGATTTTGGCGTCGTCCAAGGACCCGATGGAAAGCGTCACCCATGTTGCCTATGGCAGCGCGCCGTCGGAGCAGAGCTTCCTCGACGAGATGTTCCAGAAGTTCCCGAAAGCGACCATTTCGGAGGTCTATGGCACCACGGAAGTCTCCATTCCCTTCGTGACCCGCGACATGCGCGGCAACGCCCCTGGCACCTTGCGGCCGACCGGCGACCACCGCCTGCGCCTGGTGAAACCCACCGGAAGTCCCGAGGAACAGGTGGCCATTGGCGAGCCTGGCGAACTCATTATCCGGATGGACAATGCCGGCGTCTTTTCGCGCTACTGGGGCGCCGAGGGTGAGCGGAAAACGGCGGAGAAGGTCAAGGACGGCTGGTTCTATACCGGCGATCTTCTCAAGAGGGACGCCGGCGGCAATCACTATTTCCTCGGCCGCATCGACGACATGTTCATCAGCGGTGGCGAGAACATCCAGCCGATGGAAGTGGAAACCGTGCTGTGCAGCCATCCCGGCGTCGCGGACGCCGCGGTCATTGGCACGCCCGATCCGCAATGGAGCCAACTGGTGACGGCTTTCATCGTCGCAAGCGATGCTGGTCTGACCCAGGCCAAGCTCGATGAGTTTTGTCGGCGCAGTTCGCTGGAAAACTTCAAGCGGCCGCGGAAGTATCTGTTCCTCGACGCCATTCCGCGCAATCCCAGCGGCAAGATCCTGCGTGGTGCCCTGATGGATCTCTACGTCGAATCGACGCGGCGCAGCGCATAAAGACTGGACCCATGCACAGGTTGAACAACAAAGCCTTGTCAGAGATGACAGGGCCAGAGATGGTGCGTCTTTATCAGGCGCGGAAGCTGTCCCCCGTCGAGGTCGTGCACGACCTGCTCAACCGCCTGGACGAGGTGGAGCCGCAGATCCATTCTATGTTGGCGATTGACCGGGAAGGAAGCCTTGCCGCTGCAACGGCCGCAGAGCGCTACTGGATGGGTTGGCGGCTGGGGGATCCCGTCAAGCCGCTATGCGGCGTGCCGACGACGGTCAAGGATACCATCGAATATGCCGGCATGCCGACGACTTATGGCTCGCTCGCGTTCAAGGACAACATGGCGCCGGATTCGCATGTCGGAGCGACGTTGCGCGCCAGCGGAGCGGTCGTCGTGGGCAAGGCCAACACGTCGGAGTTCGCCCTGTCGACGTTCTGCATCAACCGGCTTGGTGAAGCGACCCGTAATCCGAAAGATTTGAAACGCACCGCAGGCGGTTCCAGCGGAGGCTCTTCTGCCTCAGTCGCTGCCGGACTTGTGCCTTTTTCGATAGGCACGGATTCGGCCGGCTCGATCCGCATTCCGGCCGCGTTTTGCGGCGTGTTCGGGATCAAGCCGACCTTCGGCACGATTCCCTTCCGGCAGCGTTGGCGCGCTTCCCCGACCCGTTCCCATATCGGCGTTATCAGCCGGTCGGTGCGCGATGCGATGGTCTCGATGGCGGTCCTCGCCGGCGATGCTGGATTTGCGCCCGCATTGGATGACGAGGCATCGACTTTCGCGCTGATGCGCAATGCCCGCTTCGTCTTCGCCGCACAGGATGCCGGGCTTGGCCCCGACTATGGCCGCGCCGTCGCCCGGGCCGTCGAACTGTTGCGCGAGCATGATGTCGGCATTGAGCATGCTCCGGCGCTTCCTGTCCTCGATGTCGGCACTCAGCTCGACGACGGGCAGCCGCCATTCAGCGGCGACCACTATGGCGCGGCTGAAATGCTGTGCCCGAATTTTTGGGAATTGCACAGCGGCAACCTCACGGAATACGCCTACCCGCTTTACGATGCCGGACGCAGCGCCAAGGCGTGGCAGTACCGCAAGGTGCTGGATCAGGGCGAGCGCTACCGCGAACGCATGATCGAATGGTTCACGCCCTTTGATTTCCTGATCACGCCCTGCTGTTCGGAAGCCCCGTTGCAGCCGGACACCATCGCGCAAAGCGGCCTCGGGCCACGCTACCCGGCAATTACCCTCTGGAATATCGCGGGCAATCCCGCGGTCGCCGTCCCCTTCGGCTGTGGTGACGACGGTGCGCCCGTTTCCATCCAGATCATCGGCAAGCATGGCGACGATGCGCGCCTGCTGCAGGTCGCGGCGTTTTTCGAAACCGTCGCACCCTGGTGCTGACCAGGCCACGAAACAGCATGACAACTCATTCGGAGAAGACCATGAGCCAGGGAATAGGAACGTTCAAAGGCGTAATCCTTGATTGCGCCCAGATGGGTGACCTGCTGCCATTCTATACGGCGATCCTGGGGGCGCCCAAGTTCCAGGATGGAGATCGCTGGTCGGTCATCCAGGGTCAGGGTGGGGCGGTCAATCTGGCCGCCGGCGCCGAGGCAACCGGCAACGGCATCGTTCTTTCCGTCAAGGTGCAGAATGTCGAGGAGGCGGTTGCTCATGCCACCGGAGCCGGCGGCAGGATCGTCCGCGAAATCAAGACGCGCGAGCATGAGATCGTCGCCTATGTCGCCGATCCGGCCGGCAACGTCCTAGCCCTTTATCAGAGCATCTGACCTCGCCCTCGCCGCCCCAATAACAGCACGGATTCCACAATGACCATACTTCCTGCCGTCAAGCGCTTCCTTGAAAGAGACCACCTTCTGCTTATCGACGGCCAATGGACGGCGGCTATATCCGGCAAGACATTTGCAAGCGTCGATCCGGCAACCGGAAAGCCGTTGGCAACCGTTGCCTGCGCCGAAAAGGAAGATATCGACCGTGCGGTGGTGGCGGCGCGCCGTGCCTTGACCTCAAACCCGTGGAAGCAGATGGGGGGCACCCAGCGCAGCCGCCTGTTGTGGCGAGTCGCCGAACTGATCGACCTTCACGCGGAAGAACTCGCGCAGCTTGAATCGCTCGACCAGGGCAAGCCGGTCAAAGTGGCTCGCATTGCTGACGTGGCGGGCAGCGCGGAGACGTTCCGCTACATGGCGGGCTGGGCGACAAAGCTCACCGGAGCGACGATACCTGTCGGCGCCCCCGGCGCGTTCCATGCCTTCACGGTCAAGGAGCCGGTCGGGGTGGTCGGGCAGATCGTGCCCTGGAACTTTCCTCTGGCGATGGCGGCATGGAAGCTGGCTCCGGCCTTGGCCGCCGGTTGCACCGTCGTGCTCAAACCGGCGGAAAACACGCCCTTGTCCACGTTGCGGCTGGGCGAACTCATGATCGAGGCCGGCTTTCCGGCCGGAACGGTCAATATCGTGCCGGGCTTCGGCACAGGTGCGGGCGCGGCGATCGCGGAGCATCCGGGCATCGACAAGGTCGCCTTTACCGGCAGCACTGCTGTTGGAAAACGCATTGTCATGGCTGCTGCCGGCAATCTGAAGCGGGTGAGCCTCGAACTGGGCGGCAAGAACCCGGCGATCGTCCTGCCCGATGCGGAGCTGGCCAAGGCCATACCAGGGATCGTGCAGGGGGCTTTCACGAATTGCGGCCAGGTCTGCACCGCAGCCTCCCGCGCCCTCGTTCATCGCAGCGTTCTGAAGGAGGTGACCGACGGGCTGATCGCCGGCGCGCAAGCTCTCCGCGTCGGGCCGGGTATGGAGGACACGACTGATATGGGGCCGGTTGTCTCCGAGGCGCAGATGAATGCGATACTGGGGCATATCAGGGCGGCGGAAACTGAAGGCGCCGTAGTAGCAACCGGCGGCATACGCATTGGCGATGAAGGCTATTTCCTGGCACCTACGGTAATTATCGACACCACGCCGGCGATGAAGATCAATCGTGAGGAAGTGTTCGGGCCAGTGATTTCAGTCATGCCTTTCGACGACATCGACGAGGCTATCGCGATCGCCAACGCCGCGGAATATGGGCTGACTGCTCAAGTCTGGACACGAGATATCACCGCCGCCAACCGCTTTTCCAATGCGCTGGACAGCGGCAGCGTATGGATCAACGGCAAATCGATGGACATCGCGCTACCGTTCGGCGGCTTCAAGCAAAGCGGCTGGGGCATGGAAAAGGGGGCGGAAGGCATCGACATCTACACCCGCACCAAGACCGTCGTGCATGCATTCTAAATCCCATCTGCCGCAAAGCCACATGCACAAATATGTGGCAATAGCGGCTTGCCCGTTTCCATCTTCCTTTTTAAATGCTTAGTAAGTGCGATGCAGCGAAAAGGACGACAGTGAGCTATGGCTGAACCGGACAATAAAGCAAAAGAATCCAGGTATGATGAGCTAATCGATACCGCTGCCCGGATATTCGCTGCGCACGGCTTCAAAAGCACGACCATTCAAGACATCGCCCGTGAGATGAATATGACGGGTGCGGCAGTTTATTACTACATCAAGAGCAAGGACGACCTTCTCTATGAGATTTGGCGTCGCGCTGGTAGCAAGCTCCAGGGCTCCGTTGACAGAATAATAAATCAAAATCTCAATCCTGAGGAGAAACTCAGATTATTTTTCCGAAATCATCTGACGTTGATAATCAGAGATAAGCCGATATTCGAGGTTCTGATTCTGGAGCGCTCCAGATTGCCGAGCAAGGGCAGGGATGCCCTTGAGCACGACGAGCGCCGTTATCAGGAGACCTTGAGCGAAATCATAAAGAGCCTTCCCGCTGACAAAGTGGCGATTACCGAACCGAAGATCTTGGCTTTTGGCATATTGGCGACGCTGAATGGTGTTATTCGTTGGTATTCACCAGAAGATCGCCTGTCCCTCGATGCAATCGCCGACATCTATTTTGAAGCATTCATGCGCGGCATTTTAAGACATTGAACGGCAAACATTAGAATCGGACCATCATGACCGCAGCACGCAATGCGATCCACACCGTCGACGCCCCTCCGCCGGCTGGCACCTATAGTCAGGCAATTGAGTGCAACGGTCTGGTCTATATTTCCGGCCAAACCGGAAGGTGGCCAGATGGGAGAAGGGCGACCCATGAGCCGTTTGAAATACAAGCTGAGCTTGCGGTTGCGAATGTGCAAGCCGTTGCACAGGCAGCTGGGAGCGACTTGTCCCGTGCCTTGCAGGTGACGGTGTACCTGAAAGATCCGTCCAGGAGCCACGCTTTCGACGCCATATACAAGAAGTACGTGAAAGAACCATTTCCTTCACGCGCCATCGTGCAGTCCTCGCTGACTGTCAGCGATATCGAAATCAGCGCGATCGTCGCCAAATAGCCAGATAGGAGGCTCGAAGCACCTGTCTCGAGCCCTGGAGTGATTTCGACACATCGAATTCACGAGCCACGGAAGTGGTTCCGTCTGGCGCTGAGGATTGCACCGCGCAGGGGCTCAATCGCCTTCGATCTTCACGTTGATGTGCCCGTTGTCGTAAACCTGCACCTTCAGGTTCGGGTTGCCTTTCTGGACCTCGTATTCGACGCCGCTGCCCATCCTCCAGTCATGGACGGGGGTTGTCTCGCCCCATCGGTTGGGCTTTGAGCTGAAGAATTTGTCAGGACGGTCGTTGGGATCGCGCAGGTTGAAATCGTAGAAGTTCTTCCGATCCTGGAGGACGATCTCCTTCGCGCTGGTCAGCGGCTTCCCGTTCTTATCGAATTTGTCCTTGTCGCTGATGTGGGTCGTGTAGGAATCGACAAGCTTGGCAGGTGCCGACGCAGTTTCAGGTTCGGCGATCTTCGCAGGGAGCACGACGCGGCTTTCCTGCCCAGGGTGTTTGTCTGACGTGCAAGCACTGACCAGTGCGGTTGCAATAAAGACGGAAACAGTACCGATGCGCTTCAAAGTAGAGCCTCCTCGCTCCGTGCATTGACGGGAGGAAGCTCTAAAGCGATTCCCTTGGTCTGGATAGGATCGCATGATGTCGCCGTACGGCTCAGGCCTCCTGCTCTGCCGGCGTGCGCGGGTCGAGGCGCACGGCCTCGGGCGTGACGCCGCGCTCGGAGGGCAAGGTCTTGAAGGCTTCGCGGTCTTCCACCGGCACCGGCGCGCGGCGGCTGATGCGCAGCAGCGTGTAGCCGGCCAGCATGAAATGCGCGAGCGCGGTGGACAGGAACAGGCTTTCCGGGCTCATCGAGCCCATCAGGCCGGCGCCGATGACCGGGCCGATCATCGTGCCGAAGCCGTAGAGCAGCAGCAGGCCGCCCGAAACCTTGACGAATTCTTCCGGGCGGGCGTGGTCGTTGGCATGCGCGACGGCCAGCGAATAGAGCGTATAGGCGAGCGCGCCGTAGGCGGCGGTCATCGCGATGACCAGGCCGCCACTGCGGGGGGCGGCCAGGAAGATCAGCACGCCGACCGCAGCAGAGCCGAAAGAGGCGGCGGCGAGGACGTAGCGACGGTCGGTTCTGTCGGAGATGCGGCCCATCGGCATCTGCATGGCGGCACCGGCCACCACCACCAGGCTCATCATCAGCGCGATCTGGGCGGTGGAGATGCCGATGCGCGCGCCATAGACCGCACCCAGCGTGCCCCAGGCGCCGTTTGCCACCCCGATCAGCAGGCAGGCGGCAAAGGAGACCGGCGAGTTGGCGTAGAGCCCTTTCAGGTCCAGCGACACATCCTGCAGCGGCTTGGGATGGGCGGCGCTGGACACCGCCGTGGGGATGAGCGAGAGGCAGAAGAAGATGCCGGCGACCATGAATAGTGAATCATTGCTCACGTCGCCCGCCGCCACCATCATCTGGCCGGCCATGATCGAGGCATAGGTGACCATCATGTAGAGGCCGAACACCGTGCC
>JAEWHN010000083.1 GCA_023387775.1 Pseudomonadota bacterium | reverse complement strand
GGGCAACATCACGCAGTGGGCATATGCGTTGCCCAGGGAGTTGGGTGGGGAGGGGGTATGACGCGGGGCGAAAAGCTGCTTGCCGAACTCGGAGACCGTCTGTCGGGACTTCGCGGCCGGATCACTTCAGACGCCGAGATGGAAAAGATCACCTGGTTCCGTGCCGGCGGCACGGCGGACGCGCTTTTCCAGCCGGCCGACGAAGAGGATCTCGCGGCCTTCCTGAAGGCCGTGCCTGAAGAAATTCCGCTCACGATTGTCGGCATCGGCTCCAACCTGCTGGTGCGGGAAGGCGGCATCCGCGGCTTTGTGGTGCGTCTATCGGCCAAGGGGTTCGGCGAGGTCGAGGTCATCTCGCCCACGCGCATCAAGGCGGGCGCCGCCGCGCCGGACAAGCGCGTAGCGGCCGTGGCCCTTGAGGCAGGCATTGGTGGCTTCCATTTCTATCACGGTATTCCGGGCAGCATCGGCGGGGCGCTGCGCATGAATGCAGGCGCCAACGGCGTCGAGACGCGCGAACGCGTGGTGGAAGTGCGCGCGCTGGACCGGCAAGGCAATCTGCACGTCTTGTCGAACGCCGACATGGGCTACTCCTACCGCCATTCTTCTGTGCCGGCAGACTTCATCTTCACCTCGGTCGTGTTCGAGGGCTATCCGGAAGGGCAGGACGAGATCCGCGCCGCAATGGATGCCGTTCAGCATCACCGGGAAACCGTTCAGCCCATCCGCGAGAAGACTGGTGGCTCGACCTTCAAGAACCCAGACGGCAGTTCTGCCTGGAAGGAGATCGACAGGGCCGGCTGCCGCGGACTGATGATCGGCGGCGCGCAGATGTCGCCGATGCACTGCAACTTCATGATCAACACCGGCAGCGCCTCGGGCTATGATCTCGAGCACCTAGGCGAAACCGTGCGCGCGCGCGTGCTGGAGAATTCCGGCGTAAGGCTGCACTGGGAAATCAAGCGCATCGGCGATTTTCGCCAGGGTCGCGAGGTGCAGGAGTTCCTCGGCCGTCTGCTCTAAGCAGCACCCGTTTCGGTCTGCGCGCGAGCCTGAAATGGCCCGCGCGAAGCGCTATTTGATCAATTTATGAAAAATTTGATTCATCTTGAATCCTAAGGGCTTGCCACGGAATCAACTCTCTGATTCTTTGGAGAAAAGCGTTTCCTGATTTGAGTCGTTTGGACGCGTGCGTCGCGTTTTCCGTCTGGAGGGGTGCCTGCCGGAAGACTCGGACTCTTTTCAGTGATGCGTGGTTGGGAAACCCGGTCGGAGAGGGCTGCGGGATTATGACTTCGAAGCATGTGGCCGTCTTGATGGGTGGTTTTTCGTCCGAGCGGCCGGTGTCTCTTTCCTCGGGTAATGCCTGTGCCGATGCGCTCGAGGGCGTGGGTTATCGCGTCACGCGCGTCGATGTCGGGCGCGACGTTTCCTCGGTTCTCTCGGCGCTGAAGCCTGACGTTGCCTTCAATGCTCTGCACGGCCCCTTCGGCGAGGACGGCACCATTCAGGGTATCCTCGAATATCTGGCCATCCCCTATACGCATTCGGGCGTCCTTGCCTCCGCGCTGGCGATGAACAAGGACAAGGCCAAGCAGGTGGTCAAGTCGGTCGGTGTGCCGGTGGCCGAGTCGAGGGTGATGGGTCGCTTTGCCATCGGCAACGCGCATCCCATGAAGCCCCCCTATGTCGTGAAGCCGGTCAATGAAGGTTCGAGCTTCGGCGTGGTGATCGTGAAGGAGGATCAGTCGCATCCGCCCCAGGTCGTCGGATCGCCTGAGTGGCGCTATGGCGATAGGGTTCTCGTCGAGCGCTACATATATGGGCGCGAATTGACCTGTGCCGTTATGGGCGATGTCGCGCTTGGCGTGTGCGAGATCATCCCGACGGGGCATTCCTTCTACGACTACGATTCAAAATATGTGCCGGGCGGATCACGTCACGAATGCCCGGCGAAAGTTTCACCGAATATTTACCAAAAAATACAGACACTGGCGCTCAAGGCTCATCAAGCAATTGGGTGTCGGGGTGTCTCCCGGTCGGACTTCCGTTTCGATGACCGCCATTCGGAAGATGGCGAGCTCATCTGGCTCGAAGTGAATACCCAGCCGGGCATGACGCCGACGTCTTTGGTGCCGGAAATTGCCGCTCACGCGGGACATTCCTTTGGTGAGCTTTTGAGCTGGATGGTGGAGGACGCTTCGTGTTCGCGTTGAGGTCGGGGCAGATGAAGAAGGTGCGGATGGCCAGGGGCGGCCTGTTCGCCATGTTCTTTTCGGCCGACGGCTTCGTGCTGCCGCGCTGGCTGCGTAAGCCGGTGCGCGTACTTGCGCGCCTGTTCAAGGGCGACTTCACCGCGCCTCGCTTCGCCGCAACTGTTTCGTCCGCTGTCCTGCTGGGTTCCACTGGCCTCTATGGCGCTTACGAGGGTGGGCATATGCCGGCCGTCGTGCAGGCCATCACGGCGCGTAGCGGGTTTGCTGTCGATGAGGTCCGCGTGGTTGGCCATCACGAGACGTCCGAGATCGACGTTCTGGAGAAGCTGGGCCTCGACGGCTGGACGGCGCTGATCGGCTTCGACGCCGACAAGGCGCGCGAGCGCGTCGGCGAATTGCCCTGGGTCGAGCTTGCCTCTGTTCGCAAGGTCTATCCCGATACGCTGGAAGTGAAGATCGAAGAGCGCAAGCCCTTCGCCGTCTGGCAGCATGAAAACGAGCTTTCGGTGGTGGAGCAGGACGGAAAGGTGATTGCGCCTTTCGCCGGCGGCCGTCACGTCTCTTTGCCGCTTGTCGTGGGTGTCGGTGCTGCCGAAAGGGCCTCCGGGTTCCTGGCCAAGGTGAACCGTTTTCCCGAGCTTGCTTTGCGCGTGAAGGGCTATATCCGCGTCGCCGAGCGGCGTTGGGACCTGTGGCTGGAGAACGGCGTCACCGTCAAGCTGCCGGAGAATGGCGAGGATTCTGCGCTCGCGGATCTCGCCAGGATGGATCGCGAGATGGGGCTGCTTTCGCGCGATATCGCTGCCGTCGACATGCGGCTGGGTGACCGTCTGGTCGTCCAGCTCACCCCGGAGGCGGCGGAGCGCAGGGATGCAGCGCTTAAGCAGCGCAAGGGCAGCAAGCCGGAGAAGAGAATATGAGCCTGCTGGGCGGTCGAAAGGATAGTCAGTCGCGCCGTTCCGGCGTCGTCACTGTTCTCGACGTCGGGTCGAGCAAGGTCTGCTGCATTGTCGCCAGCCTCAAGCCCGCAGCCGAGAGCCAGATCCTGCGCGGGCGCACGCACCAGGCGCGGGTGATCGGCATCGGTCATCAGAAGTCGCAGGGCGTGAAGTCCGGCGTGGTCGTGGATCTCGATCGTGCCGAGCATGCGGTGCGGCTTGCCGTCGATGCGGCCGAGCGCATGGCCGGGCTGACGGTGGATTCGCTGATCGTCAACCTGACCGCAGGCCGGCTGAAGAGCCAGACCTTTTCGGCCACCGTCAATCTGGGTGGCCATGAGGCGTCGGCGGGCGACATCAAGCGTGTTCTGGCCGCGGGGGCAAAGCAGGCGCTGCGGGCCGAGCGCGAGGTGGTGCACGCGCTGCCGGTCGCCTTTTCGCTGGATGCCGAGCGTGGCGTGCGCGATCCGAGCGGCATGGTTGGCGAGACGCTGGGCGTCGACATGCATGTGCTGACCGGCGATGCCGCGCCGCTGCGCAATCTTGAGCTGTGCATCAACCGCTCGCACCTGTCGGTCGAGCGCATGGTTGCGACGCCCTATGCCAGCGGCCTGGCCGCGCTGGTGGACGACGAACTGGAGATGGGCGCCGCCTGCATCGACATGGGCGGCGGCACGACCACGATTTCCGTTTTTGCCGATGGCAAATTCGTCCACGCCGATGCCATTCCGGTCGGCGGGAACCACGTCACCCTGGACATGGCCAAGGGGCTCTCGACCCGTCTCGAGGACGCCGAACGGCTCAAGGTCATGCACGGCTCAGCGCTGCCCGGCAGCGCGGACGACCGCGATCTGGTGACCATCCAGCCGATAGGCGCCGACGAAGGCGACGTTCCTCTGCAGATCCCGCGCTCGGTGATGACGCGCATCATCCGCGCGCGGATCGAAGAGACGCTGGAGATCCTGCGCGATCGCCTCAACAAGTCCGGATATGGCAACGCCGTTGGAAAACGCGTGGTGCTGACCGGCGGAGCCAGCCAACTGGCAGGCCTGCCCGAGGCCGCGCGCCGCATTCTCGGCCGCAATGTGCGCATCGGGCGCCCGCTGGGCGTTGCCGGCCTGCCCGAGGCGGCGAAGGGCCCGGCATTTGCGGCGGCGGTAGGGCTGCTGATCTATCCGCAGGTGGCAAGCTTCGAGATCAATCAGTTCAACAGTATCTCCCGGTTCCGCATGACCGGGACAGGCGGGAAACTGCATCGCGTAAGTCAGTGGTTCCGAGACAGTTTCTAGAATTTGACGTGGACAACCCAATAGGCGGCCGCAGCGGCGCAGCGGCGGGATAGGCAAAAGGACGAGGACAATGACGATCAATCTGCAAAAGCCGGACATTACCGAGCTCAAGCCACGCATCACCGTGTTCGGTGTGGGCGGCGGCGGTGGCAACGCCGTGAACAACATGATCACGGCGGGTCTTCGCGGCGTGGAATTCGTGGTGGCGAACACCGATGCCCAGGCCCTGGCCACCTCCAAGGCCGAGCGCCTGATCCAGCTCGGCGCGAACATCACCGAGGGCCTGGGTGCCGGCTCGCAGCCTGAGGTCGGTCGCGCCGCCGCCGAAGAATGCATCGACGAGATCGTCGACTACCTGTCCAATACGCACATGTGCTTCGTCACCGCCGGAATGGGCGGCGGCACCGGCACGGGTGCAGCCCCCGTCGTTGCCCGCGCCGCCCGTGAAAAGGGTATCCTCACCGTTGGCGTCGTCACCAAGCCTTTCCACTTCGAAGGCCAGCGCCGCATGAAGACGGCCGACCTGGGCATCGAGGAACTGCAGAAGTGCGTCGACACCCTGATCGTCATTCCGAACCAGAACCTGTTCCGCCTCGCCAACGACAAGACCACCTTCGCCGACGCCTTCGCGATGGCCGACCAGGTGCTCTACTCCGGCGTTGCCTGCATCACCGACCTGATGGTCAAGGAAGGCCTGATCAATCTCGACTTCGCCGACGTTCGTTCGGTGATGCGCGAGATGGGCAAGGCCATGATGGGCACCGGCGAGGCTTCGGGCGAGGGCCGTGCGATGGCCGCCGCCGAGGCTGCGATCGCCAACCCGCTGCTTGACGAAACCTCGATGAAGGGCGCGAGGGGTCTGCTGATCTCCATCACTGGGGGCCGCGACCTGACCCTGTTCGAGGTCGATGAAGCTGCTACCCGTATTCGCGAGGAAGTGGATCCGGACGCCAACATCATCCTGGGCGCCACCTTCGACGAGGAACTCGAAGGCGTCATCCGCGTCTCCGTGGTTGCGACCGGCATCGACAAGTCGGCCGCCGACATGGCTACCGCGCCCATCGCGATCCGCGCTCCCGTGAAGCCGGCCGCACGTCCTGCCGGCATGCCTGAAGCACGCCCGGCTGCGATGGCGCCGGTGCAGGAGGCGCCGCGCCTTGAGCCTCGCGCTGCCGATCCGGTGGCCGACGCTATCCGCCTGGCCGAGGCGAATGCTGCCGCAGCCGCCATGGCGGCGCCGCGTCAGGTCCCGGCCGCCGGTGCCGAGGAATTCCGCCCGCAGAGCAAGCTGTTCCAGGCGCCTCCGCAGACCATGCAGCCGCAGCCGGTCATGCAGCAGCCGCAGCCGATGATGGCTCCGCAGCCTGCGCCGGCTCAGTTACAGCCGCGCGAAATGCCTCAGCCGGTTGCCGCCCAGCCGCGGATGCCGCGCGTCGAGGATTTCCCGCCGATGGTGCAGGCCGAAGTGCAGGCCAAGACGCGTCCGGCCGAGCAGCATGAGGACCGTGGCCCGATGGGCCTGCTGAAGCGCCTGACCAATGGTCTGACCCGCCGCGAGGAAGAGCCGGCACGGCTTCAGCCGGCCCAGCCGCGCGAGCCGAAGCTTCGCCAGCCCGCGCCTGAGGCGCGCCGCCAGGACGCGCAGCTCTACGCACCGCGCCGCGGCCAGCTCGACGATCAGGGCCGCCTGGCTCCCCAGGCACGGACTCACCATGAAGAGGATCAGCTGGAAATCCCGGCGTTCCTGCGCCGCCAGGCAAACTGATCCGGTACCGCCATGTAACGGTTTTGAGCGGGCGGGCACATGAGTGCCTGCCCGTTTGTCTTGAAAGTAAAATTAAAACAGATAGTTGTGCGTGTGCTGATGTGGCTCGACTGCCGTTACACGGAGTTAAAAACCGTGATTTGGCGTCTCACACCGGGGCCACTATCTTCGCCCCGATGACGGAGTCGGCACACTGGCTGTGGTGAAGTTTCCTGCCAGCCGACCGAGCGAGAGCCGTGCTCCCTAGGGCTGGTGTGGGGCCTTAGGCCAAACGGGCGCAAGGGGATATTACTTGTACGACTATCAAACGACGCTGAAGTCGCGCGCCATGCTTTCGGGCGTTGGCGTTCATAGCGGCAAGCCGGTTTCCCTGCACTTCCTGCCCGCCGACGCGGACACCGGAATCGTCTTCCATGTGATTGGCGAGAACGGACGCGAACTGCGCGCCCTGTCTTCCGAGGTTGGCTCCACCGACCTGTGCACGCTGCTGGGCGATCCCGCAGGCGTGCATGTCGGCACTGTCGAGCACATCATGGGTGCGCTGTCCGGCTTGGGCATCGACAATCTGGTCATCGAGATCGACGGCCGCGAGGTGCCGATCCTGGACGGCAGCGCGATCCGATTTGTCGAGGCGATCGAGCAAGCGGGCGTCGAAACCCTTTCGGCCAAGCGCCGATACATCCGCATCCTAAAGCCCGTGCGCATCGAATCGGGTGCCTCCTGGGCGGAATTTCGTCCGCATTCGGGAACTCGCTTCGAGGTCGAAATCGACTTCGAGAGCGCGGCAATCGGCCGTCAGTCCTTTGCAGCCGATATGAGCGCCGAAGTGTTCCGCAATGAGATCGCCCGTGCGCGCACCTTCGGCTTCATGAAGGACGTCGAGCGCCTGTGGGCCGCCGGCTATGCGCTTGGCTCATCGCTGGAGAATTCCGTGGTGATCGGCGACGACGGCCGGGTCATCAATATGGAAGGCCTGCGCTATCCCGACGAGTTCGTTCGTCACAAGACGCTCGATGCCATGGGCGACCTGGCGCTCGCCGGCGCCCGCTT
>JAEWHN010000367.1 GCA_023387775.1 Pseudomonadota bacterium | reverse complement strand
ACACAAAGCTGTTCCGCCGGCTGACAACGGGGAGTGAACTTACCGCCGCGGGCGAACGCTTCCTGGACTTCGCCGAGCGCATGGAAGCCGACATGATCACCGCCCGCGCCGAAGTGGCGGGCGAAGGCGACGACATTTCCGGCACGGTGCGCATCGGCGCGCCGGACGGCATCGGCGTGGCCTTCCTGGCACCGCGGCTTGGCGCGCTGACGGCGCTGCATCGCGACCTGAAGATCCAGCTCGTGCCGGTGCCGCGCTCGTTTTCGCTGTCGCGGCGCGAGGCCGACATTGCCATTACCGTCGAGCGCCCCACCGAAGGGCGCCTGGTGGCCGGCAAGCTGGTCGACTACACGCTCGGCCTGTTTGCCTCACGCGCCTATATCGAGCAGGCCGGTATGCCCAGGACCGTCGCCGAGCTTTCCGGCCACCGCCTAGTCGGCTATGTGTCCGACCTCGTCGCCAGTCCATCACTCGATTATGCCGCCGAATTCAGCCCCGACTGGGATGCCGGCTTCTCGATTTCCTCCAGCCTTGGCCAGACCGAGGCGGTGCGGGCAGGCGCCGGCATCGGCATGCTGCACAGCTTCATCGCCCGCTCGATGCCCGAACTGGTGCCGGTGCCGGCGGCAAAGCCGATCCGCCGCGCCTACTGGCTGGTCTATCATGAATCCATGCGCCCGCTACGCCATATCCAGACGGTTGCCGGCTACATCACTCGCACCGTGGAAAGCGAGAAGGCGCTTTTCATCTGAGACGTGCCGGAAAAGCCAAAGGCCGCATCCTTGCGAATGCGGCCTTTGCGATCTTGGCGAAATCCTGCCTCAGTTATACCGGCTGAGGTTGAGTGGCGTGGCGTCGATCTCCGGCTTGCGACCGGTGACGATGTCGGCCAGCACGCGGCCCGAGCCGCAGGACATGGTCCAGCCCAGCGTGCCGTGGCCGGTGTTGAGGTAGAGATTGTCGAAGCGGGTCTTGCCGACGATGGGCGGACCATCCGGAGTCATCGGGCGCAGGCCGCTCCAGAAGGTGGCATCCTTCACCGAACCGCCCTTCGGGAACAGGTTGGAGACCGAATATTCCAGGGTGTCGCGACGGCTCTTGTGCAGGCGCAGGTCAAAGCCGGAAATCTCGGCCGTGCCGCCGACGCGGATGCGGTCGCCGAGGCGGGTGATGGCGACCTTGTAGCTGTCGTCCATGACCGTCGAGACGGGCGCGGCGTCCGGATTGGTGATCGGAACGGTGATCGAATAGCCCTTGACCGGATAGACCGGCACTGACATGCCGAGCGGCCTGAGCAGGAAGGGCGAATAGCTGCCCAGCGCCACCACATAGGCGTCCGCCTTCAGCACGCCGGCGCTGGTCGCAACGCCCGAAATGCGCCCGCCCTCGACCAGGATCTTGTCGATGCTGGTGTTGAAGCGGAATTTTACGCCGCGCTCGCCGACATGCTCGGCCAGCTTGTCGGTGAATATCTTGCAGTCGCCGGTTTCGTCATTAGGCAGCCTGAGGCCGCCGGCAAACGAGCCTTCGGCCGTCGCCAGACCGGGCTCGGCGCCAATGCAGCCAGCCCTGTCCAGAACCTCGAAGGGCACGCCGAACTGCTTCAGGACCTCGATGTCGCCGCCGACGCCGTCGAGATGCTTCTGCTCGCGGAAAAGCTGCAGCGTGCCCTGGGCGCGGTCGTCATAGGTGATGCCGATGGTCTTGCGCATCTCCTTCAGGAGATCTCGGCTGTACTCGGCCACGGGCACCATGCGCGCCTTGTTGACGGCGTAGCGCGCCGAGGTGCAATTGCCGAGCATCTTGAACAGCCACGACCACATGTGGCGATCGAGCTTCGGCCGCACCACAAGCGGGCCGTTCTTCATCAGCAGCCACTTGATCGCCTTGGTCGGAATGCCGGGGCCGGCCCACGGCGAAGCATAACCGGGCGAAACCTCGCCGGCATTGGCGAAGCTGGTTTCCATGGCCGGGCCGCTCTGGCGGTCGACCACCTCGACCTCGTGGCCGGCTTCGGCCAGATAGTGGGCCGAGGTGACGCCAACCACCCCGCTCCCCAAGACAAGAACTTTCATTCGTACAATTCTCCCCTGCGATGATGCTTTTGGGCGGCGGGCCGCTCAGCCGCCTTGGTAGATACGGTGGAAACGATGGCCGAGGCCGGTCAGCACCTCGTAGCCGATGGTGCCGGCATGGCCGGCAACGTCGTCCACGGCCTGATGGCTGCCGATCAGTTCGACCAGATCGCCGGGCTTCAGCGAACCTTCCGGCAGCGCGGAAATGTCGATGATGATGCTGTCCATCGAGACGCGGCCGATGAACGGCAGCCGGACGCCGTTGAAATAGGCACCGGCAGCGGCGCGGCGGTGCCAGCCGTCGGCATAGCCGAGCGAAATCGTGGCGGCACGCAATGGGCCGGCGGTGCGGAAGGTGTGGCCGTAGCCGATGCCGGTGTTCTTATCGAGCGTGCGGGTCTGGATGACCTTGGCGTCCAGCCGCACCACCGCGCGCATCGGGTTGGCATGGCCGGGAGTGGGATTGATGCCATAGAGCGCGGCACCCGGCCGGGCGAGATCGTAGTGGTAGTCGCTGCCGAGAAAGATGCCGGACGAGTTGGCGAGCGAGGCGGGGGCTGCCGGCAACATCGCGCGCAGGCGGTCGAACGCTTCCTTCTGGGCGGCATTGGCCGGGTGTTCCGGCTCATCGGCGCAAGCCAGATGGCTCATCACCAGCTTGACCTCGAGGCCGTCCAGCAGGCTCGCGTCGCCGGCGAGCGTCTCGACTTCCGAGGGCATCATGCCGAGCCGTGACATTCCGCTGTCGACCTGAAGAGCGACGGGGAGGCGGCGGCCGACTGCGCGGGCCGTTTCGCGCCATGCGGCCAGCTGTTCGAGGCTGTTGGCAACTGTGGTGAGGCCGGCGGCGGCCGCTTCGACCTCGGCGCCGGGCGTCGTGCCATTGAGTATGTAGATCGCGGGACCGCGGCCAAGGGCTGCCCTCAGCGCCAGCCCTTCGCCGACATGCGCCACGAAAAACGTGTCGCAACCTTCCTCGACCAGCGCCTTGGCGACCTGGGCGGCGCCCAGCCCGTAGGAGTCCGCCTTCACGACGCCGGCACAGCGAGCGTTACCCAGACGGCTCTTGAGCAGGCGGTAGTTTTCCCGAACCGCAGAGAGATCGATCGTCAGGATCGCGCCGGCTTCCGCCAGGCTTGCCTGCGTGAAATCGCGATTATTTGCGTAAGACTGGTCCATTCCGCCGAAAATTCCCTCATGCTGGCGCAAAAACCCCTCTGATAAGAAGGAAAATTGCTTCAAGCCTTGGCTTGATGCACGATACCCCTTGAAATCCGTCGGATATTCGAGGATCGTGCCTCGTCGTCACCAATAGTTCGGGAAACATTGCATCGCAATATGGCCGGCTGGGGCAGTGCGCCTTTGTGCGTTGGCGCAGAAGCGGCGAAGCGTCGCAGCTTGCCGCGCCATGCGAAACGGCGAGACTTTCTGACCGCCACGCGCCTGCCGCGGCGAAGCCAACGGAAAGGGCGCCTGTCGCGGCGGCGAGCGCTCGCGCCACGTCGAATTCGGCCGGCCTTACCGGCCGGTTCTTCGGCGTATATCGGAGGGGCGGTGCCGGGGGGTTAGGGCGCGAGGTGCCGGAAGGCGGCCACGACCTCGTCATAGACCTTGCGCTTGAACGGCACGATCAGTTCCGGGAGGTCGATCATCCTCTTCCAGGCCCAGCCGTCGAATTCGGCGTCATGTCCGCCCGGCGGCGGGTTGATGGCGATCTCGCTCTCGTCGCCATCGAACCGGAAGGCGAACCATTTCTGCTTCTGGCCGCGATACTTGCCCTTCAGGGCGATGCCGACCTTGTCGGCCGGAAGGTCGTAGTGGATCCACCCGGGTGCTTCCGCCAGGAGCGAGACGCTGCGGATGCCGGTCTCCTCGTAGAGTTCCCGCAACGCCGCCGGCAGAGGAGCTTCATCGTCATCGATCCCGCCCTGCGGCATCTGCCACAGCTTGTCGGCTCCCGCCATTTCGCTGTCGGGCTCGGCAATGCGATGGCCGGCCCACACCAGCCCGGCCTGGTTCAGCACCATGATGCCGACGCACGGCCGGTAGGGAAGCGACTGCGGGTCGAGTTTCTTTGACATCTATGTCCTTCAGCCCTTTTCGGGATCGTTGGCGAGTGCCGACACGGGCACGATCTCTATGCCGCGCTGCCTGGCCTCTGCGACCCATTGCGCAACGGCGTCCACCGTGACGTCGAAGGCAGAGCCGGTGCCGATGGCGAAACCCTTTGCGCGCGCGATGCTTTCCAGCTGGTCGAGCTTCTTCAGGATCGCGTCGCGATCGCCCGCCTGATCGATGATCGCGTCGCCCGAGGCAAAGGGAACGCCATCCTTCAGGGCCAGTTCCGGCGCGAGGCTGCGTGCAGAGGAACCGTCGTCCAGGTAGAGCAGGCCGCGTTTGCCGAGCTCGGCCATGAACGACCCCATGGCGGCCGGATCGGCGACGAAGCGTGCGCCCATATAGTTCATCACCCCGGTGTAGTTGGTGGTGCGCGACAGGACCCAGTGCAGGTTCTTCAGGTTCTCGGCCGCGGCCGCGGAAACGGTCAGCGTGTTGCGGCCGGGATTGACGTTCGGATAATCGAACGGCTCCAGCGGCACCTGCATCACGATCTCGTGGCCCTGCCTCCGCCCTTCCTGCATCCAGCGGCCGATGCTGTTGCCGTGCGGCGCGAAGGCGAGGGTGACCTCCGGCGGCAGCTTGGCTATCGCCTGCTGGGTGCCCGTCTGCGACAGGCCAAGCCCGCCGATGACAATCGCCACCCGCGCGCCGCGCGCGCCCGACCATGGCCGCGCATAGACGTCGAACGGCCGCCTGCCGTCGGCGGCCCGGACCGGCAGCGGGCCGGTTTCGCCTTGCTCGATCAAGTCACGGTCCGGCAGATGGGCGACGCGCAGATCCTGGCCAATGCCGGACGGGTCGTGAATGACGACGACATTGCCGGCCGAACCGCTCGGCGGGCTGACATGGATGATCGAAGGGCTGTCGACTTTCGGCCGGTCTTCCAGCGTGGCGTTGGCCGCCTGTTGCACCGGCGTGGCCATCTCAGGCGTTGAGACCGAGATCGGCGCCGGATTGCGGAAGGGTTTTTCTCGAAAAGCGATCGCGCTCGATGCGGCGACGATCGCCACCGCTGCCAACCCCGTCAGCGCCGTCCCGGCATGGAGGGAAAATCTGCGAGCCCCCCTCCGAGGGTTGGGGGCATTCTGTCCAAGCGGGCGATCGATGTCCTTCTGCACTGGCGACAAGCCGCATCCTCGAGGCCGGAGGGAAGGTACGTTGCTGGAAAACTCCGCCGGTGGAATTCCGGCGGAGTCAGGAGGCTTTGCCTTGTGGGCGGTTGCCCTGCGTATATCGGGGCTCAGCCCTTACTGCTGGTTCAGTACCGCCTTGTCGGGGTTCGGCGGGAAGGCCGGATCGGTCTTGGTGCCGCGCATCAGGTCCAGCGCGTAGTTGAGCTGGATGTCGTCCTTTGCTTCCGGCGGCACATAGGCAGCCGAGCCTGAGCCTTCGTCGTTCTCTTCGACACCCTTGATGTGCCCCTTGAGCTCGGACTCGCCGCGCGTCACGTCACGTCCCTTGAGATCGTCCGGCAGCGGCTGGTCGACCTTGATGTCGGGCGTGATGCCCTTGCCCTGGATCGACTTGCCCGAAGGCGTGTAATAGAGCGCCGTCGTCAGCCGCAATGCACCGCTTTCAGCCAGCGGGATGATCGTCTGCACCGATCCCTTGCCGAAGGACTGCGTGCCGAGCACGGTCGCGCGGCGGTGATCCTGCAGCGCGCCGGCCACGATTTCCGAAGCGCTCGCCGAACCGCCATTGATGAGCACGATGAGCGGCTTGCCGTCGGTCATGTCGCCCGAGCGGGCATCGTAGCGGGTGATGTCCTTCGGGTCGCGGCCACGGGTCGAAACGATCTCGCCGCGATCGAGGAAGGTGTCGGAAACGCTCACCGCCTGGTCGAGCAGGCCGCCCGGGTTCAGGCGCAGGTCGAGGATGAAGCCCTTGAGCTTGTCGTTCGGCACCTGCTTCTTGATCTGCTCGATCGCGTTCTGCAGGTCGTCGAAGGTCTTTTCCGTGAAGGAGGTGATCTTCATGTAGCCGACGTCGTTCTCGACGCGGAACTTCACCGCCTTCACCTTGATGATGTCGCGCATGATCGTCAGGTCGATCGGCTTGTCGGCGCCCTGACGCAGGATCGTCAGCTTGATGGGCGTGTTGACGAGGCCGCGCATCTTCTCCACGGCGTCGTTCAGGGTCATGCCGCGCACTTCCTCGCCGTCGATCTTGGCAATGAAGTCGCCAGCCAGCACGCCGGCCTTGGCCGCGGGCGTGTCGTCGATGGGCGTGATCACCTTGACCAGATCGTTCTCCATGGTGACTTCGATGCCGAGGCCCCCGAACTCACCCTTGGTCTGGACGCGCATGTCCTTGGCCGCTTCCGCGTTCATGTAGGACGAATGCGGGTCGAGCGAGGTGAGCATGCCGTTGATGGCGCTCTCCACGAGGGATTTCTCATCCGGCGGCGTCACATATTGGGCGCGAACGCGCTCGAAGATGTCGCCGAAAATCGCAAGCTGGCGATAGGTGTCGGACCCCGCCGCATTTGCCGTCGAGCTGGGCACGCCATAGACCAGGGTCATGGCGGATGCGCCCATCAGCGCTCCGGCTAACAGAAGCGACAATTTACGTATCATTTCCTGTCCTTCCCGAAAGCCGCTCCGCCCACCACGGGGTCGGATCGACGGGTTTTCCATCCTTACGGAACTCTACATAGAGCTCCGAAACAGTGTTTCCATTGGGAGGCGCAGAGGTGCTCGCCACCCTGGTTTCCCCCATCGCTCCAATCGGTTCGCCTGCGAGGACGGACTGTCCCTGTGAGACGCTGATTCTGCTCATGCCCGCAAGAACGACATGATAACCGTCGCCTGCATTCAGGATCAAGAGTTGTCCATATGAGCGAAAGGGTCCCGCGTACAAGACGGTTCCATCGGCTGGCGCCGTGACGATGGCTCCCGATTGTGTCGCAACCGTGTCGCCGAGCATCACGCCGCCGTTATCGTCGTGCGCCCCGAAATGCCGGGTGATCCGGCCAATCACCGGCAAGGCGATCCGCCCGCGCAAGGCCGAGAACGGCGCCGAGGCAAGGAGCCGGTTGGCGTCGGGCAATGCCGCCAGTTCGGCTTCCCGTGCCAGCCTGCGCTCTGCCGCCTGCCTGGCGGCGGCATCGTTGCGGCGGCTGTTTTCCGCCTGGGTTTCAAGCGAGGCGATCAGGTCCTTCAGGCTCTTGGCGCGAGCGGCAAGCTCCTGCGATCTGGTTTGTTCCTCGGCCAGCGCGGTTTCGGTCTCGCCATGCAGGCGCTGCTTTTCTTCCAGCAGAAGACCGAGCCGCTTCTTCTCCGCCAGCTGCTCGGCGACCGAGGCCAGCAGGCGTTGCCTTTCCGCCTCGATGGAAGCCGTAACCCGCTGCATCTCCTTCATGTCGGTCATGAGGATCTCGGTCTCGGCCCGCAGCTCCGGCACCACGGCGCCGAGCAGTATGGCGCTACGAACGGAAGACAGCGCGTCCTCGGGCTTGACCAGGATGGCCGGGGGAGGGTTGAGGCCCATGCGCTGCAGCGCGCCCAGCACTTCGGCGAGCACGCCGCGCCGCGCCGCCAGCGAAAGCCGAATCGCTTCCTTCTGTTCCTTCAGCCCTTCCAGCCGCCCGGTGATGTCGTCGATGTCCTGGCTGAGCTTCTTCTCCGTCTTGGCCGACTGGATGAGCGCTGCGGTGATGCTGGCGTAGTCCTTCTTGACCTTGGCGATCTCCGCAACCAGCGTTTCCAGACGCTCGGCCGAGAGGCTCATGTCGCGCGAGACCTGCTCGTATTCGGCCTGCCGCTCGGCCTGGCTGGCCAAAATGGCAGCGCTGTCTTCGGCGCGCGCGCAGGTTGCCGACATGGCGAGCGCAAACGCGACAGACATGCCCAGGCATGTCCGCCCAACGCCCGCTCCTTTGACCATTCGATGCATTCCGCCACGCCGCAAATTTCGGCTCGACCTTAGCGGCTCGTTCGTTAACGAACAATCAACCATGTTGCGGCGCCACCTCGCCGGAGGTGGGTCAAGCCCGGTGGTAGGGATGGCCCGAAAGGATGGTCGCGACGCGATAGAGCTGTTCGGCCAGCATGATGCGCACGAGCTGGTG
>JAEWHN010000354.1 GCA_023387775.1 Pseudomonadota bacterium | reverse complement strand
GGCGTGAAGATCGAGCGCGGCACGGTCGTGGTCGATGGCTACGGCAAGACCAATGTCGACGGCATCTACGCCATCGGCGACGTCGCCGGCGCGCCGATGCTCGCCCACAAGGCCGAGCATGAGGGCGTGATCTGCGTTGAGAAGATCGCCGGGCTGCCGAATGTTCACCCCATGGACAAGCTGAAGATCCCGGGCTGCACCTATTGCAACCCGCAGGTCGCTTCGGTCGGGCTCACCGAAGCCAAGGCGAAGGAAGCTGGCTACGACATCCGCGTCGGCCGCTTCCAGTTCGGCGCCAATGGCAAGGCCATCGCGCTCGGCGAGGACCAGGGCTTCGTCAAGACCATTTTCGACAAGAAGACCGGCCAGCTTCTCGGGGCGCACATGATTGGCGCGGAAGTTACCGAGCTGATCCAGGGTTTTGTGGTGGCGATGAACCTCGAAACCACCGAGGAAGAGCTGATGCACACGATCTTCCCGCATCCGACCCTTTCGGAGATGATGAAGGAAAGCGTGCTCGACGCCTACGGCCGCGCGTTGAACGCATAGCCGCAGGCGCCCCGCCGGGCTGTTGTTTCGGCGGCTTGTGGCTTATATGGTCTTGGCAAACGGTCGCCGGGAGACTGTGATGGACCAGAGCGTTGGTATCATGAGCATGCCGGGAGTCGGCTTTTTCGGCATGCTCGTCATCGGCTTTCTCGCTGGCTATGTCGCCGAGAAGACCATGAACCGTGACCACGGATTTCTCACCAACATCCTGGTCGGCATCGCCGGTTCGTTTGTCGGCGGCACGCTGGCTGGCCTTCTCAAGGTCCATTATTACGGCTTCTTCGGCAATCTGCTGATCGCCATAGCCGGGGCGATCATCATTCTCTGGATATTCGGCCGCGCGCAGCCGGCGCGGCCACGCTAGGAACAGACATGGTTACAGTGCTCGATCTCGTTTCGGCCCCGCAGCGCGTGCGGCACCCGGAAAAGGCTCACCGGCCCGACCAGGAGGTGCTGCGCAAGCCGGATTGGATCCGCGTCAAGGCGCCGGTGTCCAAGGGCTACATGGAAACGCGCGAGATCGTGAAGTCGCACAAGCTGGTGACAGTGTGCGAAGAGGCTGGCTGCCCCAATATCGGTGAGTGCTGGGAAAAGAAGCACGCCACCTTCATGATCATGGGCGAGATCTGCACCCGCGCCTGCGCCTTCTGCAACGTGGCGACGGGCAAGCCGCTGCCGCTCGATCCGAACGAGCCCGAGAGCGTTGCCAAGGCCGTGGCCCAGATGGGGCTTTCGCACGTTGTCATCACCTCGGTCGACCGCGACGATCTGCCGGACGGTGGCGCGCAGCATTTCGCCGATGTGATTTATGCCATCCGCGCGCTGAACCCCACGACCACCATCGAAATCCTGACGCCTGACTTTCTGCGCAAGGACGGCGCGCTGGAGATCGTGGTTGCGGCCAAGCCCGACGTGTTCAACCACAATCTCGAGACCGTTCCGTCGAACTATCTGACCGTGCGGCCCGGCGCACGCTACTTCCACTCCATCCGTCTGTTGCAGCGGGTGAAGGAGCTCGACCCGTCGATCTTCACCAAGTCCGGCATCATGGTCGGCCTCGGCGAGGAGCGAAACGAAGTGCTGCAGCTGATGGACGACCTGCGCAGCGCCGACGTCGACTTCATGACCATCGGCCAGTACCTGCAGCCGACCAAGAAGCACCATGCGGTGAAGAAGTTCGTCACGCCCGAGGAATTCAAGTCCTACGAGACGATCGGCATGACCAAGGGCTTCCTTCTGGTCGCTTCGAGCCCGCTGACGCGTTCGTCGCACCATGCCGGCGACGATTTCGCCAAGCTTAGGGCTGCGCGCGAAGAGCATCTCAGGAAGACTGCCAAAGCTTCCGACTGATGCCGAAATTCGAGACCATACGCCGAGTGTCCCACGCACCGGACCAGATGTTTGCGCTGGTTGCGGACGTGGAGAAATACCCGCTGTTCCTGCCGCTGTGCGAGGGACTGGTCGTGCGTTCGCGCAAGGAGCGCGACGGGCGCACCGTTCTCGTCGCCAGCATGACCGTCGGCTACAAGGCGATCCGGGAGACCTTCACAACCCAGGTCCACCTCAAGCCGGACGAGAATACGATCGACGTGAAATATCTCGATGGTCCGTTCAAGTATCTGACCAACATCTGGCGCTTCGATGACGCGGACGTCGGCGCGACCGACATCCATTTCTTCATCGATTACGAGTTCAAGAGCCGCGTTCTTGGCGCGCTGATGGGGGCGATGTTCGATCGCGCCTTCCGCATGTTCGTGGAAGCCTTCGAAAAGCGCGCGACCGAAATCTACGGCCCGGCCAAGGTGGCCTGATCAGCCGAGGGCCTTCAGGCCCATGGTAAGAGCGGTCCGCACCGTCTCGCGGCGGATGAAGTCCCGCCCTTCATTCGGAAAAACGCGGCTTTCCGCGATCGTGGGCTGGCCGCGCAGCGCCAGCCCGAACCAGACGAGGCCCACCGGTTTTTCGGCCGAGCCGCCATCCGGACCGGCAATGCCGGTGACGGCAAGCGCGATGCCCGCGCGCGAGTTGACGAGTGCGCCGCTGGCCATTTCCAGCGCTGTTTCGCGCGATACTGCGCCATGCACCTGCAGCGTTGCGGCCGAAACTCCGAGCATCTCCATCTTGGCTTCGTTGGAATAGGTGACGAAGCCGCGGTCGACCACGGCCGACGAGCCGGCAATGTCGGTCAGGGCGGCGATGATCATGCCGCCCGTGCAGGATTCGGCGGTTGCCGCCATGATGCCGTGGCGCACACAGGCCTTCAGGAAACTGTCGGCGAGTTCGCGCAACTCACTCATTCGGGCAGTTCTCCGGGATAGACCACGCTTGCCGTGGCGATTGCCGCGATGCCTTCCTCGCGGCCGACGAAGCCAAGCCGTTCATTCGTCGTCGCCTTGACCGAAACGCGGCCGTGGTCGATGCCGAGCATGTCGGAAAGCGCCGCCGTCATGGCCTCGCGGTGCGGCCCCACGCGTGGTGCCTCGCAGATCAGCGTGATGTCGGCATTGGCGACGCGGCCGCCTTTCGAACGCACCAGCTTGACGGCATGTTCCACGAAGATGCGCGAGGCAGCACCCTTCCATTGCGGATCGGATGGCGGGAAATGCGTGCCGATGTCGCCGGCGCCGCAGGTTGCCAGCAGGGCGTCCGTCAGCGCATGCAGGCACACATCGGCGTCGGAATGGCCGGAGAGCTTCTTGCTGTGGGGAATATCTACGCCGCACAGCGTCACATGATCGCCCGGCTCGAAGCAATGCACGTCATAGCCATTGCCGGTGCGCACGTCCGGAAAGCTGCTGGTCGATGCGGAAAGACGTTGGTCGGCCATGGCGATATCCCTTGCCCAGGTCAGTTTCACATTGTCGGGCAGGCCGGGCACGATACGCACCGGAATGCCCACCCATTCGGCGATTGCCGCGTCATCGGT
>JAEWHN010000337.1 GCA_023387775.1 Pseudomonadota bacterium | reverse complement strand
CGCTGTAGTCGATGACGCGGGAGGCGGCCTGGCCGAACAGCACGGCCTGTATCATCTCCTGCATTTCGGGCGCGCGGAACTTCAGCAGCAGAAGGATGCCCGGCGGCAGCGCGCCGAACGCGACGGTTGCGGCGGCATTGGCGTGGACGACCGCGCCGGCTCCGTCGAAGACGATCAGCGGATCGGCAACGGCGGCAGCGAGGTTCTCGCCCGAGAGGCCGATCGAGCCGCTGCGGCGGTTGGCCACCTCGGCCGCCTCCACCCGGCGCTGGTCGGCGGTGCGGCTGGGCGCAAGGCCGGCGATGACGAACAGCGCGACAACGGCAGCCATCGCCACGACACCGCCGCCAACAAAATGAATGGCAAGCACGGCCGCCACGCCGGCGGCGAGCATCCAGCGGTTCTGGCGAAACCGATGCGCGAAAAGCCGAACCGCGCGGCGGCGCCAGGTGTCTTTGACAGCATCGCTCATGCGATTTTCCGCAACAGGGCTCCTGATTGGTTCTGGACCACTCCCACGGCACCCAATAGCATGAGTTGCGGGGCTGAAAAGGTTTGTCGCGATGAAAAATGCCAAGGACGCCGGCGCCGCCCCCGGCGCGCCAGCCGAAGCCGGGCTCGACCGCGGCGCGATGACGATAAGGGTCGATGGAGTGGAGCGCAGCTTCGACATTGACGACCCCAAGCTGCCGGACTGGGTGGCCAAGAAAGCCCTCGGCTCGGGCGACTATCCCTACGATCACAAGTTGCCGCTGGTGGAATATACGGACACGCTGCAGCGGCTGCAGATCGAGCTGGTGAAGCTGCAGGCCTGGATGCAGGCAAGCGGTGAGCGCGTGCTGGCGCTGTTCGAGGGCCGCGATGCCGCCGGCAAGGGCGGCACGATCAAGGTGCTGCACGAATTCATGAACCCGCGCACCGCCCGCAACGTGGCGCTGACCAAGCCGACCGAGACCGAGCGCGGCCAGTGGTACTATCAGCGCTACGTGGCTCACTTCCCGACCGCTGGCGAGTTGGTGACCTTCGACCGCTCCTGGTACAACCGCGCCGGCGTGGAGCCGGTGATGGGCTTCTGCACGCCGCAGCAGCACCGGCACTTTCTGGAGGAGACGCCGCGCTTCGAAAAGCAGATCGTTCGCGAAGGCATCCACCTGTTCAAGTTCTGGCTGAACATCGGCCAGGAGATGCAGCTCAAGCGCTTCCACGACAGGCGCCACAGCCCGCTGACCAACTGGAAGTTCTCGGCCATGGACGTGGCCGGCATGACCAAGTGGGACGACTACACCCAGATGCGCGATCTGTTGCTGGAATTCACCCACACCGAGCACGCGCCGTGGACGATCGTGCGCGCGAACGACAAGCGGCGCGCGCGCCTTGCGGTGATGCGGCATGTCCTGGCCAGCCTGCCCTATGACGGCCGGGACATGGGGGCCATCGGCAAGACCGACGACACGATCATCGGCGACGGCCCGAAGTTCCTGAAGAAATCACACTGAGCGTCACGCGTCGGCGCCCGCGCCGGTGGGCGAAACCGCCCTTCGATGCGCGGTCTTTTCCCAGTGATGGGGGCGCAGCCACAATTCCCACAGCGACCGCCATGCGGCGAGCGAGATCATCATCCAGTAGACGGGCGTGAAGAGCACGACCTTCCACAGGCCCTTGCGCTCGCGCTTGCGCAGCGTGCGACGGCCCAAAAGCAGGAAGGACAGATAGGCGCCGGAGATATTGACCACGTCGATCGGCAACAGAACCGACTGCAAGAGGCTGAGCGGATTGCCCACCGCCAGGTCCCAAAGCGTCTCCGCCGCCGCGGTAAGCAGGAATGGATGCGCGGTGGCCGAGATGATCATGCCGGCAAAGAGTGTCTGGGCCGCCAGGAAGGAACCGAAGCCGAGATCGCGGGCAAGGCGCGCCGGATTGCGCATGTGCACCAGCCAGGTCTGCATCCAGCCCTTGAACCATCGCGTGCGCTGCGGCAGCCAGACGTGAAATTCCTCGGGCGCATCCTCAAGCGTGGGGCACCAGATCGTTTCGGCCCGGTAGCCGAAGCGCGCCAGCCGCAGGCCGAGATCGGCATCCTCGGTGACGTTGTGCGGGTCCCAGCCGCCGAGAAGCTGCAGCGCTTGCCGACGGAAATGATTGGAGGTGCCGCCGAGCGGCAGGACGAGATGGCGCCGGGCCAGCCATGGCAGCAGGCCGCGGAAGAGCGCGGCGTATTCGAAGAAGAACATGCGCGAAAGGAAGGAATTGTCGCGGTTCGATATCTCGAGCGGCGCCTGCAGGCACACGACCTCCTCGCCGGCGGTGCGGAAGCGCTGCCAGGCCTGCAGAAGCTGATAGGGATGGGGGTGGTCCTCGGCGTCGAAGAGCACGACGAAATCGCCGCTGGTGACGGGCAGCGCATAGGCGAGTGCCTTGGGCTTGGTGCGAGGACCGCCCTGCGGCGTTTCGATGACCTCCATGTAGGGCGGCAGCGCGCAGGCGCGGATGACCGACAGCGTGGCGTGGTCGTCGGCCTCGCAGACCAGCTTTATCTCCAGCTTGCTTTTCGGCCAGACTATGCTTTCCAGCGCCGCGATGAGGCCCGGAACCATCGCCGCCTCGTCGTAGAGAGCGACGAGCACGGTGTAGACCGGCAGCTCGCTGGCCACGGTCGGCTCCAAGTTTTCCGGTTGCGGCGGCCCGGCCGTTGGCAAGGCCGCAAACCGGATACAGATGCAGGCGAGGAAGAACAGCGACAGGATGCCATGAAGCAGGCCGGGAACCATGTCCGGCACCAGGGTAACCGCCGCCAGCAGCCCGGCGATCGCCGCGCCCCAGGCCACACCTTGCCACGCATTGGCAACGATGCGCGCGGAATATTCGGGATACGCCTCGAACAGGCCGAGCGCGGCCTTGCGGACGAGCCTGGGCCGCGCACGCGCAAGCGCAGCCCGGCGCAAAGCGCCCCTGCTCGTCATCTTGAGCCGCGCCCGCGCGCCCGGATAGCGCGCCAGCAGCTCGCGAAACTGGCCGATGCGGATGCGTTCCGGCGCGATGAGGAACGAAATGCCGCTGGCGTCCTCGTACTTGACCGGCTTGTGCTTGCCCCGACTGCGCAGCAAGGCAATGCAATCCTTGGCACGCATGATCAGCCGCTCGGGATCTACGTAGTCGATGAAGGCCAGGCCGACTTCCTGCGCCATGGCGCGGGAAAAGGCGGTCTCGTCGACCACGCCCGAGGCCAGCAGTTCGGACTGGAAGTCGGTTCCGTTCACCCTGGCCTGGACGGCGATGCGAAGCGCCGTTTCGGCCGACACGCCGATGCGGGCGAGCAGGGGCTGCCATTCGGCATGCTCGGAAAAGGACAGCGCCAGGAGCGTCGCATCCGGCGAACCGCGCCGGCTGTCCTGCCCGCGAACGAGTTG
>JAEWHN010000352.1 GCA_023387775.1 Pseudomonadota bacterium | reverse complement strand
GCGCTTCGCCGCCAAGGAGGCCTGCGCCAAGGCGCTCGGAACCGGCATGTCGCACGGGGTCTTCTGGCGGGACATGGGCGTGGTGAACCTTCCCGGCGGCAAGCCGACCATGCAATTGACGGGGGGCGCGGCCGAAAGGCTGCAACACATGCTGCCAGCGGGCCGCCGCGCGGTCATTCATCTCACGATCACGGATGATTTCCCGCTGGCCCAAGCCTTTGTGATCATTGAAGCGCTTCCTGCCGAATAAGCGCCGCTTTCATGGCGCTCGTGGCAGGGCCTAGACATTGCTCCGAACGCGCCGAGCCCTTATACCGAGACGCAGAAACGAGGAAGAGATGAGCGTGGCCGACAAACCTCAGAAGAAATCCGGCGGGCTTGGTGAAACGGTCAGCGTCATCATCCAGGCGTTGCTGCTTGCGCTGGTTATCCGCACATTCCTGTTCCAGCCCTTTTCCATCCCGTCGGGTTCAATGCGCCCCACGTTGCTGGAGGGTGATTATCTCTTCGTCACCAAATGGGCCTATGGCTACTCGCGCTATTCGCTGCCGTTCTCGCCCGATCTGTTCTCGGGTCGCATCTGGGGGAGTGAGCCGGAGCGCGGCGATGTCGCTGTCTTCAAGTTCCCGCCGAACCCGTCCCTCGATTACATCAAGCGGGTGATCGGCCTGCCCGGCGACCGCATCCAGATGAAGGATGGCCAGTTGTTCATCAACGGGGAGGGCGTCCCGCGTGTGAAGATCGGCCAGATCGACAATCCGGACATCACGGAGGTCAGCCGCCCGGTCGACGTCTATCGCGAGACGCTGCCCAATGGCGTTTCCTACGACACGCTCGACCTGACGCCCAATTCGATCGGCGACAACACGCGTGAGTTCGTGGTTCCGGAAGGCCACTATTTCATGATGGGCGACAACCGCGACAATTCCACCGACAGCCGCTTCTCGGTTGGCTACGTTCCGTCGGAGAATCTTGTTGGCCGCGCCAACATCATTTTCTTCTCCATCGCCGAGGGCGCGAGCCCGCTGGAAATCTGGAAGTGGCCGACGCAGCTTCGCGCCTCGCGCCTCTTTACGTTCGTCCACTAGGACATGGCCAACAAACGACCGACCGGACAGGCGCTCGCCGATGCCTTGCGCGAGCGTACCGGACACGCCTTCACCGATATCCAGCGCCTGCAGCGTGCGTTGACCCATGCCAGCGCCCGCGGCGTCAAGGTTGGCGGCGACTACGAGCGCTTCGAGTTCCTCGGCGACCGCGTGCTGGGGCTGGTGGTGGCCGACATGCTGTTCAACGCATTCCCGGCTGCGGCCGAAGGCGAGCTTTCGGTTCGCCTGAATGCGCTGGTCAATGCCGAGACGCTGGCCGAGATCGCGGACGAGATCGGGCTGACCGAGCTGATCCGGGCCGGCAGCGAGGTAAAGACGCTCGCCGGGCGCAAGCGCGTCAACATTCGCGCCGATGCGCTGGAATCGCTGATCGCCGCGCTCTATCTCGATGGGGGGCTGGATGTCGCCCGCCGGTTCGTTCTGCGCTATTGGGAACCGCGTTCCAGGGTTACCGGTGCGGCCAGGCGCGACCCGAAGACGGAACTGCAGGAATGGGCGCATCAGACGGCCGCCGCCACGCCCAGCTATCAGATCGAAAGCCGCGAAGGGCCCGACCACGATCCGGTCTTCAAGGTCAGCGTTCGGGTGGGACAATTCACGCCGGCCTATGGAACCGGCCGATCGAAGCGCGAGGCCGAACAGGCCGCCGCGGCAAGCATGCTCCAGCGCGAGGGCGTCTGGGGCCAGGAAGGAAATGAAGCGTGAGCGAAATTGAACCCGTCACCCATTCCGGCTTCGTCGCCCTGATCGGCGCGCCGAATGCGGGCAAGTCGACGCTGGTCAACCAGCTTGTCGGCGCTAAGGTGTCGATCGTCACCCACAAGGTGCAGACCACGCGTGCCATCGTTCGCGGGATCGCCACGCACAACGATGCACAGATCGTGTTCGTCGACACGCCCGGCATCTTCAAGCCGCGCCGTCGGCTCGACCAAGCGATGGTCACCACCGCCTGGGGCGGGGCCAAGGACGCCGACGTGATCATGGTGCTGATCGACGCCGAGCGCGGCATCAGGGGCGACGCCGACACGATCCTCGCCAATCTGGCCGAAGTGCGCCAACCCAAGATACTGGTGCTGAACAAGATCGACCGGGTCAAGCCGGAAACCCTGCTGGTGCTGGCGGAAGAGGCCAACAAGCGCGTTCCCTTCGACAGCACCTTCATGGTCTCGGCGCTGACCGGCGCGGGCTGCAAGGCCATTCTCGACCATCTCGCCAAGACTTTGCCCGTTGGTCCCTGGTACTATCCGGAAGACCAGATTTCGGACCTTCCGATGCGCCAGCTCGCTGCCGAAATCACCCGCGAGAAGCTCTATCTGCGCCTGCACCAGGAACTGCCTTATTCGTCCCACGTGGAAACCGAAAGCTGGGAGGAGAAGGCCGACGGTTCCGTGCGCATCGAGCAGGTGATCTATGTCGAGCGCGACAGCCAGAAGAAGATCGTGCTGGGCCACAAGGGCGAGACGATCCGCGCCATCGGCCAGTCGGCGCGCAAGGAGATCGGCGAAATCCTGGAGCAGAGGGTGCATCTGTTCCTGTTCGTGAAGGTGCGCGAGAACTGGGGCGACGACCCCGAGCGCTACCGCGAAATGGGCCTTGAATTCCCGCACTGAGCGGCCAACACTCCCGTTATGGAATGGCGCGACGAGGGCATAATCCTTGGCAGCCGCAAGCATGGCGAAACCAGCGTCATACTTGAGGTGATGACGCGCGCGCATGGTCGTCACCTTGGCATGGTCCGTGGCGGGCGCTCGCGCAAGGCGCAGCCAGTGCTGCAGGTCGGGAACCGGGTCGATGTGATCTGGCGAGCGCGCCTGGACGAGCATATGGGTTTTTTCCAGGTCGAGCCGCTGGAACTTAACGCAGCCCGCCTCTTCGAAAGCGCCTGTGCAGTCTATGGCCTGCAGACGCTGGCCGCGCATCTGCGCCTTCTGCCCGAACGCGAACTGCATCTGGGCCTCTACGAGATGCTGGAGTTGCTGATCTCGCATCTGGACGATGCCACGGCCGCCGGCGAGCTTGTCGTGCGCTTCGAACTGATGATGCTGGAAGAACTTGGATTTGGCCTCGATCTGACCGAATGCGCCGCCACTGGCGGGCGCGAAGAGCTGGTCTATGTCTCGCCGAAATCAGGCCGCGCGGTTTCCCGCGAGGCCGGCTTGCCCTGGCACGACAAGATGCTGCCGCTGCCGGCCTTCCTGATCGGCGGGGCAGGGCGATGCACGGACATGGCCACGATCGAGCAGGCGTTCCGGCTGACCGAGTTCTTCTTTGCCCGCCATGTCTATGAGCCTCGCGGACTTTCATCTCCCGAGGCGCGGGCAGGCTTCCTCAACGCGCTGCGCAAGCACAGCGCCATGACGCCCGCCGTTTCCGGCGGCAGCGCGGCCTGACGCTCCGTTGAACTATGCCGCGCCGCGCAAGCGCTCGATTTCGGCGAACCGTTTCAGGAAGGCACGCTCCGCCGACTTTGCCGGGTGGCAGGCGAGGTCGAAGCCATCAATGGAAATGCTGCGCGGGCGGCCGAAGAATTTCGTCGCTTCCTGAACCGAAAAGCCGGCAAGCGCCGTCGCTTCGAAATAGGCGGCAATCTGGTCGGCGCGCTTGATCTGCTTCCTGAGCCTCTCGCTTATCTCCGGGGGAAGCGAAAAGCGAACGTGGATGGCATGCTGCAGACGCTGCTCGACCAGCTTGTAGCCGCCGCCAACCACGGATTTGAACGGCGAGATCATGTCGCCGATCACATATTCAGGCGCGTCGTGCAGCAGGGCCGTGAGCCGCTCGACGGGCGTCGGCGCCTTTGCCTGCCGGGAAAAGATCTCTTCCACCAGCAGCGAGTGCTGCGCCACGGAGAAGGCGTGGTCGCCGCCGGTCTGGCCGTTCCAGCGCGCCACACGCGCCAGCCCATGGGCTATGTCGGAGATCTCGATGTCCAGCGGCGAGGGATCTAGCAGGTCGAGGCGACGACCCGAAAGCATGCGTTGCCAGGCGCGCGGCGGGGCGCCGACCTTGTCGGCTGTCATGCTTCCCCCGTGTTCGTGGCGTCCTGCGGAAAAGTGAATTTCGCCCATGCGGGGATTGATAGCGTGAGGGGTACGTCCGCGGCAGTGATCGCGACGCCCTTGTCCTGTGCGTCCTTCACGCGGTCGATGCGGACGACAGCGAGGCCGCGTTGCCCGGCAACGGAGCCGAGCGTTCCTATCGTGCGGCCGCCGGCGACGATCTCGGTCCCAGGCTCCGGCAGTGGGGCTTCGGCAGAAACCAGCAGCACGCGCCGCCGCGCCGTGCCGCGATGATGCATGCGCGAAACCACTTCCTGGCCGACATAGCAGCCCTTGCCGAAGCCGACGCCGCCCGTCTCGTCGAGCAGCACGTCATGCGGAAAGGCGTCCCCCAGCTCGAAGTCGCTGCCGCTTTCGGCGACGCCATGAGCTATGCGCAGCGCGTGCCATTCGCTCGCGTCGGCCGCTGGCTGCAAGGACGGGGCATAGATCCTGAATACCGGAAAAGGTGCCTTGAAGCGGGCGTCGCGCAGCGCCGCAGCGCCATTGCGCGCGGCGTTTGATTCTGCTTCTGAAGCAGGTGAATCGACGTCCCAGGCAACGCCGACAACCATTTGGGACTGCTTGGAAATCTCCACCTTCGCGCGCAGCTTGTAGAGCGTCAGCCGGCGGATGAAGTCGTCAGCTACGTCGGCGCGGCAATCGAGAAGGAAGCCGCCTGATGCGTCACGCGAGATCAGGAAATCGAACAGGATCTTGCCCTGCGGCGAAAGCAGCGCGCCGGGCTTTGCCTCGCCTGCAGCCAAAGCGTCGAGGTCTGTGGTAAGTATGTTCTGCAGGAAGTGTTCCGCCTCCGCGCCGGTCACAGCAATGAGGCAACGGTCGGAAAGCAGTGCTGAAACCATGGGCGGAACCTGACTTGCAAATCGATTGGCCATTACGTAAGCCCCACGCAGCGCAGGAGCAAGGGCCGGGAAGGTGGCAAATGACAGCGACGTTCGACCTCATTCTCAAGGGCGGCACGGTCGTCAACCACGATGGCAGCGGCGTGCGGGATGTCGGCGTGCGTGCCGGCCGCATCGCAGCGATCGGCGATTTGCGTCAGGCCTCGGCCGGAGAGATCATCGAGTGCAGGGGCCTGCATGTCCTGCCTGGCGTGGTCGACAGCCAGGTGCATTTTCGGGAGCCCGGGCTTGAGCACAAGGAAGACCTGGAAACCGGTTCCCTTGCCGCTGTGCTTGGCGGCGTCACCGCCGTCTTCGAAATGCCCAACACCAACCCATTGACCACCAGCGCAGAGGCGCTGGCCGACAAGGTTTCGCGCGCCACCGACCGCATGCATTGCGACTTTGCCTTCTGGGTGGGCGGCACGCGCGACAATGCTAAAGATGTCGGTGAACTGGAGCGCCTGCCGGGTGCCGCCGGCATCAAGGTCTTCATGGGCTCGTCCACCGGCGATCTGCTCGTCGAGGACGACGAAGGTGTGCTGTCAATCCTGAAGAACACGCGCCGCCGCGCAGCCTTCCACTCGGAAGACGAGTTCCGCCTGCGCGAGCGCCTCGGCGAACGCATTGAGGGCGATCCGTCCTCGCATCCGGTCTGGCGCGACGAAATTGCTGCCCTTCGCTGCACGGAGCGGCTGGTGCGGATTGCCCGGGCGGCCAGGGCGCGCATTCACGTGCTGCATGTTTCCACGGCGGAAGAGATCGAGTTCCTTGAACACCACAAGGATGTGGCGAGCGCCGAGGCCACGCCGCACCATCTGACGCTTACGGCCGACGACTACGCCGCGCTGGGAACCCTGATCCAGATGAACCCGCCCGTGCGCTCTGCGCGCCATCGCGACGGCGTCTGGCGCGGCATAAGCCAGGGCATCGTCGATGTGCTGGGTTCCGACCATGCGCCTCACACACTGGCGGAGAAGGCCAAGCCCTATCCGGCCTCGCCTTCGGGCATGCCAGGCGTGCAGACGCTGGTTCCGATCATGCTCGACCATGTGAACGCCGGGCGGCTTAGCCTTGAAAGGTTTGTCGACCTGACCAGCCACGGCCCCCAGCGCCTGTTCGGCATGGCGCGCAAGGGGCGTATCGCAGCCGGCTACGAGGCCGACTTGACCGTGGTGGACATGAAGCGCACCGAAGTCATCACCAATGCCCAGGCCGGATCGAGGGCCGGCTGGACGCCGTACGATGGCAAGGAGGTCAAGGGCTGGCCGGTGGGCACGATCATCCGCGGCAACCGCGTGATGTGGGAAGGCGAAATCGTCACGGGCGGGCAGGGCCGGCCCGTGGCGTTCTCGGAAGCGCTTCCCGTGGAGTAATGTGTCGCCGGCCTAGTCGCCGGCGACGAAGAATGCCCATTTGCCTTCGGGAGTGATCCCGAGGCGATAGAAATTGTAGGCGCCGTCGCTCTTCATGTCCTCGTAGTCGCCAGCGGTCACGATCTTGAACAGCTCCACGCGCTGGCGCGGTGTGAGGCGCTCCAGCGGCATAGCGAAGAAATATGGCCAAGCATATAGTTCTTCAGGCGTGCCGGGATCGAGGTGGACATAGCCGGCATTCAGGACGTTTTCGATGATGGCGAGTATTTCCTCGCCGTCCTTGTCGCCGGACAGTTCCTTCAGAAACTCTATCGGGTCTCCCTCGAGACCCGTGACCGAGAGCTGGGTGGCATCGTCGCCCGTGCCGACGAGCGTGCGCAGCTTCTCGATGTCGCCGCCCGTCGCCACGTCCAGGATCAGCTGACGCATGCGCTGCACTGGCTCGGGCAATTTCGAGATGTCGTAGATGATCTCGGGCAGGGGAGTGTTCGGGTCTTCGTTGGCGTGCGCCGCGCCGCCGGGCCCGGCCGCTTCCTCACCTTGCGGCGCTGCGGTCTCGCCAGTTGCCTCGTTGTCGAGCGTTTGAGCCGGAGGTGTGGGAAGTTCTTCCCGCTTGATCTCGCTCAGCGCGAAGGCAGGCGTCGTGGCCGCAATCGCCGGCAGCAAGGCTGTTCCGGCCGCAGCCAGCCAAAGCGCGGCAGCCAAGCCGCTACTCTTGCGATTCCGAGATCCGCTACGCGTCGGTGTCTGCATGTCCCATCCTCTCCAGGGCCACGATCAATCCGGTGCCCATCGACTACTTATAGTGAAAAATCGGTCTTAGGGATGATTCAATGTCGCAGCCGGAGTGGCTCGAACTCTCCGGCGATCACTTTTTCGCGCATGCGGTCAAGCAGCGCCAAAGCGGCGGCTTCGCCGTTCGTGCGCAGGATCTCGCCAAAGGCGGTGGCAAGCGCGGCTTCCGCAAGGATATCGGCCTCGATGCCGACGGAGAGACCCTCCGCCCATGCCTCGTTGTGACATTCCACGGCGGTCAGCCGCTTTTCTTCTCTGACCAGCGCATCGAGGTCGCTAATACCGTGTTCGATTGTCATCTTTCACCTTTCAAGCCTTGATCCCCCGATTCGGATCAACTTGAGCTTCCCCGTGCACTCTTCGTTAACAACCTAGCACAGCCGTCCGATTCGCGGCGCGGCGCGAAAACGAAATGTCGAGACGTGCTTAATTTCCATAGCGCCCGGTCACCTCGCGCGTCAGCGTCTCGCCTTCCTTCATGTAGCGGGCGATGGCTTCCGCCGCCGAACTGGTGCATTTCGCGTATGTTCCCTCGAACGAGCGGTAGCCACGATTGAAGCTGGCGATGAACTTTGCGCGCCGGGCAGCATCCGGTTTTTCCGCGTCCAGAAGCTTTTCCATTTGCTGGCGCCACTGGTCGCCGTGCTCGCCGCAAAGATTTCGCAGGAAATGCAGGGAGCCGAGAATTTCAGCCAGCCGCATCAGGTTTCCCTCGAAGGGGGCTTCCTCCGCGCGCACGGGGCTTCCGGCCGTCGAGATGGCGACAAGCAATGCGATGAAGAACGGCATGGTCCGGCCCATGACGCCTTGTGGCGAAACAATTTGTCAGCCGCAAGGCGGTAAGGCCACTATTCCCCGCGAATTGTTCTTCTTGGCTGGCCGACGCATCGCAGCGGAATTTCTTTCGCGAAGCGGAAGCTGCTGCAGAAGATTTGCTTTTCGCTGAGGGCAGCATCGGGCGATCCGTGCGGCAGAAGCTCTCGGCACACTTCGGCAACAGAGTCGGTCACCGGCAGCGCGTCCAATTCCGCAAGCGTGAAGAAGGCCGCCTCCTCGGCGTCGCTGTCGGCCCGCGGGTCGCCGCCGCAGTCCTGCCCCGAGAACACTTGCAGCCGATAGGTGATTTCCCGCCCGTCCCGCACTGCATCGATGAGATAGGTTCCCAGCGGCTTGATGTCGGCTGCCAGCAGCCCGGTTTCCTCGAAGAGCTCGCGCAGCGCCGCCTCTTCCTCGGTTTCGCCCGGCTCGACCCGCCCGCCGGGGAAAGCATAGTAGCCGCGCGACGGCTGCTGCCCGCGCTTGACCAGCAGTATGCGGTCGCCCCGCATCAGGGCCACCGAAACCGCGGGGATGGTCTGCCGTGCGGACATGGTCTCCTCTTTCGCTCCGGCCCGATTGGCTGGGGATGGGCGGGGTGGCCCAACCGATACAGGTTGCCGTTCGTGATTTCCACCGCCACATTGGCCGCGAAATCAAACGGTATCATCAAGGAATGTGCGGACGTTTTTCGCTGACTGCCAGCCCCCTGGAGGTTGGCGAGGCATTTTCGCTGGCCGATCTCGAGGCATTTCCGCCGCGCTACAATATCGCGCCGACCCAGCCGATACTCATGGTCACGGCCGGCGAGTTGCGCGAGCCGGGCTCCAACCTTCCGGACCGTCGCTCGCTTCTCGTGCGCTGGGGGCTGATTCCCACCTGGGTGAAGGACACGCGGGACTTTCCGCTGTTGTTCAACGCACGCTCCGAAACCGCAGCAGAGAAGAGTTCATTCCGCACGGCCATGCGCCATCGCCGGGCGCTGGTCCCGGCCTCGGGTTTCTACGAATGGCGGCAGATCGGCGGCAAGCGGGCGCAGGCCTATTGGGTTCGCCCGAAGCATGGCGGGGTGATTGCCTTCGCGGCCCTGCTGGAGACCTATGCCGAGCCGGGCGGCTCCGAGATGGATACCGGCGCAATCCTGACCACCAGCGCCAACAGCGACATTGCCCATATCCACGAGCGCATGCCGCTGGTGATCCGGCAGCAGGATTTCTCGCGCTGGCTCGATTGCAGGTCCCAGGAACCGCGCGACGTGGCCGACCTGCTGCGGCCCACCGAGCCCGGCTTCTTCGAGCCCATCCCGGTTTCGGACCTTGTGAACAAGGTCGCCAATACCGGTCCCCAGATACAGGCGCGCGTTGAGCCGTCCGAGCCGCCCAGGCCGGTGCGAAAGAAGCCAATTGCCGACCCGTCCAGCCAAATGACCCTTTTCTAGTTAGTCTCTTTTTCAGGCAGTCCTGTCATGATTTCAGCCTTTGTTCCGGCAGCACTTTCCGGCTTTCTTCTCGGCGCCTCGCTCATCATCGCGATCGGCGCACAGAACGCCTTCATCCTGCGCCAGGGCCTGTTGCGACAGCACGTCTTCGTGCTGTGCCTGATCTGCGCGTTGTCTGACGCGCTGCTGATTGCCGCTGGCGTCGCCGGCCTCGGCATGCTGATCTCCCAATCGCCTACGCTGATCAACATAGTCACCATCGGCGGGGCGGTCTTCCTGTTCTGGTATGCGGTCGTAGCGTTCCGGCGCGCCGCGAAGCCCGATGTGTTGCAGGCCGCAAAAACGGGCGAGGCCAGCCTGAAGGCCGCGGTGGCGGCATGCCTCGCCTTTACCTTCCTCAACCCGCACGTCTATCTCGACACGGTGGTGCTTTTGGGCTCGCTATCGGCGCGATATGAGGGCCATGACCGCGTGGCCTACGGCCTCGGCGCGGCGCTGGCGTCGTTTGTGTGGTTTTTCGGGCTCGGCTATGGTGCGCGCCTGTTTCAGCCCATTTTCGCGCGCCAATCGGCGTGGCGCGCGCTCGACGTGCTGATCGGCCTGGTCATGGCCGCGATAGGTATCAGCCTGTCAACGCGGCTTGTTGCCGGCTGAGGCTCCCTTGCGCTTGGCGGCGAGCACAGCCGCCAGGATCGCGGCCGGACCAATGGCGCGATAGTGGCTTGTCAGCGCCGCATATTGAGCGCGGATACGTTCTGCTTCGCTCTTCATGGCTGACATCTTCCTGTTCCCCAAGGTCTAGTGCCATTCACCTGCTACTGCATGCGCCTTCTTTGGGACGAAATCGTGACGTCCGCCGGGCTCCCGGTTGGCTTGGCAACTCCAGTAACTGTATGTTTAATAAACCATTACGGATCCATTGGGCGGCCGGAAGGCGACATGTCTGCTGCGAAGTTGCGACTTGACGGCAATAACGCGGAAGGCGATAAAGCTGGCCATGAAAACGTCTTTCGCCATTTGCGGCATTTGCATTATTGGCTAGCGCACGCGCTGGTCTGGACGTTTTCGCCTTTTCTCTCGACAGGACAAACGCCCCGGCCAGCAGGCTGGAGCTTCATCGCGTCTGCCGGCTTGTGGCGGATTGCCGAACGAACTGGGATTTTGAATGTCGAACGGATTTAAGGGCTTGCGGCTCCACAACACGCTGACGCGCACGAAGGAAGACTTCGTGCCGATCGATGCCGACAATGTGCGCATGTATGTCTGCGGGCCGACGGTCTACGATTTCGCGCACATCGGCAATGCGCGGCCGGTCATCGTCTTCGACGTGCTGTTCCGGCTGCTGCGCCAGCTCTACGGCGCCGATCACGTCACCTATGTCCGCAACATCACCGACGTGGACGACAAGATCAACGCGCGTGCCCTGCGCGACTTTCCGGACCTGCCTCTGAACGAGGCGATCGCCAACGTGACCAGGAAGACCGCCGACCAGTTCCACAAGGACGTCGCGGCCCTTGGCACCCTGCCGCCGACCTTCGAGCCCCGCGCCACCGAATTCGTGCAGCCGCGCGCTGACGGAAAGGCGGACATGATCAGTCTCATTCAGAGCCTGATCGAACGCGGCCATGCCTATGAAGCGGCGGGCGAAGTCCTGTTCGACACCGGCTCGATGCCCGACTACGGCCAGCTCTCCAAGCGCAATCTGGACGAGCAGCAGGCCGGCGTCCGCATCGCGGTCGACGCGCACAAGAAGAACCCGGGCGATTTCGTGCTGTGGAAGCTTTCCTCGCCCGAAGAGCCGGGCTGGGACAGCCCGTGGGGCAGGGGACGCCCCGGCTGGCACATCGAGTGCTCGGCCATGAGCGCGGCCTATCTCGGCGAGGTGTTCGATATCCATGGCGGCGGGCTCGACCTCATCTTCCCGCACCACGAAAACGAGATTGCCCAGTCGCGCTGCGCCCACGGCACCGATGTCATGGCCAATTACTGGCTGCACAACGGCTTCCTGCAGGTCGAAGGCCGCAAGATGTCGAAGAGCGAGGGCAATTTCGTCACCATCAACGAGTTGCTCGAGACGGAAAAGTTCGGCGGCCGCAACTGGCCGGGCGACGTGTTGAGGCTGGCCATGCTGATGACGCACTACCGCGAGCCGATCGATTTTTCCGTGCGCAAGCTCGAGGAAGCCGAAAACACCCTGCGCAAGTGGAAGCGCGCGGCCGATATGGCCCCGGACGAAGCGGAGCCGGTTCCGGCTGGCATCGTCGAAGCGCTGTGCGACGATCTTGCGACCAGTTCGGCCTTCCAGCTCATGTCGCATCTGGCCGGCCAGGCCGTCGGCGACGAGAATGAGGAAGCTGCGGCAGCGCTCAAATCGGCTATGCTGTTCCTCGGCTTCGAGCTTCAGGCAGCAGAGGTCGATGAGGAGGCGATCGCCAAGTCAATTGCGGAGCGGCTTGCGTTCATTGCCTCAAAGGACTGGGCTTCGGCCGACCGCATCCGCGCCGAGCTTCTCGAGCAGGGAGTGCAACTCAAGGACGGCAAGGACCCCGCGACCGGCGAACGTGTGACCACATGGGAGGTAAGACGATGATCGACCACCTTGGCATTACCGTAAGCAATTTCGACGCCTCGAAGGCTTTTTACGACAAGGCAATGGCGCCGCTCGGCGCGTCGCTGCTGATGATGGTCCCCGTGGAATATACCGGCGGGGTCAAGGTCGGCGGATATGGCCGCGACCGACCGACCTTCTGGCTGCATGAGGGCGAAAAGCCTGGCCACCACCAGCACATTGCATTCTCGGCGCGTTCGCGCGCTGAGGTGGACGCCTTTTACGAGGCGGCGATCGCCGCCGGCGGCAAGGACAATGGCGCTCCGGGCCTGCGCCCGCACTACCATCCGGATTACTACGGCGCCTTCGTCTTCGATCCTGACGGCAACAATGTCGAAGCCGTCTGTCACACGCCCGAATAGGGTTCTGGAGGAACGCGATGAGCCTCGACAACAAACCCATCTATACCGGCGGCTGCCAGTGTGGCGCGGTGCGGTTCAGGCTGGAGGGGTCGTTGGGCGAAGCTTCCGTCTGCCATTGCCGCATGTGCCAGAAGGCAAGCGGGGGCTTCTACGCACCGCTCGTCTCGGCGCGTGGCGCAACTCTTGAATGGACGCGCGGCGAGCCGAGCCATTTCCAGTCGTCGAACCACGTCTCGCGCGGCTTTTGCAGCAAATGCGGCACGCCGCTCACCTATGAGGCGCCCGATGGCGTCGCCCTGATGATCGGCGCCTTCGACGATCCCTCCAGCCTTGCGCCGCGGATCCAGTGGGGCATCGAGGCCAAGCTGCCCTATGTCGACCAGGTGCCGCATCTGCCTGGCGTTGAGACCATGGCCGATGAGGCGGCGGCCGAATTCCTTTCGACGCTGGTTTCCTACCAGCATCCCGACTACGACACCGAGATCTGGCCACCGGAAAGAGGGCAAACGGAATGACCGAGAACCTGCGCACGCTCTATCCCGAACTCGAGCCGTTCGACAGCGGCATGCTCGATGTGGGCGACGGCCACAAGATTTATTGGGAGCGCTCGGGAACCAAAGGCGCCAAGCCCGCCGTGTTCCTGCATGGCGGCCCCGGGGGCGGCATTTCGCCAAAGCACCGGCGGCTGTTCGATCCGAAGCTGTACGACGTCATCCTGTTCGACCAGCGCGGCTGCGGCCGCTCCACGCCTCATGCCGAGCTGGAGGCCAACACCACCTGGCACCTGGTGGCTGATATCGAGCGCCTGCGCGAGATCGCCGGCTTCGACAAATGGCTGGTGTTTGGCGGCTCCTGGGGCTCCACGCTGGCGCTCGCCTATGCCGAGACGCATCCCGAGCGGGTCAGTGAACTGGTCCTGCGTGGCATCTTTACGCTGCGCCGCAGCGAGGTCGAGTGGTATTACCAGCACGGCGCCTCACTGATGTTCCCGGAAAAATGGGAACGCTTCATTGCCGCGATTCCCGAGCAGGAGCGGGACAATTTCGTGCAAGCCTATCGCGCCCGCCTGACCAGCGACGACAAGGCAACCCGCATCGCCGCCGCCAAGGCCTGGAGCGTGTGGGAAGGGGAGACCATCACCCTGCTTCCCGAACCCGAGACCAGCGACAAGTTCGGCGAGGATGAATTCGCGCTCGCCTTCGCTCGCATTGAAAACCATTACTTCGTCCACGGCGGCTGGATGGACGATGGGCAGCTCTTGCGCGACGCCGGCAAGCTGAAGGGAATTCCCGGCGTCATCGTCCAGGGCCGCTACGACATGGCCTGCCCGCCAGCCACCGCATGGGAGCTGCACAAGGCCTGGCCCGAAGCGGAATACTACCTCATCGAGGGCGCCGGCCACGCCTATTCCGAACCGGGCATCCTTGACCAGCTGATCCGGGCCACCGATGCCTACGCAGGAAAGCGCTGACCCTGAATCATGACCGCCAGGCACTCAGGCGGAACGACGAAAGCATGGAATCCATGACCAAAGAACGCATCTACCTCTACGACACGACCCTGCGCGACGGCCAGCAGACGCCGGGCATCGACTTCAACGTCGAGGACAAGATTGCGATTGCCACCATGCTCGATGCCTTTGGTCTCGATTATGTCGAAGGCGGCTATCCGGGCGCAAACCCCACGGACACCGCCTTCTTCACCGAAAGGCGCACGTCACGTTCAAAATTCTCCGCCTTCGGCATGACCAAGCGCGCTGGCGTCTCGGCCTCCAACGATCCGGGGCTTGCCGCGTTGCTGCAGGCCAGGGCGGATGCGGTCTGCTTCGTCGCCAAGAGCTGGGACTATCATGTGCGCGTGGCGCTGGGCTGCACCAACGAGGAAAACCTCGCCTCGATCACCGCGTCGGTAGAGGCTGCGCGCGCCGCCGGCCGCGAGGCGATGGTCGATTGCGAGCATTTCTTCGACGGCTTCAAGGCCAATCCGGAATATGCGCTGGCTTGTGCGCGCTCCGCGCTCGAGGCCGGCGCGCGCTGGGTGGTGCTGTGCGACACCAATGGCGGCACGCAGCCTTCGGAGGTGCGGGAAATCGTCGGCAAGGTCATCGCGGCCGGCATCCCCGGCGAGAATCTGGGCATCCATGCACATGACGATACCGGGCAGGCGGTCGCCAATTCGCTCGCTGCCGTGGAGGCGGGCGTGCGCCAGATCCAGGGCACGCTGAATGGCATCGGCGAGCGCTGCGGCAACGCCAATCTCGTCACCCTTATCCCGACTTTGGTGCTGAAGCCTGCCTTTGCGGACCGCTTCGAGACCGGCATTTCCCCGGAAACGCTGAAGGACATCTCCCGGCTGTCGCGCAGCTTCGACGAATTGCTGAACCGCGCGCCGCAGCCGCAGGCGCCTTATGTCGGCGCATCCGCCTTCGCCACCAAGGCAGGAATCCACGCCTCGGCGCTCATCAAGGAGCCGCAGACCTATGAGCACGTGCCGCCGGAAACGGTCGGCAATCGCCGCAGGGTCATGGTGTCGGATCAGGGCGGCAAGGCCAATTTCATCGCCGAGCTGAAGCGGCGCGGCATCGATGTGCCGAAGGACGACCACCGTCTCGACGCGCTGATCTCGGCAGTCAAGGAACGCGAGGCGCAGGGCTATGCCTATGAGGGCGCCGACGCCAGTTTCGAGCTGCTTGCGCGCCGGTTCCTTCACACCGTTCCGGAGTTCTTCCGGGTCACCAGCTTCCGCTGCATGGTCGAGCGCCGCTACGACGCGAACGGCGCGCTGAAGACCGTTTCCGAGGCAATCGTGAAGGTCAGCATCGACGGCGAAGAGAAGATGTCGGTGGCCGAGGGCCATGGTCCGGTCAACGCGCTCGATATCGCCCTGCGCAAGGATCTTGGAAAATTCCAGAGTGAAATCAGCGATCTGGAGCTGGCCGACTATAAGGTGCGCATCCTCAACGGCGGCACCGAGGCCATCACGCGGGTGCTGATCGAGTCTCTCGATTCCACCGGCGCGCGTTGGTCCACCGTGGGCGTCTCCGACAACATCATCGACGCCTCGTTCCAGGCGCTGATGGATTCGATCATTTACAAACTGATGAAAAACCGCGAAATGGCCGGGCTGGTCGCAGCCGAGTAGGCAGCCGGTTCAACTATCAGCAGAACGCAAGCATCCATCAGAAGTTTTAAATGGTGCTCGCCACCCGGCGGGCGCATAGGTGTGGCATGACAATCGACACTCGAGCCTCCGACAACGCCGCCTCGCGCGGCTTTCTGTTTGCGCTTTCAGCCTACCTGCTCTGGGGCTTGCTGCCGCTGGTCATGAAGGCAGTGGCGCATATACCGGCTGCCGAGGTTGTCGCTCACCGGGTGGTCTGGTCCGTGCCGATCGCCGGCGCCACGCTACTGTTCCTCGGCCGCACGGCCGACGTGAAGGCGGCCCTGCGTTCGCCGCGCACCGTGCTGATGGCTGCGGTCACCGCTGCCTTCATCTCCTGCAATTGGGGCATTTATGTCTGGGCGATCGCCGCCGACCGGGCGGTGGAAACGGCGCTCGGCTATTATATCAATCCGCTGGTCAGCGTGGTCATGGGCGCGGCGCTTCTCGGCGAGAAGCTCAGCCGTTCCCAGGTCGCGGCGATCGGCCTGGCGGCCGTGGCCGTACTCGTGCTCGCCTTCGATGCCGGCGGCGTGCCGTGGGTGTCGCTCGCCCTGGCGATGACCTTTGCCATCTACGGCTTCCTGCGCAAGACGCTGCCGATCGGTCCGAGCCAGGGCTTCTTCCTCGAAGTGATGATCCTGTGCGTGCCTGCGCTTGCCTATATCGTGTGGCTGCAGATGCGCGGCGAAGGGCACTTCGTCGCCTCCGATCCCTATGATATCGCCCTGCTTGTCGTCTGCGGGCCGGTCACGGCAGTGCCGCTGATGCTCTATGCATTCGGCGCCAAGCTGCTGCGTTATTCGACCATCGGCATCATGCAGTACATTGCGCCGTCGATCATCTTCCTGATCGCGATATTCATCTTCGACGAGCCGTTCAGCCAGATGCGCCTCGTCGCCTTCGCCATAATCTGGGCGGCGCTGGCCATTTACACCTGGTCGATGTTCTCCCAACGCGTTGAGCAGCCTGCCCGATAGGCGCAGGCACTCCGCAGGCCCGCGGCAGCGACGGTCAGAGCTTGTCGATGAGCGTCTGGACGCCGGTGGCGGGCGTGTCCACCGCAGCACCTTCGGCAAGCACGGCGGCGACCACCGCCTCGACCCGGTCGACCACGATCGGGTTGACCAGGTGGCTCGTGTGGACGAAGCCCTCGGCCTTCATGTGCTCCAATAGCGCCAGCATGGGGTCCCAGAAGCCGTCGACATTGGCGAACACGATCGGCTTGCGGTGATGCCCCAGTTGGGCCCAGGTCATGATCTCGACGATCTCTTCCACGGTCCCGATGCCGCCGGGCAGTGCAATGAACGCGTCGGACTTCTCGAACATCAAGTGCTTGCGCTCATGCATGTTCTCGGTGACGACCAACTCGTCCAGACGGCCCAGCGCGCTTTCGGTTGCTTCCTTGCTGATCAGGAAGCGCGGGATGATGCCCGTAACCTTGCCGCCGGCACGAATGGCGCTGTCGGAAACGGCACCCATGATGCCCTTGGTTCCGCCGCCGTATACCAGCCGTAATCCGGCTTCCGCCAGCGATCGGCCCAATGTGTGGCCAGCCTTCAGGTAGACGTCGCCACGACCGGGCGAGGAGCCGCAATAAACGCAGATTGATCGAATCGGGTTCATGAATTTGATTGGTGAATACCAAGCCGATCCCGGTCAAGACAAATTGCGGGGCTTTTTCTTGTCGGTACCGCGAAAACAGGGTAGACGGGCTTTAGATGGCTAAGGGGCAGGGTTATGGCGAGCACGATCAACAGGACGTTGTTGTTTCTAGCCGGAGGCGTGGCCGCCGCGGCGGTAACAGCCTACGTGTCCGGCGCGCTCGATCCCTATCTTGGGCGCAAGCCCGAAGCTGTTGTGACAGCGCCCGAGGCAGCCGCGACAACTGCCGAGACGAAGGAAGGCAGGCTCCCGGCGCAGCCGCAGACGACGCCCGCCACCGGACAGGCCGAGGAAACCGCTGTCGAAAGTCCCGCAGCATCGGAAGCGCCCGCCGCTCCCGCGAAGACGCCGGACGTTGCGGCCGAGGTTCTCGCCCCATCCTTTGATATTGTGCGCGCCGAAGCAAATGGCTCGCTTGTCATCGCCGGCAAGGCTGCTCCTTCGGCCAAGGTCGAGATCGTTCTCGGCGCGAAGGTGATCGGCAACACTACGGCAGGCGCCGAAGGCGACTTCGCGGTCGTCATCGAGGAGCCATTGAAGCCGGGCGATCATCAGATCGTGCTGCGCTCGACCAATCCCGACAATGTGGTCTCGACTTCGCCCGAAACGGCCATCGTTTCCATCCCGGAGACGAAGGACGGCCAGGTGCTGGCGCTTGTCGAGCAGCCTGGCGCGCCCAGCAAGCTGATCTCGGTTCCTGAACCCGCGCCGGCGCCCAAGGTGGCCGAGCAGCAGGCGTCCGCTGCAGAGCCCGCTGCGGGAGCTTCATCGGAGACGCCGCCATCCGGGGAACTCGCGGCATCCGGAGAGCAGCAATCTGGCCAGCAGGTCGCGGCTGCACAGCTGGCTCCTTCATCGGTTGCCCAGGAGCCCGCGGCCTCAGGCCAGCCGAAGGTGAAGGTGGAGGCAGTCGAGATCGAGGGGCGCAAGGTGTTCGTTGCCGGCGTGGCCGATGCCGGCAGAAAGCTGCGCGCCTATGCCAACGATATCCTGCTGGGCGAGGTTGCGGCTTCCGCCGGGGGGCGTTTCCTGATCGAGACAGAGCGGGATCTGCCGGTGGGCGACTACATCATTCGCGTCGATGCGCTCGAAGCAGATGGCGTCAAGGTCGCGGCCCGCGCCGCTGTGCCGTTCGAGCGCGAACCGGGCGACGCCGTCTCCGCGGTTGCCCCCGACGCCGACGCAAAGCCGGAGCAGGCTCCGGCGGCAGCCGCTGAGCCCGGCTCCGGTGAAGTCGCCGCGGCAAATCCGCAGGAACTGGCGCCGAAGCTTCAGAATGTCGACGGCGCGGTCATCATCCGGCGTGGAGACAGCCTCTGGCGCATTTCGCGCCGGGTTTACGGCTTGGGTGTGCGGTATTCCACCATCTATCTGGCCAATCAGGATCAGATCCGCGATCCCGACCGGATCTGGCCGGGCCAGGTTTTCAGGGTGCCCGAGAAGACGCACCAGGGCGAGGCGGCCGATATGAAGGCGGTCGGCGAGCAGGCCACCACGCTGCCACAATAATACGGGAAGGACGCCGGCAGGCGAAAAAGAGGGCGAAACGTCCTGTTTTTGCCGCGTCCTCGATTTAAGCAGTTGAGAAATGGCGCATCATCGTATATCGCCGATATACGATGATGGTTCAGGTTGATTTTGCTTCCGGCAGTTGCGCCAACGCTGCCACCAAACAGGCGGCAATGCGGTTTGCTGCCCTGTCGCACCCGGCGCGGATCGAGATATTGCGCTATCTTGCCGGCAGTCAGTCCTGTTGCTGCAAGGATGTCGTGGAGCAGCTCGATCTGGCGCAATCCACGGTCTCGCAGCATCTGAAGGTTTTGGTCGAGGCGGGGCTGGTGCGCTTTTCGTCGGAAAGGCAGCGTTCGCTCTACGAGATCGATCGCGAGGCGCTGACCGCATTCTTCAACCAGGTCGCAGACCTCATACAAGCCTGTTGCTCGGGCAAAGAAAAACAAGATTCAAAGGCATAGCTTAGTGGCCGATAAGACAGTCTCCGCCGATTCCGGTTCAACGCTGAAGACACTGCTCAATCTCTGGCCCTATATGTGGCCGGCCGACCGGGCCGACCTGAAGGCGAGGGTCGTCTGGGCAACGGTCTTCCTGGTGGTGGCGAAGCTCGTACTCGTTGCCGTGCCCTATTTCTTCAAGTGGGCAACCAATGTGCTGGCCGGCGACAATGCTCCGCTGCCGCCGCTGCCCGACTTCTTACTGGCGCCGGTCATGCTCGTGCTGGCCTACAACCTGGTGCGGGTGGTCCAGCTTGGCTTCAACCAGTTGCGCGATGCGCTGTTCGCGCGGGTTGGCCAATATGCGGTGCGCCAGCTTGCCTACAAGACATTCGTGCATCTGCACGACCTCTCCCTCCGCTTCCACCTGGAGCGGCGCACCGGCGGTTTGTCGCGCATCATCGAGCGCGGAACCAAGGGCATCGAGACCATCGTTCGCTTCACCATCCTCAACAGCGTGCCGACGCTGATCGAATTTGCGTTGACGGCGGCGATCTTCGCGATCGCCTATGGATGGCTCTATGTGGTGGTCGTAGCCGTCACCGTCGCGATCTACACCTGGTTCACCGTCTGGGCGAGCGACTGGCGTATCGGCATCCGGCGCGAGATGAACGCGTCCGACACCGACGCCAACACGAAGGCGATCGACTCCCTCCTGAATTTCGAAACGGTGAAGTACTTCAACAACGAGCGGATGGAGGCGGAGCGTTTCGACCGCTCGATGGCGCGCTACGAGACCGCAGCCACGCGCATCTGGACCTCGCTCGGCTGGCTGAACTTCGGCCAGGGCGTGATCTTCGGCGCCGGCATGGCGGTCGCCATGTGGATGTCGGCGCGCGAAGTTATGGCCGGCACCCAGAACATCGGCGATTTCGTCTTCATCAATGCCATGCTGATGCAGCTTTCGGTGCCGCTCAACTTCATCGGCTTCATCTATCGCGAGATCCGCCAGGGCCTGACCGACATCGAGCACATGTTCGATCTTCTCGACGTCGAGCAGGAGGTGGTCGATCGGCCGGACGCAAGGCCCCTGGCCGTCCGCGAGGGCAAGGTCGAGTTCCGCGACGTGCACTTCGCCTATGATCCCAGCCGGCCGATCCTGAAGGGCATCAGCTTCGAGGTGCCGGCCGGCCGCACCGTCGCCATTGTCGGGCCCTCGGGGGCCGGCAAGTCGACCATCTCGCGCCTGCTGTTCCGTTTCTACGACATCCAGAGCGGGTCGATCCTCATCGATGGGCAGGACACTCGCGACGTGACGCAGGAAACCCTTCGAGGCGTGATCGGCATGGTCCCGCAGGACACCGTTCTGTTCAACGACACCATTGCCTACAACATCCGCTACGGTCGCCCCGGCGCCTCCGACGAAGATGTGAAGCGCGCGGCCGACCTGGCGCAGATCGGCGGCTTCATCGAGCATCTGCCTGGCGGCTACAAAGCGATGGTGGGCGAGCGCGGGCTCAAGCTTTCGGGCGGCGAAAAGCAGCGGGTGGCGATCGCGCGCACTATTCTGAAGGCCCCGCCCATTCTCATGCTCGACGAGGCCACCTCGGCGCTCGATACCCATACCGAGCAGGAGATCCAGGCGGCCCTCGATCTGGTGAGCCGCGACCGCACGACCATCGTCATCGCGCACCGGCTTTCCACCGTGATCTCGGCCGACGAGATCATCGTGCTCAAGGATGGCCAGATCGCCGAGCGCGGCACCCATGCCACCCTGTTGCGCAAGGATGGGCTCTATGCTTCCATGTGGGCACGCCAGCGCGAAGCGACGGAGGCGGAGGAGCGGCTGCGGATTGCTCGCGAAACCGACGAACTGGGGGTTGTCGTCAGGCGCAAACCCGAGGAAGTCTGAGCCCCATTGCCGGTTTTCGCAATGTTGCGTTGCGGCCGGCGGAGCTTTCCGGTAAGCAAGCCGGCATTTCCAATGGGATACTCCACCTTCCTATGAGTCTCGTCGACACCGTCAAGAACGTATTTGTGCCCGTGCATCGGGAAGGCTACCCCTTCATCGGTGCGTTTGCGGCGGCGACGCTGATCCTGGGCTTCTTCTCGATCAACCTGTTCTGGATCGGTTTGATACTGACGGCGTGGTGTGCGTATTTCTTCCGCGATCCCCAGCGGGTCACCCCGGTCGACGACCGGCTGGTCATCAGCCCGGCGGATGGCGTGGTCTCGGCCGTCGGCCCCGCGGTTCCGCCTCGCGAGCTGGGGCTGGGCGCGGCCGAAATGACCCGCATTTCGGTGTTCATGAACGTCTTTTCCTGCCATGTGAACCGTTCGCCGGTTCGCGGGCGGATTACCCGTATCGAGCATCGCCCCGGAAAGTTCCTCAATGCCGAGCTAGACAAGGCCAGCAACGAGAATGAGCGCAACGGGCTCGTTGTCGACAGCCCCAATGGCACCATTGCGGTCGTGCAGATCGCTGGGCTGGTGGCGCGCCGCATCGTCTGCTGGGCCGACACCGAGTCCAATATCGGCGTTGGCGAGCGCTTCGGCCTGATTCGCTTCGGTTCGCGCGTCGATGTCTTCCTGCCGCTAAACAGCACCCCGCGCGTGGCCGTGGGGCAGACCGCGGTTGCCGGCGAGACTGTGCTGGCCGAATTCGGCGGCACTGCCGCCACCCCTCTGGTGCGGATTTCCTAGCCCGTGCCCACGCCCTTCCAACCCTTCGAACCGCACGGCCGCGGCGGCCCTCGCATCCGCGAAATCCCGCTGCGCATGATCCTGCCCAACCTCATTACGGTCCTGGCGATCTGCGCCGGCCTGTCGGGCGTGCGCCTGGCCTTCGAGATGCGGTTCGAGACGGCCGTGGTGATGGTCCTGATCGCGGCTTTCCTCGACGGCATCGACGGCCGCGTCGCCCGTATCCTGAAGGCGACGTCGAAATTCGGCGCCCAGATGGATTCGCTGGCCGACATCGTGAATTTCGGCGTCGCGCCCGCGCTCGTGCTCTACGCCTTCCTGCTCGACCGTGCCGGCTCGCCGGGTTGGATCGCCGCGCTGCTGTTTGCGATCGCCTGCGGCCTCAGGCTGGCGCGCTTCAATGTGCTGGACGAGGACCAGGAGCGCGCGGCCTGGCAGGCGGAATATTTCGTCGGCGTGCCCGCGCCTGCCGGAGCGGTGGTGGTGATGCTGCCGATCTATCTGGTTTTCCTGGGCGCTGTGGTGCCCGACCGTGTGGTCGGTTTCATAGGCTGCGGCTTCACCGTGCTGGTCGCGTTCCTGCTGGTCAGCCGGCTGCCGGTCTATTCCGGCAAGACGGTCAAGGTTCCCGGCGACAAGGTCCTGCCGGTGATACTTGGGGTGGCGCTCTTCGTGCTGCTGCTGATCACCTATCCCTGGCAGACGCTGTCGGTTTCCGTGATCGCCTATCTGGTCTTCCTGCCGCTCAGCGCCCGGGCCTATGCCCGCCGCGCGAAGCTCGAGGCGGCGAAAGCCGCTGCCATCACCGACCAGCCTACGGCGGACTGAAGCCAGCCCGATACGGGCAGGCGGCTCAGGCCGCCGCCTCCCGCCCAATCATTTCGAGCGCCTGGCGTTTTGCGGCGACATAGTCGGTCTTGCCGGACGCCAGAAGCGGAAGTTCCGAGACCTTGACCACGGCCTCCGGCAGCATGACGTTGGCGGCACCCGATTGCTGCCCGAACTGACGCAACAGGGCCTGATCGGCCTCTGGCTCGGTGGTGAGCAGGACGATGCGCTCGCCCTTCTGGGCGTCGGGAACAGCCACTGCGGCGTGGCTCGCCTCCGGCCAGAGTTCGTAGGCCAGCCTTTCGACCGCCACCAGCGAAACCATCTCGCCTGAGATCTTGGCAAAGCGCCGGGCACGGCCGCGTATGGTCAGGAAGCCTTCGCGGTCGACGGACACGATGTCGCCTGTGTCCAGCCAGTCATCTGCCCGCGGCTGCAGGACACCTGGCGCCTCGGCCATCATATAGCCGAGCATCACGTTCGGACCCTTGACCTGCAGCCGGCCGCCGTCGGAGAGGCCTTCCACCGGCTCCAGCCGCATGCGGATTGCGGGTAGCAGGCGGCCCACCGTGCCATCGCGGCCATGGGTTGCCGTATTTACCGACACGACCGGGGAAGCTTCGGTAAGGCCGAAACCCTCGATGATCGCCGTGCCGAAGCGCTCTCGCCACTGGGCCCGGGTGGCTGGGCGAAGCGGCTCCGCGCCGGCCACGACGAAACGCAGGCCGGAAAAGTCGTTGTCGCCGGCCGCGCGGGCGTATGCGGCGAGGAAACTGTCCGTGCCGAACATGACTGTCGGGCGCACCTTCGCTGCCAGCTCGGGAATGGCCTTGAAGTGGAGCGGCGACGGATAAAGCACCAGGCGCACCCCGGTGACAAGCGGCAGGATGGTGCCTCCGGTAAGGCCGAAGGCATGAAAGGCGGGCAGCACGTTGAGCAGCTTGTCGTCCGCTCCGATCGAGATGCGGGCCTCCGCCTGCATGGCGTTTGCGACGAGGTTGCGGCTGGACAAGACCACCGCCTTCGGGCTGCCTTCGGAACCCGACGTGAACAGGATTACGGCGGGCTTCGCGGCGTCCTGTGAATGGATCGGCCTGCGCCACAGGCAAGCGGCCACGACCCGATCGGCCATCGAGCAAGTCTTGCGAACGTCTTCCAGCCATATGATTTTTGCGCCGCCGGCTTCCACGGCCTCGACGACTTCATGGAGCCTGGCTTTTTCGACAAAGGCCCGCGACGAGATGACGGCGCGGGTGAGCGTCGCGCGAACGGCCATTGTCACATTAGCCGGACCGGCCGTGAAGTTGATCATGGTGGCCACGCGCCTGCCGGATGCCAGCGCCAGAAGCGACAGCACCATGGCGTTGCTGTTGGGTAGCATTATGCCGACGGCTTCGTCCGGGGCGCTGCTTTCGGCGAGTTTCTGGCCGAGCATCCGCGCGCCTGCCAACAATCGCCGGTAGCTGAGAGTTCCGCTGCCGTCCTCCACGATGGGACGGCCGGGGCCGAAGCGCAGGGCAGCGTCGCGAACCGCCAGGAATAGCGACAGGTCGGGATCGGTGGCGGCCAGCCGCGTTTCCGCGACGCGATCGAAGAGGGCGTTCGAGGCACGTGCCGGCTGCTTGACGCTGCTGGCCATGAGGTCGGCGATCTTCACCGGTTGCAGGGCGCTGATGACGAGCCGGGGAAACCATCGCCGCGGCGCCTTTTCGGCCGGGGTAAGCGAGAAGGGCAGGTGACGCGCCCCGCCCACGAAGATCGGCACTACCTGGGCATCGGCCCGCAGCGCGATCCGCGCCACGGCCCGGAACAGCCGGTAGGTCTTTACGTCCGGTTCGACATTGTCGGGCAAATAGACGGCCAGCCGCCCCTTTCCCTTCAGCACGCGCACCAGCCGCCGGCTGACAAAGACATGTTCGGCATTGAAGACGATGGTGCGGGCAAGCGCCCGCCAGGGCTCGAGCCATGCGGATCGGGCCGAAGCTTCGTCCAATATGTGAAGCGTATCCTCCGGCAACAGCGCAAGCATCAGCGCCGGTTCAAGTCGCGACTGGTGGGCGACGACATAGACCACCGGCGCCTTGGCGTCGCGCGCTGGGCGAATCTTGCTGTCGCGGATCCGGTAGAGAAGTTTGAGCGGCAGATAGAGCAATGCCTGCTGCAGAGTGATTCCGAGGCGAAACTTCTGCCACAGCGCGCCAGCCAGATAGGCCGCGACGATGCAAAGGGCGATTGTGCCGCTCAGGATCATGCCGCTCTCCCAGCGCGTGTCCTTGCCGTGGCTCTTGCCGGCCGCTTCGGCCAGAAGGGTAGACTATGCTGTATCCACGTCAATGCACGAGTGTGTGGCGCGCAACGGCTTGGCCGATCTCAAAGAAAAGCCGGCCTGCTGGCCGGCTTGAGGAGAGGACGGGCGAGGGGTTGGGCATGGGGACGAGCCCGTCCAACCCCTGCAACGCCCGAAGAATTGGATTGGTTCCCGCCCGGCTGAATTTTGCGCAGGCGCTCAGGCCGTGCGGGCGCGTGCTTGCAGCCAGTCGCGGCCGGCATGGGCAAACACGGCAAGGAGCACGAGGGAGCCGCCGACCATGCTTGCGGCCGGCGGAATTTCGGTGAGGAAGAGCCAGCCGAACACTACCGCGAAGGGCACTTCGGCAGAGCCGAGCAGGCCGGCTTCGGCGGAGGGTATCAGCCGCGCGCCCTCCGTCCACATGACCGAGGCCATCGCAAAAGAGACGCCGAAGCCCACCAGAATGAGCGCGTCGTGCAGCGATATGGCGAGCGGATCGGTGACGAGCCAGGCAAGCGCGAAAACGATGAAGGCCGACACCGCACCCGCCCAGACGACGGGGGTATCGCGGAAGGCGCGGATCAGAACGGTGTAGAGCGCGCTGCCGGCGGTCATCAGAAGCGCAAGGCCGTCGCCCAGGAGATTGCCGTTGCCGACGCCCGAAAACACCATCAGCCCCACGCCGGTGAGCGACAGCGCAGCCGCGAGCATGGTCTGGCTGCGCACGCCTTCGCGCATCAAAAGCCATGCGAACAGCGCCGCCAGGAAGGGCGCCGTGGCAAAGATGATCGCGACATTGGCGACATAGGTGTATTTGAAGGCGGCGATGAAGGCGAGGCTGTTGGCCGCCCCGATCAGCGCCATCAACCATCCTCGCCAACCCAGCCGCAGGCTCTTCGGCGAGCCGGCCCGGCCTCGCTGCCAGAACACGTAGGCCGTGATCAGCAGCGCGCCGACAAGGCCGCGCCAGCAGGAAATGACAAGCGGCTCTGCATTGACCGATCTGGTGAGCACGCCGGCAAGACCGAAGATGGCAGCCGCGCCAGTGACGAGCAATATGCCCAGCAGGCGTTCGCCGGTGTGATCTTCAGGTGTCATGAAACTGGATTTCCTCGTTCGGGGCGTAGGCGCCGTGCGCCCTTTACGGCAGGCGTGCTGACGGCGCTCTGTCAGGAGCATGCGCAGCCAGTGGATATGGCATCAGTTGCGCCGCCGAAAGTGCTCGCCGGCGATGATCACCAGGCCGGCAAGGAAGATCAGCGCCGCGCCGACAAACACTTCGCGGCGCGGAATGTCGCCCCAGATCGCAAAGCCGAACACGAAGGCCCAGACCAGCGCGGTGTATTCGAACGGCGCGACGACGGAGGCAGGGGCGCGCTTCATGCCCTCGAACAGCGCGTATTGGCCCAGCCCGCCGACAATGGCGAGAACGATCAGCAGCAGCCATTCGTCCCAGCTTGGCGTCTGCCACAAATAGAAGAGCGGCAGCCCGGCGATGACCAGGAAAAGGGCGTTGTTGAGCACCATCTGCACCATGGTGCGTTCATACAGTGCGATCTTGCGTATGAGTACGATGGCGAACGCCCACAGGCAGGCGGCGACCAGCACCATGACTACAGGCAGGCTGAGGCCGAGCGAAGTGGGATCGCAGGCAATGAAAACACCCACGAAGCCGGTCAGAACCGCTACCCAGCGTACGAGCGGCACCCGTTCGCCAAGTACGAAAATTGAGAGGATGGTGACGATGACCGGGGCGGCAAAGTAGATCGTCGTCAGTTCGGCAAGCTGCAGATGCTTGGCGGCGTTGTAGAAGCAAAGCCAGGCGCCGAGGATGATGAAGCTGCGCAGCAGCATGGGATAGAAGGCCTTCGAGCGGTATGCCTCCGCGAACACGGACCGGCCGCCGATGGCCGCGCAGCCGGCAAGAATGGCCGCGCTGCGGAAGAACAGGATCTGCCAGACGCTGAGCCCGGTGACCAGAAGCTTGATCGAAGCGTCCTGCATCGAAAAAAGCAGATACGACAGTGCCGTGATCAGCATGCCGGCGTAGATACGTTCGCGGCTGTCGGCAATCGCGGCATCGGTCATGTGATGGCTCCTCAAGGCAAGGGCGCCGAAGCGGCAAGGCCACGGCACCCAGCAGAGCTATACGATTGCCGGTGCGGAACGGGCTAAGCCAGGCAGGCGCGAGCGTTGGGGCAGGCAACTCGCCATTGGCACGCCGATTGGGACGCGAGGGTCGACGTGATAGGGTGCGGGATCGAACAGCGCCGACGGGGAGGAGTTGCGATGGACGCGGCCGAACTGAAGAGATTGCAGACGCCCTTGAAGGAGAGCTACCGCGAGGACCCTTCACGCGCGCTGGTGACGCTGCGCGCGAAGGGCACGGTGGATGAGCAGTCGATCGCCTGCAAGGTGGAGACAGGCAGGGCGGTGGCGGTTGCCGGCCTGCACCCCGCCACCGGTGGCAGCGGACTTCAGCTTTGTTCCGGCGACATGCTGCTGGAAACGCTGGTGGCTTGCGCCGGCGTGACGCTGAAAGCGGTGGCGACGGCGCTGGAGTTCCGCCTCGCGGACGCATCGGTGGAGGCCGAGGGCGACCTCGACTTTCGCGGCACGCTGGGCGTGGCGAAGGATGCGCCGGTGGGGTTCGGCGCCATCAGGCTGAAATTCGACCTCGACACCGACGAGCCGCAGGAGCGCATCGACACGCTGCTGAAGCTGACGGAACGCTATTGCGTGGTGTTCCAGACGCTCAGGGCACGGCCGGAATTGTCGGCCGCCGCGACGCGCCGCCCGGCGGCGACCGGTTGAGGGCGCGCGCTTATTCCGGGTCGCGGTAGGCGACGAAGCTCTCCTCCCGGGCCTGGAAGAGCATACCGGTTTCGCGCAGCGTGGGGCTGGCGAGCGGCAGGATCCTGGCGGCGATTTCGGCCGGGGTGGGCAGCGTGTCGGGGTTCTCGCCCGGCATGGCCTGAGCGCGCATGGCGGTGCGGGTCGCTCCCGGATTAACGCAGTTGACGCGCAGCGGCATGTTGCGGGTTTCGTCGGCCCAGGAACGTCCCAGCACCTCGACGGCGGCCTTGGATGCCGCGTAAGGCGCCCAGAAGGCGCGGGCCGAATGCGCCACGCCGGAGGAAAGCAGAATGGCGCGGCCGGCATCCGACTTGCGCAAGAGCGGGTCGACCGAGCGGATCATGCGCCAGGTGCTGGTCACGTTGACCGCCATGACCTTCTCGAACACCTTGGCTTCGACGTGGCCGATCGGAGCAATCACGCCCAGCACGCCGGCATTGGCCACCAGGATGTCGAGCTTGCCCCAGCGCTCATTGATGGCACCGCCGAGCCGGTCGATGCCGCCCATGTCGGTGAGATCCAGCGGCACCAGCGTTGCCTGGCCGCCCGCGGCCTTGATCTCGTCGTCGAGGTCTTCCAGCCCGCCCACGGTGCGAGCCACCGCAATGACATGCGCGCCGGCGGCCGCCATCTGCTTGGCGATCTGGTAGCCGATGCCGCGCGAAGCGCCGGTGACGAGGGCGATGCGGCCGGAAAGGTTCGGGGTTTCGGTCATGCCAGTCCTCCAGGCATTGCCCTGCGCGGCATGAACCCTGCAAGGCAGTGAGCTTAAAGATCAAAAGGGTTGGGCGGTACTACTGGCCGTTGCTGGCCAGCAGCGAGAGGCTGCGCACATTCTCCACGTCCTCGAAGTCGAGGAGGCGCGTGGGATACTCTGCGCTGAAGCAGGCGTCGCAGAACTGCGGCTGATCATTGTCGCGGCGCGCCTCGCCGACGGCGCGGTAGAGCCCGTCGATCGACAGGAAACCTAGCGAATCGACACGGATGAACTCGGCCATCTCTTCGATCGACATGCGCGAGGCCAGCAGCTTGGCCGTCTCCGGCGTGTCGACGCCGTAGAAGCAGGAGGAGCGGGTGGGCGGCGAGGCGATGCGCATATGCACCTCGCGGGCGCCGGCATCGCGCACCATCTGAACGATCTTCTGGCTGGTGGTGCCGCGCACGATGGAATCGTCCACCAGCACCACGCGCTTGCCCTCGAGCATGCGGCGGTTGGCGTTGTGCTTCAGCTTCACGCCCATATGGCGGATGGAATCGGTGGGCTGAATGAAGGTGCGGCCCACATAGTGGTTGCGGATGATGCCGAGCTCGAACGGCAGCCCGGCCTGCTGCGCAAAGCCGATTGCCGCGGGCGTGCCGGAATCCGGCACCGGCACGACCAGATCAGCATCCACCGGGCTCTCAATGGCCAGTTCCATGCCTATGCGCTTGCGCACTTCATAAACGTTGCGGCCCTCAACCGTCGAATCCGGGCGGGCGAAATAGACATATTCGAAAATGCAGAAGCGCGGCTTCACCGGTTCAAAGGGGAACACGCTTTCGATGCCCTTGGGCGTGACGATGATCATCTCGCCCGGTTTCACGTCGCGAACGAAACGGGCGCCGATGATGTCCAGCGCGCAGGTTTCGGAGGCGAGAATATAGGCGCCGTCGAGATCGCCCAGCACCAGCGGGCGGATACCCAAGGGGTCGCGGCAGCCGATCATCTTCTTCGACGTCAGCGCAACCAGCGAGAACGCGCCTTCCAGCGTGCGCACGGCCTCGATGAAGCGGGAATTGAAGTCCTTCTCGCGGCTGGTCGCCACCAGGTGCAGAAGCGTTTCGGTATCGGAGGTGGAGGAGAAGATGGCGCCCTGCTTCTGCAGCGCACGCTGCACCGTCATGGCGTTGGTGATGTTGCCATTGTGGGCGATGGCGAAACCGCCATCCGCGAGCTCGGCGAACAGCGGCTGCACGTTGCGCAGCCCGGAGCCGCCGGTAGTGGCGTAGCGGGTGTGGCCGATTGCGCGGTTGCCCTTGAGGCTATCGATAACCTGCGGTCTGGTGAAGGTGTCGCCGATCAGGCCGACATGGCGTTCGACATGGAACTGCGAGCCGTCATAGGAGACAATGCCGGCTGCCTCCTGGCCGCGATGTTGCAGGGCATGCAGGCCCAGCGTGACGATTGCCGCAGCATCCTGCCGGCCGAAAATGCCGAACACTCCGCATTCGTCGTGGAAATGATCATCGGCCTCGCCGAGCAAGGTGTCATGTGCCATAGGGCAGTCTCTCGTCAGAAGGCCCTCATATAGGGCGCCGGCGCCTTACGCGCCACCATCAATTATCGGCCGGCGGGGTTTCGTCCTGCGGCGTTTCGGCCGAGTTGTCCGAAGGCGGAGTGCCGGGTTCCGCGTCGGGCGCGGCGCCGGGCTTCAGGCGCTTGAGGATGGACTTTTCCGGATCCTCGGGCATCAGGCCCTCGATCTTGGTGCCGATGCTTTCCAGCAGTGGCTTGGACTTCGCGTCGGCAATCCAGTTGGGCGGGTTGGTCCCGACCAGCCAGTTGAAGAACATCAGCGCAACAGCCATGACCAGGATGCCGCGGGCGGCGCCATAGAGAAAGCCCAGCGTCCGGTCGAGAGCACCGACGCGAGAGTCGATGATGAAATCGGCGATCTTCATGGTGATGACCGTCACCACGATCAGCGCGATGATGAAGACCACGCCGGCCGCGGCACCCATGGCCAGCTTTTCGTTGTCGATGTGCGACTGCAAATAAGGCAGCACCATCGGATAGAAGAAATATGCCGCCGCCGCCGCCGCGATCCAGGAAGCGATCGACAAGATTTCCCGGGAGAAGCCGCGGACCATTGCCAGCATGGCCGAGACAAGAGTGAACCCGACGAGAATCCCGTCCAGCAGCGTAATCGGCATGTCGTTCTCACTCCATCATGACAGCTTGTGCCGTACCGCGCCGCCTGGCCCGGTCAGTCATCCGTGTTTCGGCGCAGGGATCCCGCGATCCGCACAACGAGGTCCGTGAGTGTCGCGGGTTGGAAAGTACCGGCCCCG
>JAEWHN010000159.1 GCA_023387775.1 Pseudomonadota bacterium | reverse complement strand
GGTCACGATCATGGTCGGAGCGGACGAGACCCCGCCCTTCCACGATCAGGCCGAGACATTCGCGAACGCTCTTCGGGTGCAAGGCTCGCAGGTCTCATCCATGTCTCTGGCCGGCCGCAATCATATGGATAGCGTCAGAGACCTCGGAATCGCCTCCTCCGAGGCTGGCGGGCGTTTGATGGAGGTCATAGAGCTTGGGTATGATGCAGCGCCTGCGATGCACCCAAGCGTCATCTAGTGTGGCCAGCCTCGGTTAAGATTTCCGGAACCAGGAATCGTCCGGCAGTGGTGCCGGAGAGCCGTCCACGGCGAATCGGCGCCTTGCTGTCCGATCGCGTTATGGCAGCGCCGCCCGGCGGTCACTCCATTCCCAGCGCGGCCTTGTAGAGGTCGAGGATTGCTTCCTCTTCCTGACGCTCGGCTGCATCCTTCTTGCGCAGGCGGATGATGGTGCGCAGCGCCTTGGTGTCGAAACCGGTGCCTTTTGCCTCGGCAAAGACGTCCTTGATGTCGTCGGCGATGGTCTGCTTCTCTTCCTCAAGACGCTCGATGCGCTCGATGAACGCGCGCAACTGGCCCGCGGCAACGGTCTGGCTGGTTTCGGTGATCTCGTCGGCCATTCTATGCTCCGGATGAAAAAGCCGCGACTCGGCGCGGCGTATGGGTAGCCGTTCGATGCCTTACCCGTCCTGAGGGGTCAAGGGCGGAATGGCAACACAATCGTCCGGAAAATGCGTGGGCCGTCAGTGGTCCTTCGGCCGGCTTGCCTCGAACCGGGCCTTCTGCGCGTCGGAAGCCTCGGTCTGGTGTTTCGCCTGCCACTCGGCATAAGGCATGCCGTAGACGATCTCTCGCGACTCTTCCTTGGAGAGGTCAACTCCCGCCTCCTCGGCGGCCTCGCGATACCAGTTGGAGAGGCAGTTGCGGCAGAAGCCGGCAAGGTTCATCAGGTCGATGTTCTGCACATCGGTGCGCTCGCGCAGGTGCCGGACCAGCCTGCGAAAGGCGGCGGCCTCGAAGTCGCGTTGCTGGTCGTTGCTCAGTTCTGCCATGGCGTCCTCCGTCACAGCGGCCCGGTGCGCGAGCCGAATTGCCTTACCTGATGTATATCGGGGCGATCGTTGACGGCGTCAACGATGGGTGCCAGCCGCGCCGCCCAGTCGTCGGCAGTGGCCTCGTCGGCGATCAGGTCCTGGCGGATCTCGATCAGCGCGTGGGCGTAGCCGTTGACGATGGCGTGCCTGAACATGGTGTCGCCGCGCAGCGCGCCGTCATAGGGCTCGTTGTCGCCGATGATCAGGGTTCGGTCCTGCGCCAGAAGTTCGATCAGCGGCCGCACCGCGCGGTCGTCGCGGTCCCACAGCAGGCCGACATGCCACGGCCGGGTGTGCCCTTGCATCACCGGCGTGAAGGAATGGACGGAGAGCAGGAAGGGCGCCTTGCCGGTTTCCCGTGCCACCGAAGCCACCATAGCCCCGACCGCGTCGTGGTAGGGGCGGTAATATTTCTCCAGCCGCTTCTCGCGCTCTTCGGGCGCCATCGGATAGTTTCCGGGCACCACCGTGCCGTCATAAAGCTGGCGAATCAGCGTCGGGTCGTCCTCGCCGCGATTGGGGTCGATCAGCAGCCGCGAAAAATTGGCCATTATCGCCGGCACGCCGAGCAGCGCGGCGAGCCTTCTCGTCAGCTGCTCCACGCCGATGTCATAGGCTATATGGCGCTGGAACTCGGCAGGCGGCAGGCCAAGATCGCCATACTCGTCGGGTAGGGCGCGCTTGGCGTGGTCGGCCAACAGGACGATGCCTCGCTTGCGGTCGCCCTCGACGATTTCGAAGGGGGCAAAAACTGCGGATCGCGTCATGGGCTTGCAACGGTCCCGTCTGGCGGTGTTGATGGGATAGGCTGGTCATTTCACGAAGTCAGGCTGCATGCAATGTCGTTGTTTGGTCAATGTTGTGGCCGAAACGTAGTCTACGCGACCAAACCTGCCGCTCACGTACATCTAAATCGATTGGATTCCGGCCGAGGGCGCGTTGACATGCGCCCGGACTTTGCCGAAAAGGAGCACCTGGACATGCCGATACGAAGCAAGAGGGGGTCGAGGATGAGTTTTGCCGTAGCACCGCGCATTCGTTCTGCGTGGGCTGCGTTGCTGTTCTCCCTCGTCGTGCCGCTGTTCTTCGTCGCGACTGCAAGCACGGCGCGCGCCGATTTCCGGGTGTGCAATGCCACCCAGAACCTGGTTGGCGTCGGCATCGGCTACCGCGCCAAGGCGGGCTGGGTCACCGAAGGCTGGTGGCATATCGAAGGCTCCACCTGCAAGACCCTGATCGAGGGCCCCTTGTCATCGCGGTTTTACTATCTTTATGCAGAGGATGCCGAGCGCGGTGGGCGCTGGGACGGTCCGATAACCATGTGCGTTGCCGAAAAAGAGTTCAAGATCGCTGGCGTGACCGATTGCGTCGCCCGCGGGTTCCAGCGCGCAGGCTTCAAGGAATATGATACGGGCGAGCAGGCAAGCTGGATGGTCCAACTGACCGACGAACCCGCAACGGACGGCGCCGCCGCCGTCACGGGAACCAATTCTCAATGAGACGCAGCCGAAAGGTAAAGATCCTCGCAACGCTTGGTCCGGCCTCCTCCTCCGAAGCCATGATCAAGCGCCTCTTCGAAGCGGGAGCCGACGTCTTCCGCATCAATATGAGCCATGCCGACCACAACCTCATGCGCGAGCTCGTCCGCCGCATTCGGGCGGTCGAGACCGAGCTTGGGCGTCCAATCGGCATCCTGGCCGACCTGCAGGGGCCGAAGCTGCGCGTCGGCAAGTTCGCCAATGGCAAGGAAATGCTCGAGATCGGCCAGACCTTCACGCTGGACGACAACCCCGAGCCCGGCGATGCGACGCGAGTTTGCCTGCCGCACCCGGAGATCCTGGCCTCGGTGCAGCCGGGCCATCGCCTGCTCATCGACGACGGCCGGCTGGAACTGCGCGCCGTCGCCTGCGACGGCAGGTCGATCACCTGCACGGTTGTCGCCGGCAGCAGGATTTCAGACCGCAAGGGCGTCAGCCTGCCCGACACGGACCTGCCCCTCGGCGCATTGACGGAAAAGGACCGCGCTGATCTGGATGCGGTTCTGGCCGAGGGCGTGGACTGGATCGCCCTGTCCTTCATCCAGCGCCCGGAGGACCTTGCCGAGGCGCGCAAGATCGCGCGCGGCCGCGCGCTGATCCTGTCGAAGATCGAGAAGCCGCAGGCCGTGTTGCGCCTTGCGGAAATCATCGAACTGTCCGACGCGCTGATGGTGGCGCGCGGCGACCTGGGCGTGGAAATGCCGCTGGAGGCCGTGCCCGGCATCCAGAAGCAGATCACCCGGGCCGCGCGGCGCGCCGGCAAGCCCGTGGTTATCGCCACGCAGATGCTGGAATCGATGATCTCTGCCCCGGTGCCGACGCGCGCCGAGGTTTCGGACGTGGCGACGGCCGTGTTCGAGGGCGCCGACGCGATCATGCTCTCGGCCGAATCGGCGGCCGGGGAATATCCGGTCGAGGCGGTCGCCACGATGAGCCGGATCGCGCAGCGCGTCGAGCAGGACCCCACCTATGCCACCATCATCAACGCACAGCGCTCCGAGCCGGAAGCGACCGGTGCCGACGCCATTTCGCTGGCCTCGCGGCAGATCGCCGAGACGCTGAAGCTGTCGGCGATCGTCACCTACACTTCTTCCGGCACGACCGGCCTGCGCGCCGCGCGCGAACGGCCGCAGGTGCCCATCATCGCTTTGTCGCCGGTCGTGGAAACCGCACGGCGGCTGTCGCTGGTCTGGGGCACGCATTGCGTGGTCACCGAGGATGCCATCGATCTTGACGACATGGTCAACCGCGCCTGCCGTATCGCCTATGAGGAAGGCTTCGGCCGCCCCGGCGACCGCATCATCATCACCGCGGGTGTGCCGCTGCGCACGCCGGGCGCCACCAACATGCTGCGCATAGCCTATGTGGGGGCTGAGGGGCGTGGCGGCGCCTGAGCCGTTGCTCTGACGCCGTTATCTGGAGTTCGGAAGGGTGGTCCTGGCCGGTTCGCCGGTCAGATCGCCTCGCCGGCCAGTTCTTCCGACAGCTTGGACACTTTCTCCTGCGCGCTGCGCTGCATCGGATAGAGGTCGAGCACCTTTTGCCAGGCCTGCAGCGCCAGCTGCTTGCGGCCGGTCATTTCCAGAATCTGTGCCATGCCGGCCAAGGCGCCGAAATGGCGCGGCTCAAGCTGCAGCACCCGGTCTATGTCGGCCATGGACTTGCGATAGTTCTGCATCAGGAAATGCACTGTCGCCCGGCGATTCCAGCCCTCGACGTAATTCGGGTCCAGGGTCACGACCTCATCGAGGAAGTCGAGCGCGACGTCGAATTTCTGAGCATGGATTGCCTTCTGCGACCACTGCATCATCAGGTCGATCGAGGCGCTGCCGGACTTGTTCCACTGTTCCTGGATACGGGCGGCGATGCGCTCGGCCGCCTTTTCGTTGCGCTCGCGCTTCAGGGCGCCGAAGAGCGTGTCGAGCCTGGTCTCGGCCTTGGCTAGGGGAGGGGCGTCGCGGTGAGGTGCGGCCGGCTGCGCCTGGGCAAAGCCAGATGCGCCAATCAACGCCATGCCGATACAGAATGCAAAAAAGTTCCGCATGCCGAAGGATTTAACCTTCGACATGGGAACGTCAAATTGAATTTCGCGTGAAACGGTCAAGCCGTCTCGGAAAGCGCGGAGCCTTCCGGCCCGGGCTTAGCCCTGGCGCGCCTTGTAGCGCGGGGCGGTCTTGTTGATGAGATAGACGCGACCCTTGCGGCGAACCAGCTGGCAGTCGCGATGGCGGGCCTTGAGGGCCTTGAGCGAATTCTTGATCTTCATGGTCTGATCCGTCGAACTGGGCCGTTGACCGGCCGAATTGAAAGACGCGCCCGAGAGCGCGTCCGAATTTGTGAAAAGCTCATAGACGAGGTTCCGCCATCCTGTCAACCGCGCCCCGCGATGAATCATCCGGCATCGCATATGGTTGCCGAAATTTGCCAAACGCCCGCTGCCCAACCGGCCGCACCGGCGGGGCGATCAGGCCTCCATCAGGGGCGCCAGGCGGGTGAAATGCCCCATCTTGCGGCCCGGCCGGGCTTCGGCCTTGCCATAGAGATGCAGCATCAGGTTCGGCTCATGAGCCAGTTGCGCAGCCCGTTGCACCTCGTCCCCGATCAGGTTTTCCATCACGCAATCCGAATGCCGGGCGGCGAGGCCCAAAGGAAGGCCGGCAACGGCGCGCACGTGCTGCTCGAATTGCGAGATGGTGCAGGCTGCCTCGGTCCAATGTCCGGAATTGTGCACGCGCGGGGCGATCTCGTTCACGAGCAGCGAGCCGTCGGCAAGCACGAAGAACTCGACGCCGATGACGCCGACATAG
>JAEWHN010000136.1 GCA_023387775.1 Pseudomonadota bacterium | reverse complement strand
CCTCCTAATGATTTCGCCAGGGGACCCCGCAATCAATGCGGGGGAACGTTGCGGTGCGAACCGCTAGCGGTCGTTCTTGTGGCTCTGTTGCCCGACCCTCACATGCTGCTCATGTGAGCCGCCGCGTTCTCCGTGGCCGCCACTCTCGCGACGGTCGCTGTCCCGTTCACCGGCGTGATGCGTCCTGTCGTCGTTCTTGTGGCTCTGCTGGCCAGCTTTCACGTGCTGCTCGTGAGTACCGCCACGGTTGAGCATTTTGCTTCTCCTTTATTGTCCGAGGCCGGTGTGTAGCCTCACCGAACCAATCCGAGGCGGAGGACATGGTTCCAAAATATTTTCGAGCTTGCCGGCAACTTCAGGGAAATGCTTTCGCCGCTTCAGCGACCGACCGAATGCCGGGAACATTTATGTTCCAGCGGGGTTAGGAGTCGTATTCGTCAACGCGACGAGGACTACGGCGATGAGCGAGATTCAGGATATCAAGGACCAGGCCTTGCGAAACGCAGAGCAACAGAAAGATGCCGGCGCGGATCGCATTGGTGGGGTCGCGAAGGTGGCGCACGGTGTTGCTCGCGAACTCGAAGGCGAGTTTCCGCTAGGGGCCGCCTATGTCCACGAGGCTGCGGCGCAGCTCGAAGCTGGCGCAACGAAGCTTCGGGAAAGCAGGATCGAGGATCTGATCAAGGGCGTCGGAAGCATGGCGCGAACGCAACCTGCCGTCTTTTTCGGCGGGGCCATGTTGGCTGGCGTGCTCTTGTCCCGCTTCCTGAAGAGTTCGTCTCACAGGCGCGGCGCTCGGCGCTGAGTGAAAAGAGGAACGAAATGGCACACTACAGCCGCACGATTCCGGACATTTTCACAGACGTTGTATCTCTGGCTGCGACGCTGGTTCGCAAGGAAAGCCAGCTCGCCCGTACCGAGATCTCGGAAAACATCGGGCGCGTCGGGGCGGGCATCGGCCTGCTGACCGGCGGCGCGGTCCTGATGATCCCCGCGCTCGTTATCCTGCTGCAGGCCGCGGTGGAATGGGTGAGCAGAACTTATGCCATCACGCCCGCGTTGTCGGCCTTGATCCTGGGCGGCGGCGTCTTCGTGATCGGGCTCATCCTGCTGCTGGTCGGCGTCAATCGGCTGAAGGTCAGGACCATGGTGCCCGATCGCACCATCCGGCAGATCCAGCACGATGCAAACGTGGCACAAGAGCAGATGAGGCAGCAAGATGCCGTCCACTGATCAACTTGAACACGAAGTAGAGCATGTTCGCTCCCAACTCGTCGACGCGCTGGATGAGTTCCGCGCCAACCTTTCCCCGGGGCAGGTCCTGGACCAGCTCACCGAATATGCCGGTGAAGGGGATGCCGGGGAGTTCTACCGCAGGCTGCGGCACCAGATGGGGCAAAATCCGGTGCCGATGGTTCTGGTCGGGACCGGCGTTGCCTGGATGATGCTTTCCAGCGTTCTGGGCAGTTCCACCCGCACGGAGACCTCGAGGCGCCAGTCGGCCATGGGCGACGAACTGGCCGAAAGGGCAGGCTCGGCCGCGGACACCGTCAAGGAAGCCGGTTCGGCTACAGTCGATATAGCTGGCCGGATGGGCGAAGCGGCTAGCGAAAGCGCAAGATCCGCGGGCAATGCCATTCGCGAAGGTGCGGAACGCGCCAGCGATCGCCTGGGAGCCGCGGCAGGGGCGGCAGGCGATGCTGTGAGCAAGGCCAGCTCTTCCGCCTACGATGTCGTGGCGGGCACCACCAGTCGAACCGCCTCGGCAGTCGGAGAGTCGGCGCGGCATCTCGGCAGCAGCGCAACTTCGGGCGCGAGGAGCTTTATCGATTTCTGCCGTAGTGAACCGCTCGTATTGGCAAGCATGGGCGTCGCCATCGGCGCTGTCCTGGGGGCGCTTATGCCGGCCACCCAAACCGAAGACTATCTCATGGGCGACCAAAGCGATCGCCTGAAGGAAAATCTCGGCGAAATGGCAGAAACCGGGGAGCGCGCGAAGGGCGACAAGCCGGCAGGGGCCGAGTCCGGCGGTGGGCGGGCGGCTCGTGGTTCGAAAACGGAAACGAAACGGGCTGCCGCAATGGAGGCTGGCAGCCACCGAACTTCGGGCACGCGGAAGAAGCGCAGCCAAGCAGATACATGAGTGGCGGCTCGATCCACCGGCCCTCGGCCGCCCGGCCTGCGAGGGTTCCGCTATGGACCTCCGGGCTGGCGCTGGCCCTTCTGTTTCTCGGATTTCACAGGTCGCGCCATCAGGCCCCCGCCAAGGAGCGCGGCGCCTTGCACAACCCCGAACAGCACAGGAAAGAACCGGTCCGCACCAGCGCGCTCAGGCGATGGACGGACGCATTGCGGCAGACCCTGCGCAATGCGTCGCGCCATCGGGTCCTCGCCAATGCCGCCGGCGTCGCCTTTTACGCGATCCTCGCGGTCTTTCCCGCCCTGGCCGCGCTGGTGGCGATTTACGGCCTCTTCGCCGATCCACAAGCGATAGGAAATCACCTGGCGCTGGTCGCGGGCGTGTTCCCGGAGGGCGCCATCGACGTGATGAAGGATCAATTGGCGCGCGTGGCGTCGCAGGGCAGCAGAACACTCGGCTTTGCGTTCGCCGTGGGCCTGCTGGTTTCGCTGTGGAGCGCGAATGCCGGCATCAAGGCTCTCTTCGATGCGCTGAACGTGGTCTATGGACAGCAGGAGAAACGAAGCTTTGTCTGGCTCAACGTCGTGTCCCTGATCTTCACGCTTGGCGCCATAGGGCTCGTCCTGCTGGCGTTGTGCGCAGTAGCGGTCGTGCCGCTTGTTCTTGCTTTCGTGGGATTGAGTGAAGCTGCGGACGTGCTGCTGCGGATTGCCAGGTGGCCGGCCCTTCTGATCGTAACGGCATTCGGGCTGGCCCTGCTCTACCGCTATGGCCCGAGCCGTGGCGAGGCTCATATACGCCCTTTGACCTGGGGCAGCGCCTTCGCGGCTCTGGGCTGGCTGGTAGTCTCGTTTCTGTTTTCCTGGTACGGCGCGAATTTCGGCCACTACAATCAGACATACGGCTCGCTGGGCGCGATCATCGGCTTCATGGTGTGGATCTGGATTTCCGCAATCGTCATCCTGGTGGGCGGCGAACTCGACGTAGCGCTCGAACGCCATCCCACCTGAGACCGGGTCATCGGCCGGCCGCGGAGCGGGCGGTGCGGAGCCCCTTCGGGAACCCGCTGCGATCGCGATAATCCCGCCAGCCGTCCCCGCGGCGATGCCGGGCGATGACGCTTCTGGCGGCGAGGAGATCGAGGGCGGGGATGCCAATCCCATCATCGCCAGCGCAAGATTGGCATTTCCCGCCTCGCATCATCCGAGCGCAGGCCGCCCGAGAGCGCGGCAATGTCGATGACATCGCCAATCACCCCGGACGAGCCCGCGTCTCTGAAGCGTCACGGGTCGCCAGAAGCCGCTTTCCGAACAACGGTGGGGCCAACCTGTTCCACAAATCGACACGAAACTTGGCACCGGCCATTCTCAAGTTCCCGGCTGCGATCGCTCGGGCGCGGGTCCGGCGGAACCATGGCCGTCGCTGGCTGTTGATTTCGGTTCGCAGCGACACGGTAGGCCGGTTGCACCGGCGCCCCGGCGTAGAGTTGGAAAATGACAACACCGGCCCAGCCCAGACCGCACGTTCAGCCCAAAGCGCGTCTGCTGTCGGTCCTCGGACCAGGTCTGATCACCGGTGCCTCGGACGACGACCCAAGCGGCATAGCGACCTATTCTCAGACGGGCGCCCAGTTCGGATATCTCCCGACCTGGTCTCTTCTATTCTCGTATCCGCTGATGGTGGCGGTCCAGATAGTCAGCGCGCGCCTTGGCCGCACAACAGGCCGAGGCATCGCCGGGAACCTCAGGAAGTTCTACCCGACCTCCGTGGTCTATGCGTGCGTGACGCTGCTGCTGGTGGCGAATGTCATCAATGTCGGGGCGGATATCGGAGCCATGGCCGATGCGGTGCGCATTCTGGTCGGCGGCCCCCAGATCGCATATGTGCTGGCGTTCGGCTTCATTTGTGTCGGCATGCAGGTCTACCTGTCCTACAAGCCATATGTCAGCGTCTTGAAATGGCTGACGCTCGCTCTTTTTGCCTATATCGCGACGCTTTTCTTCGTCCAGGTCGGCTGGTCCTCGTTGGCCCGAAGCTTCTTTATCCCGCATCTCTCCCTCAGCAAGGACTACCTTACCGCGATCGTTGCCATCCTTGGCACCACGATCAGCCCATACCTTTTCTTCTGGCAATCTTCGCAAGAGGTGGAGGAT
>JAEWHN010000134.1 GCA_023387775.1 Pseudomonadota bacterium | reverse complement strand
GGCGTGATCGTGAACAACAACATCGTGCTGATCGACACCTACGACCGCCTGCGCCACGAGGGCTGGGACAAGATGGAAGCGGTGCTGCAGACCTGCCGCGAACGCGCCCGTCCGGTCGTCCTCACCGCGCTGTCGGCCATCTTCGGCGTGTTGCCGATCGCCTTCGGCCTCGGGCTGGAAATCTTCCATCACGAGACCACGATCAATGCCCCGTCGACGCAGTGGTGGATCTCGCTGTCGAGCGCCATCGTCTTCGGCCTGTCCTTCGCGACGGTCCTGACGCTGATCGTCACACCGGCGATGCTGATGGTGTTCACGCGCAGCAAGGACAGCCGCGTCAACCGCTTCCTCGGCCGGGTGTTCCGCCGCGGCTCGAAGGCCGAAACGGCCGGGGCAACCACGGAGCCGGCCGTCGGCTCCGGCGCCGTTGCCTATCCCAAGGCCGCGGAGTGATGCGCCCCGCGCCGTACGCCACCTGAACGGCGTGCGGCGCGTCTCGGCAGGCCGCTCGGCCCGGGGCCGCGAGTTCTGCTCCGGCCGACGCGCAGGGAACCACAGTTCCCGTCAAGCATTGTCAACCCATTGAAACTTTTCAATGGAGGGAGACACTCATGACGCTATCGACACTGCTGATCATAATACTGATCCTGATTCTGGTCGGTGCCTTTCCGGCGTGGCCCTATTCGCGCGGCTGGGGTTATGGCCCCTCCGGCATCGTCGGTATTTTAGTGATCGTTCTGGTGATCCTGTTGCTGACGGGCCGCGTCTGACCGCCTCGTCAAAAGAACGCCCGCGGCAATTGCGCTCCGGGCGTCCTTGTCTTTTTGAAACGAGTTCACGCCGCCTGCTGGCGCGCTGCGCCCGCGAGACCAAGATCGGCGAGCGACTGCGCCACGGCCTCGTCCAACGGTGTGTGCGGGACAGTTCCGATAATGCCTTCCAGCCGCATCGACGCCAGCCGGTGTTCCTCGAAGCGCAGGTAGGACATCGACAGGATCGCCTTCCACATCGGCACGAACGGGCTGCCCGCCCGCAGCACCCACCAAGGCATCGAGGCAAGCTTCAACGTGCGCCCGACTGCCTTTTCGGCCGCCGCCTTCATCTGCAGGTCGGTGACCGCGTGGCCCGGCAGGTTCAGGTTTTCATATGCGCCCAGCAGGTCGCGCTTCTCGGCCAGTGCCACGAAGGCGGCCGCGAAATCGGGCAGATAGGTCCAATCGTGCACGAGATCGACCGGCCCCGGCGCGGTGTAGACGCCCTTGGCGATCTTGGAGGCCACGACCAGGTCGAACCACGATCCCGTGCCCTTGCCGCCGAAGAAATCTCCGGCCCGGAGCAGCACGGTGCGCACGCGCCCGGCGGAGGCCTCGCGCCGAAACAGGTCCTCCATGGCAACGCGGATACGACCCTTTTCGGTGGTAGGGCGCTGCGGAGTTTCCTCGGTGATGACCGCCGGCATGGGCGAGCCGAAGTTGTAGACCGAGCCCGGGAACAGGTGCAGGGCGCGATTGGCGTGGCAGGCGGCCATCACGTTTTCGGCCATGAGCAGGCAGGTGCTCCAGTCGGAATAGATCGGGCTCAGCCCGTTGAAGACGATGTCCACGCCTTGCGTGGCCCGGATCAGCGACTGCCGGTCGAGCGCGTCAGCGGCAATGCCTTCAGCCCCGGCCAATTCTGACGGCAGCTTGCCATCGCGGGTCACGGCCCGCACCTCGTATCCGGCGTCGAGAAAGGCCCTGGCGACCATGCGGCCAAGTCGGCCACGGGCACCGAGAATTGCGATCTTGGTCATTTCGGTCACTCCTGTTTGTGTGAGTAACCTTCATATGATCCATGCACGGTCGAATTGAAATTGACTGTAATCGACACTTCGTTATTCATTTTCGAGTATGAACGAGATCGACTGGAACCTCATCCGAAGCTTCGTGGCGGTTGCCGAGACAGGCAGCCTTTCGGCTGCTGCACGCCGGCTTGCCGCCAGCCAGCCGACGCTCGGCCGCCACATCGCGGAGCTCGAGCAGGCGCTTGGCGTCACGCTCTTCCGGCGCGGCCGGCAGGGCTACGTGCTGACCGAAGCCGGCAGCCTGTTGTTCGAGCGCGGGCGGGCCGTGCATGAGGAGGCGACGGCATTTTCGCGGATGGCGCTGGGCTCGGTCGAGGCCATCGAAGGCACGGTCCGCATAGCGGCAAGCGAGATCGTGGCGGCCTGCGTGCTGCCCGACATGCTCGCCCGCCTGGGCGTCGAGGAGCCGGGCATTGAGGTCGAGATCGTCGCCTCCAACCAGATCGAGAACCTGCTGCGCCGCGATGCCGACATAGCCATCCGGATGGTGCGGCCGGCGCAGAACGAACTGGTGGCGCGAAAGGTCGCAGACATTCCGCTGCGCGCCTGCGCCGCGGCGAGCTATCTCGACCGGCGGGGACGCCCCGAAAGGCCGGAGGATCTGCGCGGGCACGACCTGATCGGCTTCGACCGCAGCGACGAGATCATACGCGGCCTTGAGCGGTACTGGCCGGGCCTAACGCGGCATGCCTTCCGCCTGCGCAGCGACAACCACATAGTTCTCTGGGAAGCGGTGCGGACCGGCAACGGCATCGGCATTGCGCAGCAGCCGCTCATCCGGCGCGACGCCTGCGTCGAAATCGTGCTGCCCGACCTGCCGCTTCCCGCACTTCCTGTGTGGCTGGCGATGCATCGCGACGTGCGCGCCAGCGTTCGCATCCGCCGCGTGGCGGATTTCCTGCAGGAAGAACTGAAGCGCTATTCGGCCGGTTGAGACGCGGGCATGAAATCGGCACCGCGCGCAAGGCCCGCCATCAGGCAAACCACCACCAGCAGGCAGGACATGGCAACGAAGATCGGCGCGAAACCGGTATGCTCGCCGACGAAGCCGATTGCCGATGGCGCGACCAGGATGCCCGAATAGCCCATCACGGTCACCACGCTCATGCCCGCGCCGGGCGACATGCCGCGCTGGTTGCCGGCTGCCGAGAAGGCGATCGGCACCATGTTGGCAACGCCAAGCCCTGCGAAGGTGAAGGCGCAGATCGCCATCCAGGGCGACGTGGCCAGGCCGGCTGTCAGCATGCCGGCGGCCGCGATAAGGCTGGAAATGCGAAGCGTGCGCACGGCGCCGAAACGGTTGCGCACGCCATCGCCGAGAAACCTCATGGAAGCCATCGTCGCCGAGAAGCCGGCAAAGGCGAAGCCAGCAGTGGCGATATCCGCGCCGAGTTCTTCACGCAGATAGAGCGCAGCCCAATCGAGCACCGTGCCTTCCGGCACCATGGAGAACAGCGCGACGAGGCCGACCAGATAGATCAACGGGTTGGAAGGCAAGGAGAATTTGCGGTGCTCGCGCACCACCGGCTTGTCCTCGGCCATGATGTGGCGCAGCGCCAGCGCAACGATGACAAGTGCCACGACCGTCACCAGGACGGCATGGGCAGCATGGCCGTAAATCTGGATCGCCAGGCCGCCAAGCCCGCCGCCCGCAAAGCCGCCAAGGCTCCAGAAACCATGCGAGGACGACATGATGGCGCGCGAGAGCTTGCGCTCGACCGCCACCGCATTGGCGTTCATGGTGACATCCATGCCGCCGATCACCGCCCCGAAGACATACATGGCCAGCGCCGCAAACGGCACGTTCGGCGCCAGGGCGACCGGCAGCAGGCCGACGGTCGCCACGACGGAGAAGATCCTGAGCACCTTGCGCGACCCGTGCCGACCGATGAGATAGCCGCACCATGGCATCGCGGTGAGCGCGCCAAGGCCGAAGGCGAGGATCAGCAGACCAAGCGTGAACGGGCTGATGCCGAGCCGGGGCAGGAACAGCGGGATCTGCGGCGCCCAGCTGCCGGTCAGGAAACCGTTGGCGAAAAACATCGCCGCCACGGCCCAGCGACCGCGCCTGGCAGTTTCAAGGATTTGGGTGGAAGACATGAACGGATTCCGCAAGAGGCGTTGGCGCGCGCGAACTTAAATCGGTTTAACACATAGTCAACACGATAAAACCGGCGAAAGATTGGACCAGCCCGTCCCTACTCACCCTGAAACCGGCGGCCTGATAAATCCGGGAGTGGCGCAGCCTACGACGTGGTCACGCTTCGCGGACGACGATCATGGCGCTCGCGGGCAAGTATGGCTGATCATCAGAGACATCCGAGCGCCCTATTGCACCAATGGCGTGTCAGCGGCCTCGATCTCAACCCCCACCAGTTCTGCTCGCCCCGCCAGGATGGCGATATACTGGCGCAGCGCGTGCTCTTCGACCCCCGCGCAAAGTGTATCGCCGATTTGCTCACGTACTTCTTCGAAGGGAATATCCACGCCCGGAATGCTTCGGTCCACCGAAACGATGTGAAAGCCGAACCGGGTTTTCACCAGATGCGGCAGGATGCCGAGCGCGTCGATTCGGAACAGCGCATCCTCGAATTCCGGAACCATGTCGCCGCGACCGATCTGGCCAAGATTGCCCCCTTGCTCGCCTGACGGGCAGTTGGAAAGCCCGCGCGCCATCTCGGCAAAGCGCTCCGGTTCGGCCAGAAGCTCGTGGAGCGCCTCTTCGGCGCGGGCGCGGATGACGGCGATGTTCACCGAAGGCGTGACCTGGAACAGGATGTGGCGGGCGTGAACCAAGTCGCCCGAGCGGAACTCTTCCCGATGCGCCTCATAATAGCGTCGGCATTCTTCTTCGCCCGGCGTCGGAACCTGCACCTCATGCGCCAGCAATTTTTCGATTGCCACTTCCACATCAGCATTGTCGATGGCACCGGGGTCCAAGAAACCACTCTCGATTGCCCGTTGACGCAGCAATTCATGTACGGCCGCGAATTTCGCGCCTTCCCCATCATCCGCAATCGGAACGCCATTCACGTAAGCGGTCATGGACGGATCGGCTCCTTGGCGCGCGTCTGCGGCGTTCGCACGATCTGATAGGGCCGGAACAGGTAGGCAAGTGCGCCCACGCCGCTCCAGATATGAATCATGCGGGTGAAGGGCGAGATCAAGAACAGGGTGAAGCCAAGCAGGACATGCAGCTTGTAGGTAAGCGGCACGCCGGCCATGTAGGAAGACGCATTCATGTCGAGCGTGACGATGCCCTTCACGTAGCTGGTCAATATCTCAAACAGCACGCCGTCCATGTGAAAGGCCGAAAGCGGTACGGTAAGCAGCCCAAGTGCAAGCTGGAGCCAGATCATGACGACCACGGCGATGTCCCATTTGCGGCTATTGAGCCTGATGCGGGGATCCGCCAGGCGGCGATAGATGAGGATCGAGAGACCGATCGTGGCGATGAGCCCGGCGATGCCGCCGACGACCATGGCAAGCAACTGGTGCATGGTCGGGGAGAGAAAGGGCGAAACCAACCAGTGCGGCGCGAGAAAGCCGACGAAGTGGCCGAGGATGACCACGATGACGCCGTAATGGAACAAGTTGGAACCCAGGCGCAACTGGCCCGAGCGCAACATCTGCGAGGAATCGCTCTTCCAGGTATAGGGCTCCCGGTCGAAGCGGATCAGGCTGCCGAGCAGCAGCACCATCAGGCACACATAGGGATAGATCCCGAAGAGGAGCGTGTTGAGATTGTTTTCGGACACGGCATTCCTCCCTTTTCTCAGAGCTTGGGGCGGTCGCCAGCCGGCTCTTCGAAGGCCGGCTGTTCGGCCCAGTCGCGATCGAGCGCGGCAGGATGCTCCTTTATCGGCTTGATCTCGGCTGCGTTTACCGGCTTTTCTCCGGCGATTACGAGCAGCGCCTGTAGAACAGCCGCATAGCGGCTTTGTCGAGCAATCAGCGAACGGGTGATGGCGGCCAGTATGTGGGCACAGTCGGCCAGCATGTCGCGCGCCTCGTTCAGGTCGCGGCAGCTCAGATATTCCAGCACCACCGGCAGGTAATCCGGCAGTTCATGGCCGATCAGCTCGAAGCCGGCGGCTTCATAGAGCTTCTTCAGCTCCACCATGGCCGCGCCGCGATCCCGGCTTTCGCCATGCAGATGTTCGAAAAGATGCAGCGAAAGCGACCGCCCCCTATCGAACAGATCGACATAGCGGGACTCGACGGTGAGCAGGTCCCCTTCGCCCAACTCGCGCACCAGCGCCCCCAGTTCACGTTTCTCCCCGGCCGAGATCAACGGGGAAGCCTCGACCGCGCCAGCAATCTCGCTTAATGCCGCGCGCATATCCGCCGTGGGGTAGGAAAGCAGCGCACTGAACGCCTTGAACAGGATCATCGGCATGGGTCACGTGTCCAGAGGACGAATGGGACTGAGCTTGCGCCGGCCCATTTTGCCGCCAAAGAGCGAGGAGTGCGGCGGGCCGAAATCGCAGCCATTGCCGAAGGTGAAGCCGCAGGAGCCTTTCAGGCCGTAGGCATCCTCCGCCAATTCGCGGTGCCCGGTGGGAATGACGAAGCGGTCCTCGTAATTCGCGATGGCGAGATAGCGGTGCATCTCCTCCACTTGCCCAAGCGACAGACCGGCCTGGTCGAGTACCGCTTGTCCGTCGCCCTCGCCAAGCTGGCGCTGACGGAAATGGATGCGCATGGCGAACAGGCGCTCCAGCGCGCTGACGATGGGCGTTTCGTCGCCCGCCGTCAGCAGGTTGGCGAGGTAACGAACGGGAATGCGCAGCGAACGTACGTCCGGCAGTTCGCCCACCGTCTCGATCGCGCCGGCATTGGCGTGCGACTGGATCGGCGAAAGCGGCGGCACATACCAGACCATCGGCAGGGTGCGATATTCCGGGTGCAGCGGAAACGCCACGCGCCAGTCCACGGCCATCTTGTAGGTGGGAGAGCGCTTGGCCGCCTCGATCCAGGCATCTGGCACGCCGTCCGCGCGTGCCTGGGCCTCAATTTCGGGCTCATTCGGATCGAGGAACAGCTTCAGTTGCTCTTCATATAGATCCTGCGTGTCTTCGGTCGAAGCAGCCTTCTCGATGCCATCGGCATCGTAGAGCAGCACGCCGAGATAACGGATGCGCCCGACACAGGTCTCCGAGCAGACGGTCGGCTGGCCGGCCTCAATGCGCGGGTAGCAGAAGATGCATTTCTCGGCCTTTCCGGAGGTCCAGTTGTAGTAGATCTTCTTGTAGGGGCAGCCCGACACGCACATGCGCCAGCCGCGGCACTTGTCCTGGTCAATGAGGACGATACCGTCCTCTTCGCGCTTGTAAATGGAGCCTGACGGGCAGGAGGCCACGCAGCTTGGATTCAGGCAGTGCTCGCAAATCCTCGGCAGATACATCATGAAGGTGTTTTCGAACTGGCCGTAGATGTCCTTCTGCACCGCCTCGAAATTGTAATCCTGCGAGCGCTTGTCGAACTCGCCGCCGAGGAGTTCCTCCCAGTTCGGGCCCCACTCGATCTTTTCCATCGGCCGGCCCGAGATCAGCGAGAGCGGCCGTGCCACCGGCGCGGTCGTCAGTTCCGGCGCGATTTGCAGGTGCTCGTAGTCGAAGGTGAAGGGCTCGTAATAGTCATCGATCTCGGGCAGGCGCGGATTGGCGAAGATCTTGGCAAGGATGGAAAGCCGGCCTCCTTGCCGGGGCACGATCTTGCCGTTCTTCTTGCGTCGCCAGCCGCCGTGCCAGCGTTCCTGGTTTTCCCAATCCTTCGGGTAGCCGATGCCAGGCTTGGTCTCGACATTGTTGTACCATGCGTATTCCATGCCCTGACGCGAGGTCCACACATTCTTGCAGGTGACGGAACAGGTGTGACAGCCGATGCACTTGTCGAGGTTCATCACCATCGCGATCTGCGCGCGAATTTTCATGGTGCTGTCTCCTTCTGCGCCGGATCGACTGGATTGGAGTGATCGAGCCAATCGATGCGGTTGAGCTTGCGCACGACGACGAACTCGTCACGGTTGGAGCCCACCGTGCCGTAGTAATTGAACCCATAGGAAAGCTGGGCATAGCCGCCGACCATATGGGTGGGCTTCATCACAGCGCGCGTCACCGAATTGTGGATACCGCCGCGCTGGCCAGTGATCTGAGAGCCCGGCACATTCACGATCTTCTCCTGCGCATGGTACATCATGCACATGCCGGGCTTGACGCGCTGGCTCACGACCGCGCGCGCCGCGATCGCACCGTTCAGGTTGAACAGCTCGATCCAGTCATTGTCGACGATCCCGGCGCGCTTGGCGTCGGTTTCCGAGATCCAAACGATCGGCCCACCGCGCGATAGGGTAAGCATCAGCAGATTGTCGGTATAGGTAGAGTGGATGCCCCATTTTTGGTGCGGCGTGATGAAATTGAGCACGATCTCGGTTTCACCATTGGCATGCGTGCCCAGCATCGCGGCGACGGTGCGCGTATCCACGGGCGGCCGGTAAAGCGCGAAGGCCTCGCCGAAATCGCGCAGCCAGCGGTGATCCTGATAGAACTGCTGGCGGCCTGTAATGGTGCGCCAGGGGATGAGCTCATTCACATTGGTGTAGCCGGCCGTGTAGCTGACATGCTCGCTTTCGATCCCCGACCAGGTGGGCGAGGAGATGATCTTGCGCGGTTGAGCCTGCAGATCACGGAAGCGGATTTTCTCGTCCTCGCGCGTTTCGGCTAGGTGGCTATGGTTCCGACCGGTCACCTTGCCGAGCGCCGCCCACGCCTTCACCGCCACCTCGCCGTTGGTTTCCGGCGCGAGATAAAGAATGGTCTCGGCAGCATCTATGTCGCTTTCGATGCGCGGGCGCCCCTGTGTCGGCCCGCCATCGTTGACGCGGTAGTTGAGGTCGCCGAGGCCCTTCACCTCGGCCTCGGTATTCCAGCTTATGCCTTTGCCACCATTGCCGAGCTTGTCAGCGAGGGGACCGAGCGATGTAAAGCGGCGATAGACATTCGGATAATCGCGCTCGATCGTGACGATCTGCGGTGCAGTGACGCCAGGCACCAGGTCGCACTCACCCTTCTTCCAGTCCTTGACGTCGAGCGGTTGGGCGAGTTCACCCGGCGTGTCGTGCTGAATCGGTGCCAGCACGACGTCCTGCTCGACGCCGAGATGGCCGACTGCCAGTTCCGAAAAGCGCCTGGCGATAGTCTTGTATGTTTCCCAGTCGCTGCGTGCCTCCCACACCGGATCCACCGCTGCCGACAGCGGATGGATGAAGGGGTGCATGTCGGAAGTATTCAGGTCGTTCTTCTCGTACCATGTGGCCGTCGGCAGCACGATGTCGGAATACAGACAGCTCGTGGACATACGAAAGTCGAGCGTGGTGACGAGGTCGAGTTTGCCCTCCGGAGCCGGATCGCGCCAGACGACATCCTTGGGCTTCTCACCATCGGTTTCCCCCAGGTCCTTACCCTGTAGGCCGTGGCGAGTGCCGAGCAGATGACGAAGAAAATATTCGTGCCCCTTGCCGGACGATCCGAAAAGGTTCGAGCGCCAGATGAACAGGTTGCGCGGGAAATTGACCGGATTATCGGGGTCTTCGCAGGCCAAGCGCATATCGCCTGATTTCAATGCAGCCAGAACGTGGTCGTGGATCGGGATGCCTGCCTTCTCCGCCTGTGCAGCAATCCCCAGCGGGTTGACGTTGAACTGTGGCGCGGAGGGCAGCCACCCCATGCGCTCTGCCTTTACGTTCATATCGATGAAAGTGCCGCGATAGTCGGCAGGGTCCGCGAGCGGCGAGAGAATTTCGGAGACGTTCAGACGCTCGTAGCGCCACTGGTCGGTATGGGCGTAAAAGAAGGAGGTGCCGTTCATCTGGCGCGGCGGGCGCGCCCAGTCCAGGCCAAAGGCGAGCATAGTCCAGCCAGTCTGTGGCCTCAGCTTCTCCTGCCCGACATAATGTGCCCAGCCGCCGCCGGAGACGCCGACCGTGCCGCACAGCATCAGCATGTTGATGATGCTGCGATAGTTCATGTCCTGGTGATACCAGTGGTTCATACCGGCACCGATGATGACCATGGACCGGCCATTGGTCTTCTCGGCATTTGCGGCGAATCCGCGCGCGACGGTAATGGCATGCTCCGACGACACGCCGGTGATCGTCTCCTGCCAGGCCGGCGTATAGGGCACGTTGTCGTCGTAGGATTTCGCTGCAGCGCCGCCGAGGCCGCGGTCCAGCCCGTAATGCGCACACATGAGATCGAAGACCGTGGCGACACGCCCCTCGCCTCTCGCCAGCTTGACGCGGCGCACCGGCACGTTACGCGTCAGCGTATCGCCATCCTGCGGGTTCCCGATGAAGTGCTCGTGCGCGCGTCCGCCGAAATAGGGGAATGTCACGGCAAGCGTTTCGTCATGGCTGCCCAGAAGCGAGAGCGCCAGGCTGACATTCTCGCCCGTCTCGCCGTCCTTCGGCTCCAGATTCCACTTGCCCGCGGTTTCCTTGTCTTTCGGCCAACGGTAGCCGATCGATCCCTGCGGCACGACCAGTTCGCCGCTCTCCTCGTTCAGCGCCATGGTCTTCCAGGAGGAGTTTTCCGACTTCGGCGCCCCAGGCAGATCGCTGCGGCGCAGGTAACGATCGGCCACCCAGCGGTCGCCTTGTTGCTTGAGCATGACCAGCATGGGCAAGTCGGTGTAGCGGCGGCAATAGTCTTGAAAGTAAGGAACCTGCCGGTCGAGGAAGAACTCCTTCAGGATCACATGCCCCATAGCCATGGCGAGAGCAGCATCCGTGCCCTGCTTGGGGTGCAGCCACAGATCAGCGAACTTGGCGACCTCGGCGTAGTCTGGCGTCACCGCGATGATGCGAGTGCCATTGTAGCGCGCCTCGACGAAGAAATGCGCATCGGGCGTGCGGGTCTGCGGCACGTTCGAACCCCACGCGATGATATAACCGGAATTGTACCAGTCGGCAGATTCCGGCACGTCGGTCTGCTCACCCCATGTCTGCGGGCTCGACGGCGGCAGATCGCAATACCAGTCGTAGAAGGAAAGTAGGGTGCCGCCGAGCAAACTGATGTAGCGCGAACCTGAGGCATAGGAGACCATTGACATCGCCGGAATGGGCGAGAAGCCTACCACCCGATCCGGACCATAGGTCTTGATAGTGTAGACATTGGCGGCGGCTATGATCTCGCTCACCTCCTCCCAGCCAGAGCGGACGAAGCCGCCCCGCCCGCGCATAGATTTGTACGCCTTTGCCGTCTCTGGGTTCTCGACGATGGAGGCCCAGGCCTCCACGGGCGCGAGCGTCTTGCGCGCCGCGCGCCATGCCTTGACGAGGCGGCCGCGCACCATCGGATATTTGATGCGGCTGGCACTGTAGAGATACCAGCTATAAGAAGCGCCCCGCGAGCAGCCACGCGGCTCATGGTTAGGCATTCCGGGGCGGGTGCGCGGATAGTCGGTCTGTTGCGTCTCCCAGGTGACGAGCCCGCTCTTGACGTAGATCTTCCACGAGCAGGAACCGGTACAGTTCACGCCATGGGTGGAGCGCACAATCTTGTCGTGCTGCCAGCGGTCGCGATAGCCTTCTTCCCAGATGCGGTCTTCGTCGCGCAGTTCGCCAAGCCCACCGGCGAAGGTGCCACGGCGACGGGCGAGATAAGTCATCCGGTCGAGAAAATGGCTCATTGCGCAGGCTCCCTTTTCAGACGCGACGAAACCACCATGTCGCGATCGTCATGCCCCACGACAGGCGCCCGGCGGACTTCGGTCAGGTAGCTGAGCATCAGCGTCACAGAGACGATGCCATAGAGCAGCATGAAGCAACTCGAATTGAAGCCGAGCCAGTCCAGGAGGCCCCCGAACATTATCGGCAGCAGGAAACCGCCGAGCCCCCCGACCATCCCGACGAGGCCACTGACGACGCCCAGGTTCTCCGGAAAGTCGTCGCCGATATATTTGAAGGTCGACGCCATACCGAAGGCAAAGGCGACACCAACGACGAAGAGCAGCGGCGTAAACACCCAAGGCGTCAGCGAGATCGTGAAGTGGCGATAGCCGTCGACCGTGCGAATGGCGAATTCAGTGTGCGGATAGGACAGAAGGAAGAGGGCAACCCACGCCACCCACAGGACCCACCAGGTGACGATGTGGGCGCCGAACCGATCCGCGAGCAGGCCGCCCACGGCGCGAAGGGCGCCACCCGGCAGCGAAAAGCAAGCTGCCAGAAATGAGGCAACCGCAATCGAGAAGCCATATTCGCGCACGTAATATTGCGGCATCCAGATTGACAGCGCGGTAAAGCCGCCGAAGACGATCGAATAGTACTGGCAAAACTTCCACACGCGGCGATCCCCCATGACCGCAAGCTGTGATCGAAACGAGGTGGCCTTACGTGCCCCAGGATCGGGCGCGGCCAGAAACCAGAATACGATTGCGATCACGAGGAGCAACACCGCATAAAACCGCGGAACCGCCTGCCAGCCGAAATTGTTCATCAACACTGGCGCGATGAACATGTTGAGCGCGGCCCCCACCGTGCCGGCTCCAAAGAAGCCCATTGCAAAGCCGCGGCGTTCCGGAGGGAAGAAGCGGGCGACATAGGGCGTGCCGACCGAGAAGGATGCGCCAACCAGGCCCAGCGCGAGTCCGAGCAGCAGAAATTGCCAAAGTTCACTGGCATAGGAGGCGAGCCACAGCGGAACAGCGCATGTGATCAACAGCAGGAACATGACGATGCGGCCGCCGAAACGATCGGTCCAGATACCGAGTGGCAGACGAAATGCCGAGCCGGTCAGCACCGGCGTCGCCGTCAGCAGACCGAACTCCGTCGAGTTGAGCTGCAACTGATCGCGCAGCGGAATGCCGATGACGCCGAACATCATCCATGCGGCAAAGCACGCCACGAAGGCGGCCGTGCTTACCACCAAAACCGTCATGCGTTTAGCCTCGGACATGACTGCCCCTCGACAAACGTCAGCGATTGATCAGTGACTATATCTCAATAACCAAGGAATCGGGACCCTATATTTCCGCGTCGGCAAGAGAGCGACGGCTTACCGTTGCTTGCGGATTGAAAGCTGCCCGCCCGCTTCCGGCCCCGAAGTTGGCCTTCCAATTGCGTCCAATCTTCGGAGTTGGCCGCTGACGCCTGGCCACCAAGCAAACTTCGTCGCCAAGCTGTCATCAAATTGCGCTAGCGCAGGGCCGCTGCAATGTGAGATCGGCCCGCCATGAACACGCAATCGCCCGGGGACAATGCCCTCGCCAATTCCAATCGCAGCTTCTCACGCGCAGACCAGACGGCTTGAGCGGCCGGCCAAGCTCTCTCCCCAGTTTCAACCAGGCAAGACGATGAACAAGACCGACACACTCGGGCACAATTTTCGCGGCCCCGTTTCGACAGCCATTTTTGACTGGGCCGGCACGGTTCTCGATTTTGGTTGCATTGCGCCGGTGGCGGCGTTTCGCGAGGCCTTCGCCGAGGATGGCGTGGCCATCTCGGAGGCCGAGGCGCGCGCCCCCATGGGCGCCGCCAAGCGCGAACACCTCGAGATGATTCTCGCCCAGCCCGCCGTCGCCGAACGCTGGCAGGCGAACAAGGGCGGCGTGTCCACACCAGCGGACGTGGAGCGCCTCTACGCGGCGTTCCTGCGCATCGATGAGGTCCAGTGCGCGCGCTACAGTGCGCTTGTTCCCGGGGCGCTCGAAACCATCGCCGCGCTTCGCAGCCGCGATATCGCCATCGGCAGCACCACGGGCTATCCCCGCAGTGTGATGAACGGCCTGATGCCGCTCGCCAAGGCGCAGGGCTATGAGCCTGATCATTGTGTCACGGTGAGCGATGTCAAACGTGGCCGGCCCTATCCGGACATGGTTCTGGACAATGCCATCGCGCTTGGCGCGCCGGATGTGCGCGCCTGCGTGGTGGTGGACGATAGCCCCACGGGTCTGGTTTCGGCTCGTGCTGCCGGCATGTGGGCAGTCGGCATCATCGCCAGCGGCAATGAAATCGGCTTGTCGCTCGCCGACTGGCAGGCGCTGGACGAGGCGGCCCAGGACGTGCATCGGCCGCGTGCACAGCGCGTGCTGCGCGAGGCGGGCGCCCACTACACGATCGATACCATTGCCGATCTCCTGCCGGTGATCGAAGCCATCAACGCCCGTTTGCGGGCCGGGGACAAGCCATGAGGCCGTGGTGGAAACGAGCAACCTACCTGAACCGGGACACCGCCCCATGGCCCGGCATGGTATAATCCAATCGTGTCTTTAGCGGCGGATAAAAGGGAACGAGGCAAAGGCGATCTGACCGGCAAGGCCGAGAAGGTGCGTAGGCTCCGAATAGAGCGCCAGATGTTGAGCGACGGTACGTCCCGAGAGCACCGCTGACAATGCCGTTTCAGCCAGCATCAGCATCAGGAAGGCTACCGCAGCCATGCCCGCGGCCTCGGACAGCGAAGCATTGCGATCGCGAAGCAGCCAGCCGCAAATGATCCATGCCGCGGTCAGCATAATCGGCAACTCGGTCACCACCGCGGCAAATTCTCCCAGCCAGGGCGCCAAAAACAGCGTGCGGAACGTGCCGAAGACGAAGCCGATTGCGAAAACAGCGGCGAAGTAGAAACAACCGAGACGAATGGCCGTCATGTCGATGTCGCCGACTATTTTATCAGGAGCCAGCAGGCCGCCGCCACTGCGCCAAGGGCGACAGCCCAATTTTGCTCAACCTGCCACCGGTGGCTGCAAGTGAGTGACTTCCGCCACGTATCGGCATCCTCTCGCCGCGCCTTCTCGCAGGCCGCGTCGGCTCTCCATCCCATGCTCCCCTCCTGTGTGCCGCCCGGCACGAAGCCGGACCATACACCGCGAACGCTATCCCGTCTTCCTGTCCCCGCAGCTACCAGCTTCAGCCGCGGCTGCTGCGCCCGAAATCAGAGCGTTGGGGTGGTGCTACCGGCACGATCGCCGACTACCACGAACTGACGGACGTTGCGCACCAGCATGGGAGCCGCATCCCCGGGCCTTTATCGAGCCGGGGATGGTGTGCGCCATACGCCCTATTCGACGTTGCCATACTCGGTCGATGTCAACCTTTTCTCTCCGCGTAGCGATTCGAAGAGATGCTCCGGCATGCTTCGCGCGACATCGTAGTCGCGCCGGCACCATGGGCACCGAATTGCGGCTCGAGGACGTGGCCCTGCACAGGATGAACAGAACCTGAGAGAAAACATCATTGACCTCCTCTGGCCCTCAAAATCAGCGATTGAGGGCACGGCTTAGGGACTTTGGAAATGGCGCGGGCGCCACTGTCCTCGGAGGCGACAAATGTCACCAAACTAAGGCGCTATGTGCTTGAGCTAACAGATAAAATGCCGATGGAATATGGAAGCGGCCCAGGAGATGACCTGGCGGCGCGTGGCGGGCACAAATATGCATTATGTTTGCGTCATTCGTCGGGGAGGGACGACCCACGCCCGGCAGGAAGGTAGCTGCCTCGGCCCCCACAGAGCCGGCTCCCGCATCCGCGCCCACCCCGTCGAGACCACCGAGCCGCTCGCGGCACTGGCAGGAAAGCACCGTCCTGCCGCGTCACGGCCGAAAACCCGAGCGGCCAGGCGCTTGCCTGTGGCGTCAATGCTCCGTTTATGAGAGCCGCGGCGTTCTGATGCTGTGAGGGCCCACTACCGCACCACCAGAACTGGAATGGTCGTATTCACGAGCACCTCAGATGTCTGGCTGCCCAGCAGGACTTTCTGCAAACCACGTCGGCCATGCGAGGACATGACGATGAGATCGCAATCTTTAAGCTTGGCAAACCGCACGATCGCTTCGGCAGGGGAATGGTCGATTTCGTGCTCCAGATCGACGGCGACGCCATGTTCGTTTGCACGCTGCTGGATGAAAGCAAACCGTTCCTTCATGATTGCATCTATCTGCTGGTCGTAGCGCGCGACCGGATCATCGATACCACCCAGACGGGCAGCGTTTGCCATTTCGGGACGCATGGGTTCCGAAACGGTGAGTACGGTAACCTTTGCGCCGAGTGGCTTGGCAAGGAACAGACCATGTTCAAGGCCCTTGCGGGCGAGTTCCGAGCCGTCGGTGGCAATGAGTATGTGCTTGTACATCTGCCCCTCTCCCATAGGAATAGCTCCTGCAATCCTGCACGACACTGGTCCAAAAACAAGCGATTGATGCCCTTCATCAGGGCGCTGTCTGCTCCCAACTTCTTGACGATGGTGTTCATCTCATTGCTCCTGCGCATAAGGGCCCGGCGCTAATCGCGACCCGCAGCGTGGGCTCAATCACGTACGACGGATCTACCCTTGGGCACCGTGGTCACGATGGAGAGAACGGCCGCGGCCACCATCACCAGATTGGCAAGCAGCGCAAAGAATGCCGCCTCGCGCGTAGCCAGGTTTTCCTGATTGCCGACGAAGGTGATCACGCCCTCGATCCAGCGTACGCCCTCGGGATTGCCCGCAATGGCAGTATAGATCGTGGCAGAGATGGCGACGCCGAAGGACGCTCCCAGCGACGACGCCATCTTGTAGATGCCGGCACCGGCACCCGCCTGGTCTTCGGGCAGGTTCGAAAGCGCCGCATCGGTCGAGGGCGTGGCATAGAAGGCCAGACCAAGCCCGAAGAGCGAGAAGGAGATCACGGCCAGCACGGTGTAGGTGCCCAGCATCAGGTTGGTCGGCATCAGCAGGATGATCGACAGGCCGACGATATAGCTGCCCCACAGCATCGGCTTGCGCGGGCCAAGGCGTTGCAGCAGCTTTTCACCGACGCGGATGAACGCCATGATGGTTACGGCGTAGCCGATGGTCAGCAGACCGGCCTTTTGCGCGGTCATCGCCCCGCCCTGTTGCAGAAGCAGCATTGCAACCATGATGATCCCCGCCGTCGCGTTCAGCAGCAGGTTTGAGATCGTGGCTCCGGTATAGGTCAGGTTCCCGAACAGGCGAAACTGCACAAAGGCGTCGGGGTTGCCGCTTTCGATCTTGTAGAAGGAAAAGCCAAAGATCACTGCTGCGGCCAGCAGACCCAGCGACGCAGGGCTGGTCCAGCCCCACTCTGCGCCCTGTGTCGCGAAAATCTGCAGCGCAACCATGGTGACCATGAATGTCAGCACGCCAGGAAGGTCGAATCTATAGCCATCTTTCGAGGGTGCCTTGCTTTCCGGAGTGCCGCGCGCCATCAGCATGCCGATCAGCGACACGACGGCGGCAATGATGAAGATCCAGCGCCAGCCGATGTTCTCGGCCATCAGTCCGCCAAACAGCGCCGCAAAGCCCGAGCCACCCCACGATCCCATCGACCACAGCGAGATCGCACGCTGGCGTTCCGCGCCGTCCCAATAGGCCTTCACCAGCGCCAGCGAGGACGGCATGATGAATGCGGCGGACAGGCCCTGGAAGATCCGGCCCAGCATCAGGAAGGTGCCGCCCATCGCCCCCGACGGGGCCAGCCCGACCAGCAGCGAGCCGACGATCGAGAAAACAAAGCCCAGCATCAATATCCTGACGCGGCCGACCCTGTCGGCCAGACCGCCAATGACGACAATGAAGATGCCCGAAAACAGCGCCGTGATCGACACGGCGATATTCATGAAGGACTGTTCCAGTTGAAGATCGGCGGCCATTGCTGGCGCGATGTTCAGCGTCGTCTGGGCAAACAGCCAAAAGGCCAGAACGCCCAGGATGATGCCGAACAGCAGGCGATCATTGCCGCGATAGGTATCGGTGACGGCATATTCCATGCAAGCCTCGCAGTTTGACAGTCCGCGGGTCGGAAAATGCGGCCCGGAAAACGGGTCAGGGCATATGCGGCGCACAACGTGGTTCCGCCATCAGTTTATCATAGCCGAGATGAGGCTCGCGCGACGAAAATGAGGATTGCCAACGCCTGGCTAGCGCCGCCACATAGGCACAGGTACACCGAGGTAAGCCGCGAACGGCGACATGACCAGATGGTCCTCAGATATCTCGGCCAGGGCCGGGCGTTGCCTCGCTCGGCACCGGCAGCAACATCGAACGCTCGCGCAGCCAAGGGTGGATTTCCACCGCTTGACGCAACGCCTCCTGACCGAGTTCCATGCGGCCCTGCTGCATCAGGATCATCGCCTTACCGGCGAGCGCAGCGAAGTGCTTCGGCTCGAGCGCCAGCGCCCGCTCGATGTCTTCCAGCGAGCCATCGAAATCCTCTTTCAGGAAGCGGACGAAGGCGCGCTGGTTCCAGCCCTCGGAGTAGCCGGGCGCCTGCATGACAACCCGGTCGAGGATCACCAGCGCCTTGTCGAAATCATAGCTCTCGCGCGCATCCATCGCGTCAGCGACGGCGCGGGCAATGTCGAGGCTGGGCGCCATCTCCATCCACATGCGCCAGACGGCATCCTCGGCCAGCCGGCCTTCCCGCTCCGTCATCGAGTTGCGCAGCCGCCTGAAGAGTTCGTCGCGGCGCAGCGCTGTGGCGTCATCGCTGCCTTGCGCGAAGGTGGGCCACGGTAGCAGGAGAGAGGCCAGGAGGAGGCTGCGACGGGTTGGCATCGACTATACTCCGTTCAAGCACGAAGATCGTTGCCCGATCAGGGCACATCGCGCGGCGAGATGCCACCGAGCACTGCATACCACCGTAGACCAGTCGGAGAAAGCGATCGCCGAGGTACGTGGATCCTTCGCGGAACCTGGTTGAGCTCTTCCAGCCGACGCACCGGACCTAGTGGGTCCCGCCTACACGTAGTTGAGCAAGAACATGAAGCCGAAATCCATGTGCAGCTGCTGATGACAGTGGAACAGCGTCATTCCCGGATTGTCAGCGACGAAGTCGAATTCAACTTCCTGGAAGCCACCGAGCATCACCACGTCCTTGATGACGCCCGTCGTGGGCTTGCTGCCGACGCGCACGAGCTCGAAGCTGTGCCGGTGTAGGTGCAGGGGATGAATGTCGTCGCTGGCGTTCCGGAATTTGAGCCGATAGCGGCGGCCTTGCCGAACCGTATATTGCGGCTTCAGGGTTTCCATGGAGAAGGCCTCGCCATTGAGCAGCCATTGATTGAACCCGTTGAGCGCGCCGTTGTGCTCGGCGACGGTGAACTCCATGGTTTCGTCCGGCGACGTCACTTCGGTGCCGGGCTTGCCGAACGCCGTGTAGTCCCATTTGTGCGGGCTGGGCGCGGTCCATTGCGGCTCGCCCCTGGCGTTTGCGTACTCGACCACAATCCCCATGCCGCGACTGCGATCATCGTCATCGAGATCACCCATCACCCAGGCGCCGGGATGGCGCATCTCCACGATGGCCGAGATGCGTTCGGCGGTGCCGAGCCACAACACCGGCACCTCCGTCGGCGTCGGAACCGGATTTCCGTCGAGCGCCACAACCTTGAAGACGTGGCCCGGCAGGGCAAGGCTGCGGATTTCGCCGGCACTGGCATTCAGTATGTGGAACAGGACGCGATCGCCTTGCTTGACGCGGATGGGCTCGCCGTGACCAAGCATCTTGCCGTTGATACAGAAAAGGTCGTAGCCAACTTCATAGCCCTTCGGACCCTTGAACTGCTCGTCGGCCTTCTTGCCGATGTCCTGCAGTTCCTTGATCGGAGCCCCAGCGAGAAAATCCATCGGCATGTCGCCCGCTTGGGTGAACGAAGGCAAGAACTCCTTGAGCACCAGGAATATCTCGCGATCGTAGTCCCCGGGGTTGTTCGCTGGCTCGATGTATACGGGGCCGGCTTGTCCGGTGTATGTGCCCTGACCGAGGTCGCTCCTGGAGACGACATGCGTGTGGTAGAAGCGAAACCCGGACGGTTTCGGCGCAAAGGAAATCCGGCGCATACCGTGCGCCGGAATGTACGGCGTGCCCTCTTCTGCGGAACCATCGACATCGGTGGGGACGAACTGACCGTGCCAGTGGAGTTGCTCCGGGATGTCGGTGTCGTTGTAGATGTCGACGACCACGGGCTTGCCTTCGGTCAGGCGCACAAGCGGCCCTGGAAATTGGCCGTTGTAGAGCGTCGTAGACACGATGTGTTCGGGCGACAGCTCGACCAGTCCGGTTGCGATGCGCAAGGTGTAGTCGGCCGTGGAAGAAGCAGTCTGCGCGCCAGCCGGTGTCATCGCTCCCGCGCCTAGGGCCAGCCCGGCCGCTCCAGCGCCGATCAAAAACTCTCGGCGGCTGGTGATTGGGGCCATCGAATGCTGATAAGTCGCCGGCATGGCATCATTCCTCCCATCTCAGACTTTTAGGTCTCCCTTTTTCAGTCATCGACGCAGACCGTCTTTGGGACGGCTTAGCAACGCTTCAGCTTGGTGGAGGTCCGCCGGCCAGCACTTCAATTTCGCGCGATGCGTAAGAGCCCAGCTCTGAATTCAGGCCTCTAGCGGCTTCTGAGTTAGGAAGCGTTGATGATCGCCAATTTCGTGGCAGAAAGCGTAGCAGCTCGGCCAGGGTGATATCGTTCGGTGTCGCAAAGTCGAGCGGCCTGCAATTGTCCTCGCGGTGCGCATCCATCTCTGCTACCCTTATTTTGATATTTTTAGGATTGTCGAAATAATGGAAGAACGCCAAGCCCTTCTGTCCTTCGCGGCGCTGTCGCAGGAGACCCGCCTCAGGATCGTGCGGACGCTGGTCGTAGTCGGGCCTGACGGTATGGCTTCTGGCTATATCGCGGAGCATTTAGGCGTCACGCCGTCGAACGTCTCGTTCCATCTGAAGGAACTGGAACGGGCCGGGTTGGTCATGCAGCGCCGAGAATCCCGCTCGATCGTCTACAGCGCCAGCTACGACTCGCTGGCCGCCCTGGTGAAGTTCCTGATGGAGGACTGCTGTCTCGGCCGCCCCGCGGTGCGCGCGCCCTTGGGCGAAGCCGACCCGTGCTGCCCGTCTCCGGCCGCTGCGGTGCAGGGCGAGAACGCCTGAAATGAAGCATGGCATCCCCGTCGGGGTCGTCGGCGCGCTCGGCCTCACCCAGATCATCGGCTACGGCACGCTCTACTACAGCTTCAGCATCCTCGCTCCGGGAATGGCGAGCGATTTCGGCCTGACCGTGGAGCAGGTGTTCGGCGTCTTCTCTGCGTCGCTGTTAGTCGGCGGCCTTTCGGCTCCGTTCGTCGGCAGGTGGATGGACCGTTTCGGCGCGGCGATGGTCATGACCTTCGGCTCCGCCATCTCTGCCCTGACCCTGTTGCTCTGTGCCTGGTCACCGACCATGGCTGTGTTCGCGCTGGCCATCGCCCTTCTGGAGGTCGCATCCGGCATGGTGCTGTATCAGGCCGCATTCGCAGCACTCGTGGAAAGCCGCCCGCACGCCGCTTCACGAAGCATCACCTATCTAACGCTGATCGCCGGCTTCGCTTCGACGATTTTCTGGCCGATCACAGCGAGCCTCCATGGGCATCTCTCCTGGCGCGAAATCTACGTGGCGTTCTCGGGATTGAACCTGCTCGCCTGTCTCCCGCTGCATTACTGGATCGCCCGCTGCGGGAAGTCCGAAGCGGCCGTGTCCGTCGATCAAAGGCGGGAGGCGGTTGTTGGTGCGCTTCCAGCCGATCTGCGGCGGCGCGGCATGGTCATGGTGTCGCTGGCATTCGCCCTCCAGGGCTTTGCTCTGTCGGCCATCCTGACGCACATGGTGCCGATGCTGGGAACGATCGGTTTCGGGGCGTCGGCCGTGATGATCGGTTCGCTGTTCGGGCCGTCCCAGGTTCTGAGCCGATTGATCAACATGGTGTTTGGCAAGAAGCTGTCGCCGCCCATGCTCGCCACGTTGTCCGCCGTCCTGATCGTTGCCGGCGTCGTCATCCTCGGTGTGTCCGGGACCTGGCTGCCGGGAGCCATCGCCTTCGCCGTGTGCGTGGGCCTCGGATCGGGCATCAACAGCATCGCCCAGGGTTCGTTGCCACTCTGGCTGTTCGGATCGGCGGGCTACGGTGCGATAACGGGCCGAATGGCCGCCGCACGGCTCGCGGCGGCGGCTTTGGCTCCGTTCGTCTTCTCGGTGCTGATGGAGAGCTTCGGTGTCAATGTTGCGCTGATGGCCAACGCGTGCCTCGGTGCGGTGGGCGTCGCGGCATTCATCGCGGTGGTTTCGGCAACGCGCCGCACGGCCACCGCGACGTCATGAGCATCAGTGCCAGATCGGCTATACGCTGCTTTGGGCGCGATCAATATCCGATCGCGCAACCGTCCTTGCGGGGATCCGATGCTCCGGTGAGCGTGCCCTTCTCCCAATCGATCCAGACCAACTGTCCGCCTCCGAGAGGTTCGACGGCCGGCATCACGTCATGGCCCAGACGGCGCAGACCTTCGACCGTTGCCGACGGCACACTGCGTTCAACGGCCACCTTTCCGTCGTTGTGGTATACCCGCGGCGCGTCGATGGCCTCCTGCGGGTCCATGCCGAAATCGAGCAGGTTGCTCAGCACATGGACATGGCCGACGGGCTGGTAAGAGCCGCCCATCACGCCAAATGGCATGATCACGCGCCCGTTGGCTGTCGCCATGCCAGGCATGATCGTGTGCATCGGGCGCTTGCCGGGTGCGATCGCATTGGGATGGTCGCGCACGAGACGGAAGCTGCGGCCGCGATTCTGAAGCACGACGCCCGACTTTGGGCCGACTACGCCGCTGCCGAAGGATTCGTATGTGGAATTGATGAAGCTCACGGCGTTGCGGTCGCGGTCGACGACCGAGATATAGACGGTGTCGCTTCCGGGCAGTCGGATCCGGGGCAGGTGCGTCATCGCGCGGTCCGCCTGGATCGAGGTCGCAAGTCGTGCGGCATAGGCCGGCGAGAGCAATTCGGCGACGGGCACGTGCACCAGCGCAGCATCGCCGAGGAAGGCGTCCCGGTCGCGATAGGCAAGGCGCCCCGCCTCGATCTCCAGGTGCAGCCGCTCGGCACCATTGGGGTCGAGTTTGGAGAGCTCGAAGCCCGACAATATGTTGAGCATCAGAAGCGCGGTCAGGCCCTGATTGTTGGGGGGCATCTGATGGATATCGAGGCCGCGGTAACGCGTCTTCACCGGCTCGACATAGTCGCCCGCAGTGGTGCCGAAATCGTCCAGCGTGTGGTGGCCGCCAAGCTCTTTCAGGCGACGCACGAGATCGTCGGCAACTTCGCCTTCGTAGAAGCCGGCGCGGCCCTTGGCGGCGATGGTGCGCATGGTTGCGGCGAGTTCAGGCTGACGGTGGACGTCACCCGGCCGTAGCGGCTCGCCGCTATTCAGAAAGATGCGCGCGGCCGTCGGATCGGATCTCAGCCTCGGCACGGCGTCGTCCCAGTCGAATGCGACGCGATCCAGGATCACATAGCCTTCCTCCGCATAGCGGATGGCCGGCGCCAACGCCGCGTCGATGCCTTTGCGCCCGTGATCCTCCAGCAGCCGGCACCAGGCATCGATGGCGCCCGGAACCGTCACCGCATGGGCGCCAAGGTCGGGGATTTCCGTAAAACCGTTATCGAGGTACCAGTCGAGCGTCGCGCTGGCCGGCGACCTGCCGGAACCGTTGAAGCCGATGACCTTGTCGTTGCCGCCCGGCGCAAAGAGCACGAAACAGTCGCCGCCGATACCGGTCGACTGCGGTTCCACGACGGCTTGCACTGCGGCCGCGCAGACGGCGGCATCCATGGCGTTGCCGCCGGAGCGGAGCATGTCGATTGCCGCCAGCGAGGAAAGCGGGTGGGACGTTGCCACCAGGCCATCCATGGCCCGGACAGGGGAACGGCCGGGCAGTTGAAGGTCACGCATGATCTGGGATTCCTCTGGACTGGCCTAATTTTTCGCTCGGCCGAGTAGTTGAGTGGCGGTGAGCGGCAGAATTGAGAGCGCGATTTGCGGGCTTAATATACATTTGTAAAAATTGAATATATCGACCTATGTCGTTCCTAATGATCAAAGGGAGATGTCAGCAAATGGCCTCGTTGTTGCAAACAGCCAAGCAGGACATCACCTTCATGTCGATCTGTCCCTGCGCTTCAGCGCCGACGCAGTGCTGAAGGGGCTGGCTCCTCGTCCTTGGAGACCAGCGGACTTCACATCTTAGCTTCCGTCACTGTCCGATTTTCGCGGAGGCGCTCAGGTTGGGTCTGATGCCTGGGTGTGCGCGACTTTGTTCGCTTGAGGCGCATCAATGCCAAGCGACCTGCGGCAGTTATGATCAAACTGCGATGATCGCGGAGATATCCGATGGACGAACAGCTCAGAAAGAAGATCTTGGCGTTGTTGTCTCAGCACCGGATCATGACGATTGCCACACTCAGGCCTGACGGTTGGCCGCAAGCCACGACCGTCGGTTATGTAAGCGAAGGCCTCACTCTTTACTTCCTCTGTGGGCTGGATAGCCAGAAGGCGACCAATCTGGCGAGAGACGATCGCGTGTCCCTGACCATCGACCACGATACGACGCAAATAATGGAGATCACCGGACTTTCCATGGCGGCACGCGCTCAGCCAGTGGTGGATCGGGCTGAAGCAGACAGGGTCTTGCAGATGCTGCCATTAAAATACCCGGAGCAAGTCTCCCTGCCGGTGCCCATGCCCACTCCTGATCAGGTCCGCATTTTCCGCGTGACGCCAACAGTCATCTCTGTCCTCGACTACTCCAAGGGGTTCGGTCACACTGATCTTGTCGCCTGCTGAGCGCGCATATGCGACGAGCGGTGGACCATGCTGCCGACCGAGAACAAGTGAATGTGGCAGTCTCTGAGGCAATAGCCGCATCGAGCCCGGAGATCGGCGCCGGCAGAAGGGTTACCGAAGCCGCCCCATGTTCTTTCATAAACCTTCAAGCCGCGATTGCGCCGGCTGCAGGCATCGCGGTCGGGGCTGGAAGCAATCAATCGTGCCCTCTCGAGATTCAGATCCGCCGCGATGAAGGCGGAGCTGCCATCATGGAAAACGATGGAGCCTTCTTTGTTCCCCCACAAAGAGCCGCGTTCCCTGCTGACCTAATGTGCCTTCGTAACAACGCGGTCAGAAGGACAAGTGCCATGAGCATCCACAAGTACCTCCTCGCAACAGTCGCCGCAGCAGCTTTCGTCGCGACAGCCGCTTTCCCGGCGTTCGCTTCGGACCAGCACACCCATGTGGCCAAGCTCGGCACGCCCGAGGCGCCCGTCGATGTGATCCGCCAGGCGACCGATCTTCCGGGTACGGTGGGTGAACGCGGGCCTCAGACGGTTCGGGTGAGGCTGGAGACGGTGGAGGTCATCGGCAAGCTCGCCGACGGCACGACCTATCACTACTGGACCTTCAACCGGAAGGTTCCCGGGCCGCTGGTCAGGGTTCGCGTCGGCGACACGGTCGAGGTTCTTCTGAAGAACCACGAGGACAGCGCGGCCATGCACAATGTCGACTTCCACGCCGTGACCGGTCTGCATGGTGGCGGACAGGCGACGCTTGCCGCACCTGGCGAGGAGAAGGGCTTTACCTTCAAGGCGCTGAACCCGGGCCTTTACGTCTATCACTGCGCCGTGGGGCCGGCAGCCCAGCACATCGCCAACGGCATGTACGGCATGATCCTGGTCGAGCCCGAAGGCGGCCTGCCGGCGGTCGACCACGAGTTCTACGTCATGCAGGGCGAGCTCTACACCGAAGAGGCGTTCGGGACGCAGGGGCAGCTCACCGAGAGCTATGACAAGCTCATCAACGAGCAGCCGGAATACTACGTCTTCAACGGTGCCGCCGAGGCGCTGACGGGAGACAACGCGCTGAAGGCGAAGGTGGACGAAACGGTACGCATCTACTTCGGCGTCGGCGGCCCGAACAAGACCTCGAGCTTCCACGTGATCGGCGAGATCTTCGACAAGGTCTACAATCTCGGATCGCTGAGGGGTGAACCGCTTCCCGACGTGCAGACGCTCACCGTGCCTCCGGGCGGCGCAGCCGCGGTCGACTTCAAGGTCGAGGTCCCCGGCGAATACCCCTTGGTCGACCATGCCCTTTCGCGCGCCACGCGCGGCCTGATCGGAAAGCTGGTGGTGGAAGGGCCGGAGCAGCCGGACATCTTCCGCGAGGGCGTCGAGGAGAAGGTCGGGATGGTCAGCCAATAGGCCGCCCAAAAGATGGCCGCCGGCAGCCGGCGGCCATCTCGCTTCATTTCGCCGCCGCCATGGTCTCGATAATGGACCTGGACGGCGGCGCTGATCGATCCACATCTGTGTTCAGGAAGAGAGCCCCCATGCGCAATCCCGTCTCCAACTCAGCCAACTGCAAGGTTCGGCTGGATTCCGGTGTAGCCGTCGTCGAGCGCCTGAGGCGTGAACTGAGCGAGGCAGGGCTCGACTGCGACTGCCGCGACTCCGCCGACGCGATGCTGGAGCGGATCGGGCAGGAAGAAGGCCTTGCATACCGCGCCGAGGGTCTCACCAACGCCCGCCGGATGCGCGACGCGATCGTGATTGTCACCGCACTGCTTGGCGAGCTCGACGAACTGACACCGGAGGAGCCGGACCGGACAGCCTTCCACGAGATCGCCAGCCTCTTTCAGGATGTCGCCGATTTCGCCTCCTGCGGGGCATCAGCTGCGCGGCAGGCGGCAGGGATGGGAAACAGCTGATGGCCGCCTATCAAGACCCCTCAGGGCACGACCGCTCGGTGCTACGCCGCCTCCGCAAGTCCGGCGAGACGGAGCAAGACGGCCGCGGCCGCATCGCGTCGATGCCGCCGATCCTGCAGTACGGCTTCCGGCCCTTCTTCTTCCTGGCCGCGCTCTATGCGGGGCTGGCGATCCCGGCCTGGCTCTGGATCTATGCGGCGGGCGGGTCTCTTCCGGGGCCATTTCCAGGCCTCGACTGGCACGTCCACGAGATGCTGTTCGGCTATCTCGCGGCCGTGATCACCGGCTTTGTCCTGACCGCGGTTCCGAACTGGACGGGGCGCCTTCCGCTTAGCGGCTGGCCGCTTGCCGGGCTGGTCGGGCTATGGCTCGCCGGCAGGGCCGCCTGCGCGTTCCTGCCCGTTCCGTGGCTCGCGGCGGCGGTTGACCTCGCGTTTCCAGTAGTTCTGGCCCTGGCGCTGTGGCGAGAAATCATTGCCGGACGGAACTGGAAAAACCTGCCGGTCGCGGCGATGATCACGCTTTTCGGTGCGGCCAACGCGCTGCATCACGCAGGGAACCTCGGACTGGCCCCTGCGGGCCTTGGCCCGCGGCTCGCGCTTGCTGTCGTTGCCATGCTGATCGCGCTGATCGGCGGGCGCATCGTCCCGAGTTTCACGCGCAACTGGCTGGTCAAGGACGGCGATGCCCGCCTGCCCGCTGTTTTCGGGGGCTTCGACAAGGCGGCGCTCGTGGCAACGGCGATCGCCATGAGCCTTTGGGTAACCGCTCCGGAATCGATCGTCACAGGCATCGCGCAGATCGTCGCGGGAGCCCTGCTTGCTGCGCGAATGCTGCGGTGGCGCGGTCATCGGACCGTCAACGAGCCGATCCTGTTGATCCTGCATGTAGGCTATCTCTGGCTGGCGGTAGCGATGCTGCTGCTCGGGGCCTCCACTCTTGGCCATGCCGTTCCCACGAGTGCCGCTATCCATGCCCTGACGGCCGGCGCAATCGGAACGATGACGCTCGCGGTGATGACCCGCGCCAGCCTCGGCCATACTGGCCGCCAGATCGTCGCCGACCGGTATATCGTCGTGATCTATCTCGCGGTCACGCTGGGCGCGGCGCTCCGCGTTGCGGCTCCGTTCGCCGGGGATCTATACCTGCAGGTTCTCGCCTGCGGTGGAGCCTTCTGGAGCGCTGCATTTCTTCTATTCGCAGTGCGTTACGCACCCATCCTGTGGGGTCCCCGGGCCGCCCGCGGAACGTAATTTCCCATGCCGCAGCAGCTATTGCAAAAATAAGTTGGGGCTTTAGCCCCTCTTGCCGCAAACCTCCATCTTCGACAGGCTGGAGCGGTGGTCCACCGTACACACGGCCATTGCCGGCGAGTTCGCGAACTGAACAAGGCCGGCGGCTCGGTCGGGAGACTTCCGTCAACCGGCCTTGCCCCTCCGGCCCTCGTTGGCCGCTCCGGATTATTCCGCAGCGACGACCTGCCCGAACAGTTCCTCGAACGTGGCTTTGGCTTTGCCAGTCTGCTTCACCGCCTTCGCTTCAGCCAGGTTCGCCGCGGCCCCGACCTCGATCAGCGCCACCATGCCCATGCCGTAATGGGGGGTGCACTTCACCCCGTAGACGCCTTCCTTGTCGATCGTCACGGCGAACTCCTCGTTGAACTTGCTCTTGAAGGGTTCGGCTCCTGCCGGGATCATGCCGTTGATGGTCTCGACGTTGTGGCCCTTGTCGGTCGGCACGAAGCGGATGGTGTCGCCCGGCGCCGCCTTTATATGGGCAGGCTCGAACACCATCGCGCCCTTCTCGCCCTTGTTCAGCATCTTGACCTCGAATTCCGCGGCACCTGCGGTTGCAGTGAAGGCGACCGCCGCTCCAAAGGCCAAGGTTGCGATGATCCTGTTCATTTTTCCTCTTCCTTTTGCTGCGGCGTTAGACCGCGCACAAACCTATAGATGTTGTCGGGTGGGCACAGTTTGCGCTGGCGCAAACTCGGAGTAGAAAGCAGGGAGAAGACTTTCCGGTAGCTCGGAGGATGCCGCATGCCTGTGCTCGACAGGTCTCTGCTTGCGGGCCGACCCGCCTTCGCCGGCGTTTCCGCGGAGAACCTCGATCACATCCTGAAGGCAGCGCGGTCCTCGCGCGTGCCGAAGGACTCGGAGGTGTTCTCGCAGAACGGGGAAGCGGAGTCGTTTCACCTGCTTCTCTCCGGCCATATCCGCGTCGTTCGCACCACGCCGGAGGGCCATCAGGTCATTGCCCGCTACATCAATGAGGGCGAACTCTTCGGCATCGCGATCGCCATGGGCAAGACGACCTACCCGGCCAGCGCGGTGGCGGCCGTCGATTGCGTGGTGCTCTCCTGGCCCAATGCTGCATGGCCCGGCCTGGTGGCGCGGGTTCCAGCCTTCAGCACGGCAGCCTACCAGACGATCGGAGCTCGGCTCGAGGATACGCAAAGGCAGGTCATGCAGATGGCGACCGAGCAGGTCGAACAGCGGATCGCCCGTACCGTGCTGCGGCTCGTGCAGCAGTCCGGGCGCAAGACGCCGGAGGGGATCGAGATCGATTTTCCGATCACCCGCCAGGACATCGCCGAGATGACCGGCACCACGCTGCATACTGTGAGCCGGCTGCTCAGCGCCTGGGAAACCCAGGGGCTGGTTCGTGGCGGACGTCAGAAGGTCACTGTCACCGATCCGCACGGCCTCATGCTGATTGCCGAGAACCGGCGGCGCAGCTGAAGCCTCAGTCCGCCAAAACTGCTTCCAGTTCCGTCAGGAACTCGCTTTCAGGCACGCCATGCTCACGGCAGGCCTCGGAAATGGTATGGAACGGTCCGATCGGACATCCCACGCAGAGCATGCGACGGCGGACCAGCACCCGGATCGTCGCGGGCCACCGGCGCATGACCTCGTCTACCGGCATGTCAGGATGGACCCTCGGCGTTCGAACCATGGGAGATTGCTCCTTCAAGGGGGTCATTCTCCCCCAAGATCAGCCTTGCTTCGTTGCGCCGGAGCAAAGAGCAATCTTCTCGCTCCGCCGTGCAGAAGGGAAGCTCTCGGCAGCGTGACACAATGAGCAGGCTTGTGCTGTCGTCCTCACGGCGACCCCGACAAGGATTGGCGGGACGTGCGGCGGGTCTTGGAGGAAGGGGGGCTGTGCCCGCCTGAAGGAGATCGCACAGGGGTACCCAGCGTCGTCAGGAGCTGTCTCAGGATTGGCGGGACAATGGCGGCTATCGCAATGCCCTAGTCATCACGCGGCAGGCCTTCGTTCAGGAGCACTTTTCGACAAACGCGAAGCCCGAGTCGGGCGTCGTCGTGATGAATATGCACAAGGCGAAGGGAAAGCAGTTCGATGAGGTGATCATCTTCGATGGGTTGGCCGATCAAGCGGAAAGGACAACCACCCTATAACGGCGACCGTATCGTGCGGTTCAATTCCAGAGACCACATAGACGACCAATCCAGCCAGAACGTCGCGTAAGCGCTACTAGTCATCCGGCATGACAATGAACGGCTCTGTTGCTACCGCCGAGCGACAGGCCGGTCGCGCGTCCGGGCACCTTCTGGATGCACTCGCATGTGGGGTTGCAGGAGCAACGCCTGCTCGCTGCACCGCTGATCGTGCGCGACCCGGCGGAAGCCAATGCCGACATTCATAAGCCGTGGTGCTGTTCCACGATTTCACCTTCTGCGCCCCAGCCGATATCCTGGCGGAAACCGCTCCCGACGTTTCCAAATACGGTTAAATAGCAGATACGGTGTCTCGCACCGAGGTTTCGAATTGTCGAACCATGCTTTGTGGAGGGTCGGTTGATAAGATCTTTGTCGCATCCGGAACGGCATCTCGTCGCGCGGATCGGGTGGCTGCGGGCGGCGGTTCTCGGCGCGAACGATGGGATCGTTTCGACTGCAAGTCTGATCGTCGGCGTCGCCGCCGCTTCGACCGGCAAACCAGAGGTTCTGGTTGCTGGCCTTGCCAGCCTTGTTGCCGGTGCGATGTCGATGGCGGCGGGCGAGTTTGTCTCGGTCAGCTCGCAAGCGGACACCGAACAGGCCGATCTTGCGCGGGAGCGGCGGGAGTTGCGAGAGGATCCCGAGAGCGAGCTCCAGGAGCTGACGCAAATCTATGTCGACCGCGGTCTCGACCAGGATCTCGCCCGCCAGGTTGCCAAGCAGCTGATGGCGAAAGACGCGCTGGGCGCACATTCACGGGACGAGTTGGGCATTTCAGAAGTTGTTGCCGCCAGGCCCGTTCAGGCAGCGATTACCTCCGCCCTGACCTTTGCCGCTGGCGCGGCACTGCCGATGATCGTTGCCCTGGCCGTTCCTTTCGGCGTACTGATCCCGGCTGTCGCTGCCGCATCCCTGGTGTTCCTCGCCGGACTGGGCGCGGTTGGCGCGAAGACCGGAGGTGCGAGCCCCATGGTGGGCGCTGGACGTGTGCTGTTCTGGGGAGCGGCAGCCATGGCAGCGACTGCCGGCATCGGCTGGCTGTTCGGGACCGTCGCCGCCTGATCGGGTTAGTGCACCGTCAGCCGGTCGGCATCGAATGTCCGCCGGTGCGGACGAAGGCCCCTCCCCCGCGGCGACAATCGTCGGTGGTGTGAAATGAGTTTGTCACCTCACCACCAGGACGGGAATCTTGGTCTTCGTCAGCACCTCAAGCGTCTGGCTCCCGAGCAGCAGCTTGCTGAGGCCGCGGCGGCCGTTCGAAGCCATGACGACGGCATCGCAAAGCAAGTCTTCTGCCGTCTCGATGATGGCTTCGGCCGGTCTGGCCTGATCGACATAGACGGTTTCCGCGGCCACGCCCATCTGCTCTGCCTTGGCCTTGGCGGAGGAGAGAATGTAAGCACCATACTTCTCGCTGCGCTCCATGTAGGCTCCGATTTCGTCAGGCGTGCTCGGCCACCCGAAACCCGGCAGGGCCATGGCGGGATATGGCTCTGTCACGTGGATGATCGTGACCCTGCTGCCCAGCGCACTCGCCAGCGCTAGGCCTTGCTCGAGGCCCTTGTATGCAAGCTCCGATCCGTCCGTCGCTATTAGAATATGCGGATACATGCCAGCTTCTCCCATGTTGCTGTCGGTGGAGTGCCGATCTCTCGGCCCACCGAGCCCGATCTTAATCCAACCGTTTGATACCAACCATCGTCGAAGCCGCGCCGGGACGACGATTCCTCATTTCCGATAGCGGACAACGAGCTTCGAGAGTTCTCGCAACCAGAGGACCGAACTTGCCGCTGCCGCGCACACGAGCCAGTCTCCGCCGCTCAAGGGCACTGTCGCGAATGCCTCCTGCAGGAACGGCACGTATACCACGGCCACCTGAAGCCCAATGGAAAGACCGACCGCCATCCATAGCCAACGGTTGACGAACGGGTTGGCAAACGCACTTTGCGTCTCGGAACGCGCGTTGAAGACGTTGAACATCTGGAACATCACCAAGGTCGTGAATGTCATCGTCTGCCCATATGCCAGGGAGCCGGTACCCTCGAGCAGGCCTCCAGGCAGCGCGGCATCGAGGACGGCAAGTGAACCGAGGGCCATGATCGTCCCGACGAGAAGAATGTCGCGCCCCATCTCAACTGTGACAACGGCTGCATCCCGCGCCCGCGGAGGCACGTTCATGACGGTTGCGGCCGCAGGCTCCACCCCCAGCGCAAGAGCCGGCGCGCCGTCGGTCAACAGGTTGATCCAGAGTATCTGCGTCGCCTGCAAGGGCAGGGAGAAGGTTTCGGCCGACGACAAGCCGATGACCGGCGCAAGCAGCACCCCCAAGAACATCGTCATTACCTCACCCGCATTGGATGAGAGCAGGTAAAACAGGAATTTCCGGATGTTGGCGTAGATGGCGCGCCCATCCTCGACAGCGGCGACGATGGTCGAGAAGTCGTCGTCGGCGAGCACCATGTCGGCCGCCTGCCTCGAGACGCTTGTTCCGCTGATGCCCATGGCCACGCCGATGTCGGCTGCTTTCAACGCGGGCGCGTCATTGACGCCATCCCCGGTCACCGCCACGATCTTTCCATTCCGCTGCAATGCCGTCACTATGCGGAGCTTGTGCTGGGGGCTGACACGGCCATAGACAGAGGCCCGAAGAACCGTCTCCGCCAACTCCTGGTCGGTCATGGCCTCGATATCTGCGCCGCTCAGCGCCCGCTTCTCATGTGCAATCCCCAATTCGCCGGCGATGACCGCCGCAGTCGACGGGTGATCACCGGTAATCATGATGACGCGAATGCCGGCAGCAAGCGCACGGGCGACGGACTCCCTGACCCCATCTCGGGGCGGGTCGATCATGCCTACCAAGCCCAGAAAGACCAGTTCTTGCTCGATGGCGTGGTCAATTGGCTGGGCGGCAACTTTCGGCAAGGTCCGGAACGCGACGCCCAGGGTTCGCAATGCCTCTTTTGTCAGTCGCTCGTTGGCCGACAGAATGCCGGCCCTGCGCTCCGCTGTCAGAGGTCGAACCCCTTCGCCGACCAGTTCATATGCGCAGCGCTCGAGGACGACTTCCGGCGCGCCCTTGGTGAAGACGCGGAGCGCGTCTCGCTGCTCCCGATCCGCATGGACCGTGCTCATCAGTTTCCGTTCCGAGGAAAACGGAACTTCACCTGCACGCTCAAAACGGGCGTCAAGCTTCCCCGCCTCCACTCCGGCCTTGCGAGCGGCAACAAGAAGGGCGACCTCGGTCGGGTCGCCTCGCGCCGCCGGACGCGCGCCTTGTTCCAGCAGGACGGCATTGCTGGCGCGATCGGAGGCAATAAGTGTCCGCATGAACTCCGCCCGCAGTTGACCCTCGAGCCGCCCGTCGATGTCACTGCGAGTTTCGCCCGTCGGATCGTAACCGCTGCCGTCAAGGCTTATGCTGCCGCTCGCGGTCACAACTTGCCGGACCATCATTTCGTTGCGCGTCAGCGTCCCGGTCTTGTCACATGCGATGACATCGGCCGATCCGAGGGTCTCGACGGCTGCCATCCGTCTGACGATGGCGTTTCGCGCAGCCATGCGCTTGATGGCGATTGCAAGCACCAGGGTCACGACCGCAGGAAGCCCCTCGGGAACCGCGGCGACGGCGAGAGCTATTCCCAGGAACAGGATGTCGAAGATAGCCTCCAGGCCCGTGAGGCCCGTGACGAACAACAATGTCCCGGAAATCGCGACCGCAATGACCGCGACAATCACCCCGAGCAGGCGGCCGATCTGATCGATTTCCGCCTGCAGAGGGGTCGGCTGCTCCAGCGTCGTTTCGAGCAAATCGGCAATGCGGCCCATTTCGGTCTGCATCCCGGTTGCGGTTACAACTGCCTGGCCGCGACCATAGGTGACAACGGTACCGCTGAAGATCATGTTCCTGCGATCACCCAGCAGCACCTCGTCCGGGATCGCGGCGATATCCTTCAAAACGGGAAAGCTCTCGCCGGTAAGCGCGGCCTCATTCATCTGCAGCGAGATCGACTTCGTCAGCCGTGCGTCGGCGGGAACGATGTCGCCTTCCTCGACAAACATGAGATCACCCGGCACAAGCTGCGACGCCAGCACGCTGCGCCTCTTGCCGTCGCGCAAGACATCCACATGAGCGGCGGTCATCGATTGCAGTGCCGACACCGCCTGTTCCGCACGGGCCTTCTGGACGTAACTCATGCTCACGTTGAAAAGCACAATCGCCAGGATGGCGACCGCCTCATACGGCAGGACAGCGTTGCGCTCCCAGGCCCACAGAGCCATCGAGATGGCGGCTGCGCCGACCAGCAATGCAACCAGCGGATTGTTGAACTCCGCGAGAAATTTGCGCCAGGCAGGACGGGGCGCCTGCGCCTGCAGCTCATTGCGGCCACAAAGTCTCAACCGAGAGGCGCTCTCGGCCTCGCTCAGACCCAATTCGGAATCGGAGCGGAGCTCAGCGACCACCGCCGGCGCGGTCTTCCTGTAGGGCGGCGGCCCGGCGAGGCCGAAACGCTCGCGGTCCGTACTCATTGGCAATCAGCCTCCGTCTGCGGGGCTGCCTGCGACCCTGATGGATCGCGGCCCTACAGGCCGACATTGCCGCGGTGGCAGCCGACTTCACACCGGCATCGAACGCGGCCTGATCCGGGCAGAGTGCATTTCTCGAGATCGGCGCGACCGCTCAATGCCTCTGGACCGAGATGTGAAGCACGCACGCGCGACATAAACGAGTTCGCCGCCCATAAGCTCCCGGCAGCATTTGCTTCAAAACGTCGTCCTTGCTCGCGCTGACCGGCGACCGGCCGCAGGTGACCTACCACGGCGACTACTGTTGTGGGGCTGCCGCCGGGAAACTGAATAGCAGGTCGAGATTGTCAGCTCGGAAAACCGACTCGGAAATTTCGAGCGGTTCGCCGTTCGGAGTCAGATTCTGGCCGATGACCGTCAGAACCGGTTCACTGCGGCGCACCTTGAGCTCCACGGCTTCAGTCTCGCCCGGTAGTCTCGCGCTGACATAGGTATCGTGGCGGATGAAATCGGGGATGCCGAGAGATCTGAACAACTGCGTGATGCTCGGATTGTCCGCAGGGATCGCGGGCAGTTGGGATACGACCGCCGGCGAGAAGTGATGATACGACAGCGAGACGGGCCTTTCGGCGACGCTACGCAGGATGACCGCCACCGGCACCGGTACTAGGCGTGAAAGGCCGAGCAGCCGGGCGATCCGCGGGTTGGGAATGCGGCGGCGGGCCGACAGCAGCGCCGCCTTGCCCGGCAGGCCCATGCTTTCCACGGCCGTCGAGAAGCGCGTGCGGATTGATACGGGCAGTTGCAGCCGACTGCCGACCAGCCTGCTTCGTGCGCCCTGGCCGCCTTCGATCATCCCGTCCTGCTTGAGTGCCCTGAGCGCACGGCGCAGTGCGTGGCGGCCGGTTGCGAACCTCTCCATCAGCTCGGCCTGCGGCGGTAGATAGCTGCCGTCGGCGAATTCGCCCATGCGGATCGCTTCGGCAAGTTTGTCATGAATCTGCCGCCAGGCTTCGTTGCCGTCGGTCTCCATCGTCACCATGGCAACTCAACTCCGTCCGTTCCGCTTTGCTCGACCAAGTTGCCAACCTGGCGTGAAACTAATGTGAAAGCGCCGCCGAACGACGCCGCTGTAACAGGCCTGTCACGGAACTTCCGTTGTGTCCTCCCCATGCGAGCCCGCAAAAGCGCGGGCGACAGGAGACGAACGAACGATGCTTCAGGCATTTCAGGCACCCGGACGGTTCTGGAAGGGCAACCTGCACGGACATTCATCGGCCTCTGACGGCACGATCGATGCCGGGGAGGTCTGCCGGCGCTACCGCGCGGCCGGCTACGACTTCACCGTCGTCAGCGATCATTTCCGCGCCAAGTACGGCTTTCCGCTTACCGATACCCGGGCGTTCCGCACCGACGATTTCACCACGATCCTCGGCGCCGAACTGCATGCGCCCGCGACGACACGGAATGTCGAGTGGCATATCCTTGCCGTCGGCCTGCCCCTGGGCTTTGCACCGCCCGCTCCCGAGGAGACCGGTCCGGAAATCGCGCGCCGCGCACGTGCTGCCGGTGCCTTCGTGGCCATCGCCCACCCGCACTGGTATCAACTGACGATGGAGGATGGCCGAGCCATCGAGGCCGCGCAGGCTGTCGAAGTCTACAATCACACCAGCCAGGTGCATACCGACCGCGGCGACGGACTTGTCATGCTCGATGCGCTGCTGTCCGAAGGGCACCGCCTGCTGGCCATCGCCGTCGATGACAGCCACTGGAAGAACGGCGATGCATTCGGCGGCTGGGTGATGGTGAAGGCCGAGCAGAATAGCCCCGAGGCCCTGCTCGCCGCCCTGCATGCCGGCGCATTCTACGCCAGCCAGGGACCGGAGATCCACGACATCACCCGCGAGGACGATACGCTCGTCGTCCGCTGTTCGCCGGCCGCCGCGGTGATGGCTGTCGGGCCGGTCAGCGACAATGCGCGCGCCCATGCCGATCCGGAAGGGGAGGAACTGACCGAAGTGCGGCTCGACGTTTCGCGTTTTCAAGGCGCCTGGTGCCGCATCGCCGTCGCCGACCGGCAGGGCCGACGCGCCTGGACCAATCCGCTCTGGCTCGACCAGGCAACCGAACTCACCCCCTGAAAGAAGTATGGACACGATGAAAAGTATCACCACTTCCGTAGCGCTTGCGGCGTTTCTCGCCGCCTCGACCGCGCTTCCCGCGGCGGCCGCCGAATTGCGCATCGCCTTGCCGACGCAGATCGACACTTTCGACGTTCAGTCCCAGACCGGAAACGATAGCGCCCCCATGCTCTATCAGGTCTATGACACCCTTATCGAGCGCGACCTGTTTTCCAGTCCGGTTGCCTTCAGACCGGGGCTCGCCACCGAGTGGAAGAAGATCGAGCCTACGGTTTGGGAACTGAAGCTGCGCCTTGGCGTGAAGATGCATGACGGCACCGTCATGGATGCCGATGACGTCGCGTTCTCGCTCAACCGTGTGTTCCATCACGAGGATCCGGAATTCTTCTCGACCTGGGGCCGCTGGTTCTACAATTTCAAGGACGTGGAAGTGGTCGACGCGTCGACCGTGCGCATCCACACGATCAAGCCGGAGCCGCTGTTCGAGACGCTGATCTCGTCGCGCCAAGCGGGCATCACCTCCAAGGAACACTACGAGAAG
>JAEWHN010000304.1 GCA_023387775.1 Pseudomonadota bacterium | reverse complement strand
GCGCAGCAGCTCGGCATCCCATTCGTTGGTGCGGATGTTGTAGAGCAGCGTGCGCGACGCGTTGGTTGCGTCGGTGGCATGCACCTTGCCGCCGGTGAGGCGCCAGATCAGGAAACTGTCGATGGTGCCGGCCAGAAGATCGCCCCGCTCCGCGCGCTTGCGGGCGTCCTTCACGCGGTCGAGCATCCAGGCAAGCTTGGTGCCGGAGAAATAGGGATCGAGCAACAGCCCGGTCTTGCGCGAGAAGACGGGCTCCAGCCCCTGCTTCCTGAGCTTTGCGCACAGGGGAGCCGTGCGGCGATCCTGCCACACGATGGCGTTGTGGATCGGCTCGCCGGTGTGCCTGTCCCAGATCACCACCGTCTCGCGTTGGTTGGTGATGCCGATGGCGGCAATGTCCCGCGCCTCGCATTTCGCCTGGGCAAGCGCTGCCCTGCAGGTCGCGATGACGCTCTGCCAGATCTGCTCCGGGTCGTGCTCCACCCAGCCAGAGGCGGGGAAATGCTGCGGGAACTCCTGCTGGCCGACGCCGACCACCCGCCTTTGCGCATCAAACACGATGGCCCGGCTTGAGGTAGTGCCCTGGTCGATTGCCAGCACGAGATTGCTCATCCGTCTACCTCCGTCGACTACCCGCGGCATCAGTCGCCATTCGGTCGGAGCCGCCGCAGAATTGTTTGGCCGCGGGAACGAATGTCAAACGAAAATTGATCGAGCAGGGCAGAATGCCGGCCGTTGCCGTGAGACTACCGCTCAGTTTCGATTAGTTGCACACCCGATTCGCGGCAGACGTCGCGTATGCCCTCGAGCTCGCAACGGTCCGTGATGAAGGTGTTGACCTGCGACAGGTGGCCGATGCGCACCGGCGCCATGCGCTCGAACTTTGTGGCGTCGGCCACCAGGATCACATGGCGTGCATTGGCGATGATGGCCTGCGCCACCTTGACCTCGCGGAAATCGAAATCGAGCAAGGCGCCGTCCTCGTCAATCGCGGAGACGCCAATGACGGCATAGTCGACCTTGAACTGCTTGATGAAATCGACTGCCGCCTCGCCGACGATGCCGCCATCGGAACTGCGCACGACGCCGCCTGAAATCACCACCTCAATCTCAGGATACACGCGCAATCTGTTGGCAACATTGATGTTGTTGGTGATAACCATCAGCCCCTTGTGGTCCAGAAGCGCATTGCTGACCGCTTCCGTCGTGGTGCCGATGTTGATGAAGAGCGAGGCCTTGTCGGGGATCAGCCGGGCGGCGGCGCGGCCGATCGCCCCCTTTTCTTCCGCCGCAATCTTGCGACGGGCCTCGTATTCCATGTTCTCGATGCCCGAAGGCAGCAGCGCGCCGCCATGGATGCGGCTCAGCAGCCGCTGCTCACAAAGATCGTTCAAATCCTTGCGGATGGTCTGCGGGGTCACCCCGAAACGGGTTGCCAGATCGTCGACCAGGACCCGGCCGGAATCCTTGGCCATCTGGATGATTTCAGCATGCCGAGCCGACAGGAACACGAGGCAACTCCAGTCTTCGTTTCGGTGGATCCTATTGCAAAACGAAAGACAACGGAAGTTTGGCTATGCCCGTCACGCCCCCTGCCCGGCATGAAGCCGCGCCGCGACCTCAGCGATGACATCGAAGGCTTGGGCAACATCTGCCTCGGTCGCCTCGAACTGGCCCACCTGGAAGCGGATGGCGACCCGGCCGTCCACTCGCGTCTGGGTCAGGTAGATGCGGCCGTCGTCGTTGATGGCGTTGACGAGGCGCAAATTGTGCTCGTCGAGGTCCTCGACGCCATTTGGCGCATGGCGGAAGGAGAACAGCGACAGCATCGGTTGGGTGACGATCTCGAAATCGGGCGCGCCACCAAGCCGCACCGTCAGCGCCTCGGCCCAGGCGACATGGTTGCGGATCATGCCGCGCAGGCCTTCCAGCCCGTGCGCACGCAGCAGGAACCACAGTTTCAGCGCCCGGAAGCGGCGCCCCAGCGGCACCGACCATTCCGAATAGTTGATGATCCCGTCCTTGCCATGCGTCTTCAGGTATTCCGGCTTGATCGCCAGCGTGCGGACAAGCGAATCGGGGTCGCGAATGAACTGCACCGAGCAGTCGAACTGCGCGCCCAGCCATTTGTGCGGATTGAAGACGATGGAATCCGCGCCTTCTATGCCAGCCCAGAAATGGCGGAATTCCGGGCAGATCATCGCCGAGCCGGCCCAGGCGGCGTCCACATGCAAATAGAGCCCGTGTTTTCTGGCGATTGATGCGACAGCGTCGATGTCATCCGTGGCGCCGACACTGGTGCCGCCCACGCAGGCGATGATGCCGGCGGGCAGGAACCCTTGCGCCTTGTCGGCGACGATTGCTGCCTCGAGCGCGGCCGCATCCATGGACCGCAACGCGCCGGCGGTTGGAATGCGGACGAGATTTTCCTCGCCGATGCCGGCAACCCAGATGGCGCGGTCGATGGAAGTGTGCACCTGGTCGGACGCATAGACGCGCAGGCGGCCCTGCCCGGAAAGCCCCCGCCTGTTGCCTTGCCATTCCAGCGCGCGCTCGCGCATGGTCAGCACGGCCGCGAGCGTGGCGGAGGAGGCGCTGTCCTGGATTACGCCGGAAAAGCCGTCGGGCAGGCCCAGCGCCTGGCGCAGCCAGTCGATGACGCGGGTTTCAAGCTCGGTGGCCGCCGGCGACGTCTGCCAGAGCATGCATTGCGCCGCCATGACAGTGACCAGATATTCGGCCACGACCGACACCGGCGCCGCATTTGCCGGGAAATAGGCGAAGAAGCGCGGGTGCTGCCAATGTGTCATGCCGGGCAGGATTTTCTGCTCGAAATCGGCGAAAATCTGCTCCATCGGCTCGGCTGCTTCGGGCGGGGCGGCGGCGATCTGCGCGGCGATTTCGCCCGGCTGGGTCTGCGCCCTCACCGGCCGGTCGCGCAGGGTCTCGCGATAGTCCGCGCCCCAATCGGCCGCCTTGTGCGACCAGTGCCGAAATTCCTCGCTGTCCATTAGTCCTCCCGGTGGTCGCTGGCCGGCTTGGGCCGGTCGTCAAAGAACGGGGATGTCTCCCCTCGCCCAGCCTTCGGAAATCTCCGCCGTTCGATCCGCGAACCTGCCCTGCTCGATGGCGTCGCGAATGTCCTGCATCAGGCGCTGATAGTAGGAAAGATTGTTCCAAGTCAGTAGCATGGCGCCCAGCGCCTCCTGCGAGCGCACCAGATGGTGCAGATAGGCACGCGAATAGTCGCGCGCGGCCGGGCAATCGCTTTCCTCATCGAGCGGGCGGTGGTCGTCCGCGTGGCGGGCATTGCGCAGGTTGATCTTGCCGCGCCGCGTATAGGCCAGGCCGTGGCGGCCGGCGCGGGTCGGCATGACGCAGTCGAACATGTCGATGCCG
>JAEWHN010000299.1 GCA_023387775.1 Pseudomonadota bacterium | reverse complement strand
GACGACCTTGAGGTTGGTCGCGGCGGCGATCAGCTTCTCGGTGACCTTGGTGGCCGAGCGGATGGCGAGGCCATCATATTGGCCGATGACTTCGGCGAGCTTTTCCTTGTCCTTGCCGAGGTCGGGCAGATAGTCCACCTCGATACCGCGATCCTTGAAGATCTGGACGGCAGTGGGGGAGAGTTTGTCGGATACGAGTACGCGAGGTGCCATGAAAGGCCTCCATCAGGTGAAATTCAAATCATCGTGGGGTTTGGCGGCCGTCCCAACCCGGCCGCCATATGCTTGAAAAGCTCAGGCCGCCTTGGCGAGCGCGGCCTTCTGATTTGTGAACGCCCAGTCGAGCCAGTGCGTCAGCGCTTCGAGGTCGGAAGTTTCGACCGTCGCGCCGGTCCAGATGCGCAGGCCCGAAGGCGCGTCGCGGTAGGCGCCGATGTCATAGGCGACGCCTTCCTTGTCCAGGGCGGTCACGATGCCCTTGGCGAAGGCGGCCTGCGCCTCCGCGTCGAGCGCGGTGACTTGCCCGTCGACGATGGTGAGGCAGACCGAGGTGTTCGATCGCGTCGCCGGGTCGGTCGCCAGATTGGCGAGCCAGGGCGATTTTTCGACGAAGGTGTCGATGACCGCGAAATTACTGTCGGCGCGGGCGATCAGGGCCTCGAGGCCGCCGATCGACTTCGCCCAGTTGAGCGCATCGAGATAGTCTTCCACCGCCAGCATGGAGGGGGTGTTGATGGTCTCGCCCTTGAAGATCCCTTCGATGAGCTTGCCGCCCTTGGTCAGGCGGAAGATTTTTGGCAGCGGCCAGGCCGGCTTGTAGGTCTCAAGCCGCTCCACGGCGCGCGGCGACAGGATGAGCATGCCATGCGCGCCTTCGCCACCCAGCACCTTCTGCCAGGAGAAGGTCACCACGTCGAGCTTGGCGAAGTCCAGTTTCTGCGCGAAGGCGGCCGAGGTCGCATCGCAGATGGTCAGGCCCTGGCGGTCGGCTGGAATGAAATCGGCGTTCGGCACGCGCACGCCGGAGGTGGTGCCGTTCCAGGTGAACACCACGTCGCGGTTGAAATCGACCTTTGCGAAGTCGACGAGTTCGCCATAGGGCGCTTCGAAGGTGCGGACATCCGCCGGCTTCAGCTGCTTGACGACGTCGGTCACCCAGCCGGCGCCGAAGCTTTCCCAGGCCACCATGTCGACGCCGCGGGCGCCGAGCAGCGACCAGAGCGCCATTTCGACCGCGCCGGTGTCGGACGCCGGCACGATGCCGATGCGATAGTCGGCCGGCACCTGCAGGACCTCACGCGTCAGGTCGATTGCCTGCTGGAGCTTGGTCTTGCCGATCTTGGCACGGTGGGAGCGGCCGAGGGCCGCGTCTGCGAGAGCTTGGAGAGACCAGCCAGGGCGCTTTGCGCAAGGGCCGGATGAGAAATTGGGATTGGCCGGACGCAAGTCCGGCTTCGGCAGTGTGGTCATGTTGATCCTATCCTTCCAGATAGCACGCCCCTCGTTGGGGAGGGGTGGCCCACGGGCGGAGATATGGCAAAGCGCCGCCGGCCGCAAGGAAAAAACGAATTTGCGACAATGTGCCTTCTGCTTGGCGGGGGGCGGTCTCACCCGGGCTCGGTATCGCCCTAGGGGATCGGCTAGCTGCCATACCGCCGAAGATGGGCCGGTCCCGGCGGTTTGGCCGACTGTCCCAGGCGCGCGATTTGCCGGAACATGGGGCCCTGGCCCTCAGGCAACCATCGGCCGGCAAGCTGCTCGGCGCCGCGCGTCCACCCCCCACGAGCGTGTGTGCGCCGAGCCCCTTGCCGCGCCAAAAGCAACGGCTCGCCTATGGGCTACCTCTTTTGGCGATCAGCACTTTTGTGGACTTCCCCCATGTTCCCGTTCGGCCTCTTACTTGTTGCTCCCTACGTTGACTGCAGTGAGGCTTGGCCGCCAGGTCGAGCCTCACATTTTTTTGGCCGCGGGCTGGCATGCTGAGGCAGCGGCTGCCGGGGCGCCGAACGGTGTTGTGATTTGTTGCATGCCGGACGAGGGCATAGGTTCCATGGAGCGAATGCGCTTTGCCAAGGCCCGGCCGACGGCTCTGGTCGGCCCTGTGCCCGCGGCCCGCCTGATGGGAGGTGAAGATGCGCAAATACATCGACTGCCGTGAATTCCCGAGCGAGATGAAGTGCACCGTCCTGATTGCCGCCGACACGGAGGAGGAACTGGTGAACGCGGCTGTGCAGCACGCGGTTGCCGTGCATGGCGAGCACGACACGCCGGCTTTCCGGTCCGAAATCAAGAAAGCCATTCACGAGGGCATGCCGAAAGGCTGACGCGATGCCAGCCCCGGCCTAGACGGAAACGTTAGCGCCCTTCGGATGGGAATGCGGCGGCGGGTCAGCCCGCCACCCCAATGTGGTGTCGATGCTGCTACCAGAGATCGTAGCGAAGCCCGACTTTCAGCTGGTGAAGGTTGATGCCCTTGTGGACCGGGTAGGAATCCAGGTCCTTCACCGCCACATATTGGGCGTCGGGTGCCGAAAGAAACTGGTAGCCCACATCGATGGAGGTGTTCGGGGTCACCTGGTAGTTGAGCCCTGCGCCCAGAGAATAGGCAAAGGAAACCTGCTTCTTGTTGTCGAAGATTTCGACACCGCCAAACGGGGTGTCCAGATCGACGTGGAGTTCGCGCTTGGTGTAGACGAAGCCCAGGCCTGCGCCGACATAGGGCGTCAGGCCGACGAAGGTGCCCAGATCGACATAGGCATTCGCCATGCCGCTCCATGCCTGGTTCTTGCCGTACGCGAGGACGCCGAGAGTGCCATCGTCGTAAAGCACGCCGAACTTGTTCTTCGACAGGAAGGCGAAATTCAGTTCGCCGCGCAGGAAGTCGTTGAAGTGATAGCCCATGCCGACGCCGCCAAACAGCGCCGTGTTGTCTTCGCTATAGGCGGCAATGGGCAGCACGCCAATGTCGAAATCCTTGAAGGGCTTGTTGAAAGTGTAGCCGAGGTCACCGCGAAGATACCAGCCGGAGCCCACCTCCACGGGAACGTATTCCGGCGCGTTCTCGATCACGATGGGCGGTTCATAGTCGGCAGCCATCGCTGGTGCCGAATGCCAAAGAACCGCCGCGGCGAGCGACAGGGCGATACGCGATTGCAGGCTCATTGTTGCAAACCCCCGAAATTGGCGCCGGACGAAGAGAAGGCTCCAGCTGCCGTCGAGGGGCATTGTTAACCATAGTGGTTAAGTGGCGGTTAAGGCTAATGCCCGGTTAGCGGAATTGTCCGGGACGCCGTGCGAAGCGCTCGCATGCAGGAACGAGCATGACGAAAAAGCCGCCCGGTTCGCCCGGGCGGCTTTCGGCAGTAAGGAGTGAACCCGTGAGAAAAGCCGTAGTTACTTGTAGACCGGCGCCACCGGTTCCGGCTCGTAGGCCACCACCTCAGGCTCGGCGCAGGCGGTGCGGCCGGGGCCGAACTGGTAGCGCAGGCCGGCTCGCACCTCGTTCACGTTGAAGCCCTTGTCGAAGCCGGGCCCGGCGCCTGGGCCGCCGGCCGAAGAGTCGGCGTATTCGAACATGCGTCCGCCATTGATCCGGGTGAAGCGGTAGCCGGCGTCGAGCTCCAGATTGCTGTTGAAGCAATAGGAGGCGCCAGCCATCAGCGCATAGGCGAAGCGCCAGTTCTTGGCGCCCTTGTGGCGGTCGTCCACGCCGGGGAACTGGTTCCTCAGGTCGCCCCATTTCACCTGGGCGCCGCCGATACCCGCGCCGACATAGGGCGTGACGCGGTTCCAGGTGCCCAGGTCGACATAGGCGTTGGCCAGCAGCACCAGCGCTGTATAGGACGAGGTGTCCTTGGAAACGTCGGTGAAGTCGGAGGTCTGGCCGTTGAAATTCGACTTGAACCAGTAGTCCACGGTCAGGTCGGTGCGGAAATAGTCGTTGACCTGGTAGCCGACGCCGGCGCCCAGCGACATCGCCCCCTTGAGGTTGCCGAAGTCGAAGGATTTCGAGCCAGGCACGGGAACCGGGCCGCAGCCGGAATCGCAGACGCCATAGGTGATGTAATCGGCGCCGCGGAATTGCGTCCAGTGGTAGTCCAAATCGCCGCGCAGGTACCAGCCGCCGACGGCCACTTGCTGGTAGACCACCTGCGGCGCTTCAACGACCTGCGGCTCATAAAGATCGGCTGCCATGACGGGGGTGGACAGGCCAGTCATGGCCAAGGCGGCGAGAAGCCGCTTGGAAAACTCGTGCATTGTCTCTACCTCTGCGAACCCCGCGCGCAACGCTGAGGCCAGTTGAATTTCGCATGGATAATGGCGAGTAAAGGTTAAGTGCCGCTTAACCACGTTTGCTCACCACGAGAGGGCGTCCCCGACAACGGAGAACCGAGGCCATGCCGGTCATCAAGGTGGAAATGTTCAGCGGCCGCACGGTCGAGCAGAAGCGCCAGCTGGTCAAGGCGCTCACCGACAGCTTCGTCAGCGTATGTGGCGGCAACCCCCAGTCGATCCATGTCATCATCGAGGACGTGGAAAAGACCAACTGGGGCATCGGCGGCGAACTGAGCTCGGATCTCTATCCCGACCCCAAGCCGGCCGGCAGCAACTGAACGCAGCGGACCTCGACGGCAGCGGACCAATCGCCTGAGCCGGAAATCGCCGGCCGCACCGGCAAGAATTGTCAGCTGGCCAAAAACAGCGTATCTGCATGCCGCGCGCGCTCGCGAGCAACCCGGAATTCATTATCGATGAGGTGACCTCGCCCACCGGTGCGAAGCGCGACGGAATTCCCCCGCCTCTCGCCCTTACACGGAACCGCTGCTCGCCCCGATTCAAAACAACACAAACGGGTGCGATAAGCCGCTACCCCTGCGCGCTGATCTTCCTCGCAGCGACGACCCCGAGAAACTACGGAGACCCCTGATGGCCGAAGCCGCCTATACCTATACCGACACGAAGCTGCTGATCGACGGCGAATGGCGCGATGGCCAGGGCGGCCGCACCATTCCCGTCATCGATCCGGCGACGGGCGATGAGATCGGCACGGTCGCCCATGCCGTGCGCGAGGACCTCGATGCCGCGCTCGCCGCGGCCGAGCGCGGCTTCGCGACCTGGAGCAAGGTGTCGGCATTCGAGCGCTCCAAGATCATGCGCAGGGCGGCCGACCTCTTGCGCGCGCGCAAGGACCATATCGCCTGGCTGATGACGCGCGAGCAGGGCAAGCCGCTCGCCGAGGCTGGCGTCGAGATCATGGCCGCGGCCGACATCATCGACTGGTTCGCCGAAGAAGCGCGCCGCACCTATGGCCAGATCGTGCCGGCCCGCGCCGCGAACGTGCGCCAGGTCGTGACCAAGGAGCCGGTCGGCCCGGTCGCCGCCTTCACGCCGTGGAATTTCCCGATCAACCAGGTGGTGCGCAAGCTTTCGGCAGCACTTGCCACCGGCTGCTCCATCATCGTCAAGGCGCCCGAGGAGACGCCGGCTTCCCCGGCCGAGCTGATCCGCGCCTTCCAGGACGCTGGCGTGCCCGCGGGCGTGATCGGCCTCGTCTTCGGCGTGCCGGCCGAGATCTCGGAATATCTCATCCCGCATCCGGTCATCCGCAAGATCTCGTTCACCGGCTCGACGCCGATCGGCAAGCAGCTCGCCGCACTCGCCGGGCTGCACATGAAGCGGGTGACCATGGAGCTGGGCGGCCATGCCCCGGCCATCGTGCTCGACGACGCCGATCTCGCCAAGGCGGTCAAGGCGCTGGCGGGCTCGAAGCTGCGCAATGCCGGGCAGGTCTGCATCTCGCCGACCCGCTTCCTCGTGCAGCGCAACGCCTTCGACGGCTTCGTTGACGGCTTTGTCGATGCCTTCCGGGCCACCAAGGTCGGCAACGGCCTCGAGGCGGACACGCAGATGGGGCCGCTGGCCAATGAGCGGCGCATCCCGGCGCTGGAGGCGCTGATCCAGGATGCCGTCGACAGGGGTGCGGAGCTCCGCACCGGCGGCCGGCGGATCGGCAACACCGGCAATTTCTTCGAGCCGACCGTGCTCGCCAACGTGCCCACCGACGCCCGGTTGATGAACGAGGAGCCGTTCGGCCCGCTGGCGATCATCAACCGCATCGAGACGCTGGACGAGGCCATCGCCGAGGCCAACCGCCTGCCCTTCGGGCTGGCGGCCTATGCCTTCACCAGCTCGCTCGAAGCCGAGCATCGGCTGTCGACCGAGATCGAAGCCGGCATGACCACCATCAACCACATCGGCCTGTCGCTGCCCGAAGTGCCGTTCGGCGGCATTAAGGATTCCGGCTACGGCGTCGAGGGCGGGTCGGAAGCGACCGAAGCCTACCTCATCACGAAGTTCGTGACCGTCAGCGCGAACTGACGCGGCGGGACGAATCGAAAAAGGAAAGCGCGGTGTGGCGAGTGCCTGCCGCGCTTTTTCTTGTCGGGCGTTCGGGGCAAGTGCTTTTAGCAGGCGGCCCCGCATGCGCGGCCGCAGCAGCAACGCTCGCCCTCGGATAAAAATGTGATCAGGCGGCGGTCTTTACGTCGGCAATGACGCCGACGATGTCGTTGACCACGGTTTCGACCAGCTTGGGGTCGTCGCCCTCGGCCATGACGCGAATCAGCGGTTCGGTGCCGGAAGGCCGGATGACCAGGCGGCCCGATGTGCCAAGGCGGTTGCGCGCTTCCTCGATCGCTTCCTTGACAGGTGCAGCCTCGAGCGGCTTGCCGCCGGAGAAGCGGACGTTCTTCAGCAGTTGCGGCACCGGCTCGAACTTGCGGCACAGTTCGCTCACCGGCTTGTTCTGCCGCTTCAGGCAGGCCAGCACCTGCAGGGCCGAAACCAGGCCGTCGCCGGTGGTGGAGAAGTCGGAGAGCACCATGTGGCCGGATTGCTCGCCGCCGACATTCAGGCCGTGCGCGCGCATGTGCTCGACCACATAGCGGTCGCCCACCTTGGTGCGGTGAAGCTGCAGGCCGATATTGTCGAGGAAGCGCTCAAGGCCCAGGTTGGACATGACGGTGGCCACGACGCCGCCGCCGGAAAGCCGGCCCGCATCGTGCCAGGATTCGGCAATCAGCGCCATGATCTGGTCGCCTTCGATCACCGTGCCGTTCTCGTCCACGATCACCATGCGGTCGGCGTCGCCATCGAGCGCGATGCCGATGTCGGCGCGCACCTCGTGCACCTTCTTGGCCAGGCTGGCGGGGTGCGTCGAGCCGCATTCCTCGTTGATATTGAAGCCGTTGGGGTCGTCATGGATGGCGATGACCTCGGCCCCGAGTTCCCACAGCGCAGCCGGTGCCACCTTGTAGGCGGCGCCGTTGGCGCAGTCGATGACGATCCTCAGGCCCGCCAGCGACATGGAGCGCGGCAGGGTGCGCTTGGCGAATTCGATATAGCGGTCGTGAACGCCGTCGATGCGCTTGGCGCGCCCCAGCGCGTCGGCATCGGCCAAGGCTATGTCGATGTTCTGGTCGAGCAGCGCCTCGATGCGCATCTCGATCTCGTCCGACAGCTTGTAGCCGTCAGGCCCGAACAGCTTGATGCCATTGTCGAAGTAGGGATTGTGGGAGGCAGAGATCATCACGCCGATGTCGGCGCGCAGCGAGCGGGCGAGCATGGCCACCGCTGGCGTCGGAACGGGGCCGAGCAGGAACACGTCCATGCCGGCCGCGCAGAAGCCGGCCACCATCGCGTTCTCGATCATGTAGCCCGACAGGCGCGTGTCCTTGCCCAGCACGACGCGGTGGCGGTGGTTGCCACGCTGGAAGGAAAGGCCAGCCGCCATCCCTACCTTCATGGCGATTTCGGCCGTCATCGGAAATTTGTTGGCCCGTCCCCGGATTCCGTCCGTGCCGAAATAGCGCCTGCTCATACGCGTCCAGTATCCCCAGTCGTGACTCTCGCTCCCGCGGCCGCTTTTGCCATAGGAAGTCGGGCGAGATGCATCACATTGTGTGATTCTCTGTTACGAATCTTTCAAAATTCTTCTCGATCAGGCCGGTTTTGCAGCCTTGTCGATCACGCGCCCTGCCGCCGCGGCCGCGTGCAGCACTTTCCAACGCTCCCCCTTCCAGACGCAACAGGCCCGCTCCGCTCTCACCTCGTCCCGCACCGGAACGCAGCAACCCCGTCGCGCATTACTAGGCACTGGCGCCGATGCCGCCGCGAGCTAGCGCGTGCGGAATGTTCGAGGGCGGCAGCAACGGAGAAATGCCATGCTCATCAATCGACTTGTCACCCTATCCGGCCTCGCGGTGATTGCCTGTTTCATGGCAGCGCCGGCGAGCGCGCTCACCATGAAGGAATGCAGCGCCAAGTACAATGCGGCCAAGCAGGCCGGGACCTTGAACGGCCAAAGCTGGAATCAGTTCCGCAAGGCCGAGTGCGCCGCCGCTGCCGGTGCAACGGCGACCGAGCCCGCCAAGCCAGAGAAGAAGTCAGCCAAGACCAGCAAGAACGCACCTGCCGCCGGCAAGGGTCTCACCATGAAGGAATGCAGCGCCAAGTATAACGCCGCCAAGGATGCCGGCACGCTTGGCGGCAAGTCCTGGAACCAATTCCGAAAGGCCGAGTGCGGCGCATCCGCTGCCGAGGACGAGACCGTTCCTAACCTGGGCCACGCGACCTACAAGGGCGAGCCGGAGAAACCTACCACCACCGCGCCGCGCGGCGTCAAGTTCCCCAGCGCCGTCGACAGCAAGTTCTCCAACGAAACGCCGGGCAAGGCGCGGCTGCACACCTGCCTGGAGCAGTACTACGCAAACAAGGATGCCAATGCGCTGGGCGGCCTCAAGTGGATCCAGAAGGGCGGTGGCTATTACAGCCTCTGCAACGCCAAGCTGAAGGGCTGATCCGCGCTTCCGATTTTGACAAGAAGCAGGCCCACGAGCGTTTTGGTTTCCGCTGCACTCCAAAGAAAAACGCCGCCGGCAAGTGCCAGCGGCGTTCTTCTCTGTTCTTGGCCTGTGGAGGCGTCAGCCCTGCGGCTGCGGCTCCATCCCGCCTTCGGGCTCCTCGCCGCCCTTCTTGCGACGGCCGCCGCTGGCGCCGGCCTTCGGCACCGCGGAGCCGCGGCTGGGTGGCGTGTCGTCGCCGAGGTCGCGCGAGGGCTTCTGGCCGGCGATGAGCTGCTTGATCTCGTCGCCCGACAGCGTCTCGTATTCCAGCAGGCCCTCGGCCAGAGCGATCCAGTCCTTCTTCTTCTTGGTCAGGATCTGGCGCGCGGTGGTGTAGGCCTCCTCGATCAGGCGGCGCACTTCGGCGTCGATGATCTGGGCGGTCTCTTCCGAGACGTTCTGGGTGCGCGCCACCGAATGGCCCAGGAACACTTCTTCCTGGTTCTCGCCATAGGCGACCTGGCCGAGCTTGTCGGAGAAGCCCCAGCGGGTAACCATGGCGCGGGCGAGCTTGGTGGCCTGGTCGATGTCGGAGGAGGCGCCGGAGGTGATGTTCTCCTTGCCGAACTTGATATCCTCGGCCACGCGGCCGCCCATCATG
>JAEWHN010000157.1 GCA_023387775.1 Pseudomonadota bacterium | reverse complement strand
CGCCACCAAACACCAGCGCGAAGTTGGCACCGGCTATTTCGACGCCGTGTCGCTGGCCATCACCGGCGGCCTGTCGTCCACAACGGCCATGAAGGAATCCACCGAACACGACCAGTTCCGCCCGGCGGCGGAATAGTCGAAACCAGAATCGTCCTGCGCGGGCCCAACCGCGCGGACAAGGCAGGGAAACACCACAATGACAACCAGAACTCGCGTCAAGGAACGGGCCGAGGAGCAATCCTCGGCCATGAGCCCCGAACAGCAGGCCGCGATCCGCATCGTTGCCAACGATCTTCACCGCCTCAACCAGGCCGTCATGAAGGCGGTGGAAGCGGGCGTGTCGGTGGAACTGGTGCGCTCGGCCCGGCATCACGATGCCAACGGCAACTGGGGCGACCTGCTCATTCCGGTGATCGTCACCCAGTCTTCGCGCTAGCTTCCGGCGCAACCGCGCCGCGCACACACTCGCCGAAATGCTCGCATCACCCGCACGATTTTTTTCGTGCGGGTGATGCCATTTTCACGGCACTCAATCGCGTCGACTTCCACCTTCAAATAGTCGTTCAGTATTTTTTATGTTTTCATCAAGCTCGACATTGCGATGAGCTAGGCTTGACGTGTATGAACGCCGGAGACTATTTGCACCGCGTACTCAACTAAAAATTGAAAAGTGAGGGGAGCCGGTTCATTGTCACCTAGCAGATCAGCCCGCGGAACCGTGTCGACCGACACGGCTGCGCCGCTCGCCGGGCACGAAAATGGCGGCGTCGACACTGCCAAGGCGCTCGTCGTCGGAAACTCTCCGGTGAACCGTGTGGTCATATCCCGGATCGTCGAAAAGTCAGGTTTGCGGCCCATTTCGGAAGACCCCGAAGCCGCTTTGAAGACGCTGGACGCGCAGCTTCCGGGCATCGTCCTCCTGGACGGCGGCACCGAAAATCGCGATTGCGACCTGCTCATGCCACCGCTGATGGCGCTGCGCCAGCGGCTCGGCGCGCGTGCTCCGAGGGTGATTCTGCTGACGGTGCGAATCGTGAGCGGGGAAGGTATTTCCGAACTGCCGGTGGTCGATGCGGTCGTTGCCAAGCCCATCACGCCCGAAGTGCTGCAACCAGTGCTGAACCGGCTTTTGGACGGCCTGCGCGGTTGAACCTGCCCGGGCGCGGCCGGTTTGCAAAAGTCTTCATCCCCCTTTTCTTCCGCCGTTACGCGTGGCTATACTCGCGCATCCGAAACAAATCTTGGTGATTGATGCCTGCCCCTAAAAAGGAAGTTCGCCCCTCGAAGGCCGGGGGACGCACTCGTGTGCCCGCATTCGTGAAAAATCTGCGGGGCGTAAAGAACTGGAAGGAAGCTGGCGAATGGCTTGAGTGGCGCGGTATCGAAGATATCGAATGTATCACCCCCGACCAGGCGGGTGTTGCGCGCGGCAAGATGATGCCAACCAGCAAATTCACCTCCAACACCTCACTGGCGCTGCCTTCGGCCGTGTTCATGATGACCATCTCCGGTGGCTATCCGGAAGATGGCAACGGTTTTGCCTATCCGGAAGACGACGGCGATCTCAAGCTGGTGCCCGATCTTTCCACCCTTAGCGCCGTTCCCTGGGAAGAGGACCCGACGGCGCAGGTCATCTGCGACCTCGTCCACCAGGACGGCCGCTCGGTCGAGTTCACCCCGCGCAACCTGCTGAAGCGCGTTGTCGCCGCTTATGAAGCGAAGGGCCTGAAGCCGGTCGTGGCGCCGGAAATCGAGTTCTACCTCGTCCGCAAGAATCCGGACCCAGATTATCCGCTGACGCCGCCCGTCGGACGCTCCGGCCGGCCGATCGGCGGCGGCGCGGGCTATTCCATCGCCGGCGTCAACGAGTTCGACGAACTGATCGACGATATCTATCATTTCTCGGAGAGCCAGGGCCTGGAGATCGACACTCTGATCCATGAGGAAGGCGCCGGCCAGCTCGAGATCAACCTGCGCCATGGCGACCCGGTCGAGCTTGCCGACCAGGTATTCCTGTTCAAGCGCACCATCCGCGAGGCGGCGCTCAAGCACGACACCTACGCCACCTTCATGGCCAAGCCGATCCAGGGCCAGCCGGGCTCGGCCATGCACATCCACCAGTCCATCATCGACCGCAAGACGGGCCAGAACGTGTTCTCGGCTCCCGAGGGCTCGGAGACGGAAACCTTCTTCAACTTCCTTGGCGGCATGCAGCGCCATGTGCCGAATGCACTGGTGATGTTCGCACCCTATGTGAACTCCTATCGCCGGCTCACCCAGGCGGCTTCGGCGCCGGTGAACAACAAGTGGGGCTATGACAACCGCACCGTGGCGTTCCGGGTGCCTCGCTCCGATCCGGCTGCGCGGCGCGTGGAAAACCGCATCCCGTCGTCCGACGCCAACCCCTATCTGGCGCTGGCTGCTTCGCTTGCCTGCGGGCTCATCGGCATGAACAAGGCCTTGAAGCCGGACGCGCCGATCCTGACCACGGCCAACGAGGACCAGATCGATCTGCCGCGCGGATTGCTGGAGGCGGTTGACCTGTTCGAGCAGGACGAGGACCTCCGCGCCATCCTCGGCGAGCCCTTCGTCACCACCTATGCGGCCATCAAGCGCGCCGAGTTCGAGACCTTCATGGAAGTGATCAGCCCGTGGGAGCGGGAATACCTGCTTCTGAATGTTTGAAGGCCGATCCCATGACCCACAGCAGTCCGATCTCGCCAGGATATTCCTGGTATGAGGAGACGGCCGGCGAACGGCCGGCCTATCCTGCTCTCGACGGCGACCGCGGCGCCGATGTCGTCATCATCGGCGGCGGCTTCACCGGCCTTTCGGCGGCGGCGCATCTGGCCAAAGCCGGCGTCAATGTCGTTCTTATAGAGGCGCATCGCTTCGGCGACGGCGCCTCCGGCCGCAATGGCGGCCAACTCGGCACCGGCCAGCGCGCCTGGGCCGAGGAGCTTGAAGCCGAACTCGGCTTCACCCGCGCCAAGGCGCTGTTCGACCTTGCCGAAGAGGCGAAAACCCATCTGCTCGACTTCGCCCGCGTGCATGAGATCGACATCGACTTCATGCCGGGGCAATTGTCGGTCGCGCACAAGCCGCGCTTCGTCGATGCCTACAAGGCGCATGCCGAGATCCTGGCGACGCGCTTCGGCTACAAGCACGTCAGCTTCATGGATGCGAAGGAAACGGCCGAACGCCTGGGTTCGACCACCTATTTCGGCGGCACGCGCGACACAGGCACCGGCCATATCCACCCGCTGAAGCTCGCGATCGGAACCGCGCGCGTCGCGGCCGCTGCCGGCGCGCAGCTGTTCGAGAAGACGCCGGCAACCGGCATCACCTCTTCCGGCGGCAAGGTGCGCGTCACCACCCCGTTCGGCACCATCACCGCCGACAAGGGGCTGATCGCGGTCAACGCCTATGGCGGCAAGCTGGAACCGGTGAGTTCGGCCCACGTCATGCCCATCGGCTCCTTCATCGGTGCCACGGTGCCGCTAGGCGCCGACAGCCCGGTCATTCCCGGCGGTGAGTCGGTCGACGATTCACGCTTCGTCGTGCGCTACTTCCGCAAGTCCAAGGACGGGCGGCTGCTGTTCGGCGGGCGCGAGGTCTATGCGGTGGATGATCCCAAGGACATTCATATCCACATCCGCAAGCAGATCGCCGAGCTCTATCCCGAACTGAAGGAGGTGGAGATCACCCATGGCTGGGGCGGCTATGTCGGCATAACCATGCCCAGAAAGCCGTTCGTGCGCGAAGTGATGCCGAACGTGATTTTCGCCGGCGGCTATTCCGGCCATGGCGTGATGCTGTCCAACTTTGTCGGCAAGCTCTATGCCGAGACCGTGGCGGGCAACCGCGACCGGCTGAAACTGTTTGCGGAACTGAAGATCCCGCCCTTCCCCGGCGGCAGCCGCCTGCGGGCGCCTTTGCTGTTCCTGGCGCTGAACTGGTTTGCCCTGCGCGACCGGATCTAGGGTCAAAAGCTTTCGATTCGATCGGAAGCACCCGGTCGGATCGAAGAGAAGAGGGCTTGCAGCCTGCCTCGCAACAATGCCCATCATGCCGGTCGCGTTGCAGGGGCTCAATGGTGCGAATGCCATGTGCCGTTTTTCGCGGACACGGCCTCGAGCGCGACCTCCTCGGCGTAGGAAAGAACGCTTTGCCGCAACATCTCGATAAAGGCTATCTGCCCCTGCAAGGCAGCGATGCGCGCCAGGCAGCGGGCCATTGTGCTGGTCGGGTCTGCTATCACAGCTATCCCTTCCGGACATTGCGACAGGAGCGCTGCGCTGTCGGAAACCCGAACATATCGGGCCTGCAGCCCCTCCGTTTCGTGCTCCACCTGGGATGATAGCTCGGTCAGGGCTTCCAGAAGCCGCTGAAAGCGCACTTGATCGGCTTGGCGGTCCCTCTCGGGTGAACGCGCCCATAATTCGAACGGCATCATTACTCCCCCCAAAATTCTCGTTTTTTCTATAGCTCGAGGCGTCAAACGACGCCGCGCCAAGACATCGTCGCCCACGAAACCGCCGTTTCGTGCCTACGCGATGCCTTTCACCTGGTTCCGTGTTTAAGGAAATTTGCGGCCGCAGCAGCGACCGCCATGTTGAAATGCCCCAAGCAGGGCGTGCGATCCACCCTTCCGGCGGCGCCTGTCCGGATGCTGAATTCGTGTCGATGAGTGGATGGTCTCATTGAAGGCTCCGGCTACACTCACTGCCAGCCACCCGCCCAGCGGCCGTGAGCGAGAAATAGCCATGCAAAGTCGCCGCCAACAATACAAAACTTCCTTTCCAGCACTATTGTTTCAGGGGCCGAGTAAAAAGGATTATTACAGCCGGGCCGGCCTAATACTTACGGATTAGGCCTGCTTGCGGGCAATGCCGGGAGAATTTCGCGCCCGCCCTCGCGCAGCCGCATTGTCTCGCGCGAATGAGCCACCGTCACGCGGAAGCCGGCGAGCCAGCCGCGCAGCCCCTCGTCCTGGATTTGATAACGGGAATTTGCGGGATGATGGCCACCACTCAAGCGCAATCGCCTCGGGTGGTGAACCCGGAAATCTGCTGGCAATGGCCCGCAGCCATTCGGCGTTTGGAGAAGCGCCGGTTGCGGCGGCCTCGCGGCCACCGCAACGTCAGCTCGGAAGGCGCGGCGCGGGGGTTATCCCTGCCGTTGCCAGCTTGCAGACTTGTTGAACGCCGGGGGCGGGAAATCTGCGGGAAAGAGGTCATTGATCTTGTAGGCCACCTCGGTACGGTTGGTGGCCTTCAGCTTCTTCATGATGTTGCGGATGTGGACCTTGACGGTGCTCTCGCGCAGGTTCAGCTCATAGGCGATGATCTTGTTGGCCTTGCCTCGCCGTAGCGCCTCGACCACCTCCGCCTGGCGCACGGTGAACATGCCGCCCATCGGGGGCGTGGCCTCGCCCCCGGAAGCCAGGCTTTGCCGCACGGCAAGAACGCTGCTGGCGGGCACGAAGATACCGCCTGCCAAGGCAAGGCTGATCGCCCCGGCACAGACATCGATGCCAACCGAGGACGGAATATACCCTCGCGCCCCGCATTCCAGCGCCTTCAGGATCTGCGAAAGCTCTTCGGTGTCGGCCAGAACGATGACCGGGATTGAGCCGAACTCCGTCTTCAACCGGACGATCTCTCCCGAAACATCCGGGTCGCTGATCTTCCGGCCGCCCACATTCAGCAAAATCGCCGCCAGAGGCGGATGTTTGTGCTGTGTGGAATTCCAGTCCTGGATCGAACCGAAAGCCAGAACCTCCATTCCGTCCTTGTGAGCCGCAAGGCTTTGCGCAAAGCACTCGCGGTCGAGAGCACGATTGTCAATGATCACCAATGAGCGACGGGGTCGCTCCGCGGCCTCGGAGACCCCGGGCTTCTCGCCGGCTGCGCCAGCGGGCGCAACCACCTCCTCCGAGGACGTTGAGGCCAGGCTTATGGCCTGGCGGCTCCCATTCAACACGGCATGACTGCCGGCTGCAGCTGTCGAATTCATCATGTTTCTACCCCACTGGTACACCTGCAGCAGCGCCACTGCACTCTCATGGCAAACGGCCGGAGATGCACTTTCCAACTCTTGACACAACTCTTGTGGATTTCCCCCTTGGATATGCAGACGCCCATCGCAACTAGAAGTATATCTATAATTATTCTTACAACCATATCGCGAGTGTTGCGACAACCTCAAATATACACACCGACCAACATGGGACATTGATCCATGTTAATGGCTTGTTTACTTTATTTAAACGGAAGAAATATTGATACATACATGCATTTTTTTCCATTCGAATTCACTAAACTGCAAATGCATACATTATCTCTCAAACTCTTCGTCATGAACCGAAAGATAAAATCAAGTCGTGTTTGAAAACATCGGCAGTAAAAACAATATTCTTCGCCGCGAACCTGAAATAAATCGGCGGCTCGGTGCGAAGGCGTGGGGGGCAAGATTCCGCGGGATGGAACGTCTCAGCGCCGGCAAAAAAACAGCCCGGCAATGCTGCCGGGCGTCCTTGTCCGTTCCTGCGTTCAGAATTTCAGCTGCACCAAAAAGCCTAGTCGACCTTCAGCAGCGGCCGTCCTTCCGCGGCAATCAGGTCGCCGATCGCGTCCATCGCCTTTTTGTCCGCCGCATAGGACAGTTCTCTCCGGGCCTTCCCAGGGGAGAAAATCTCGGCGCTCGCGCTCTGCTGCGTCGCGGCAGTTTCGCGCGGAGTTGCCGCCGCAACCGGCTGCTGCTGCGCCGCGCTGGCCACACCGGTCCCGGCCGGCTGCTCAGGCCTGCGGCGGCTGCGCTTTTCGTAGAAGGCGTTACCTCCGGCCACCAGCACATAGTGCATGTTCTTGTACGGAAAGCTCAGACCCGCCGTATGGAAGAACATGGCATGCTTCACGCCCGGATGGCGCTCGCCTTTCAGGACTGAATCGGCCGCCGCGATCACGTCGGGAAGAGCCTTCGATTCCATCTTTCGTGACAGCACGCCGGCCGCGAACTGCCCCTTCTGGCCGACGACCTCGCAAACGCTGTCGCCATAATTGCCGGATTGCAGCCGGTTCATCACCACCGTGCCGACGGCGACAAGGCCGTCGCGGCTCGACCGATTGGATTCGAAAAACATTGCGCGGGCGAGACATTCCTTGTCCTGGGCCGTGTAGCCATACGACGTCTTTGCGGATGATGTCCTGCCGATGGACGAAGTCTTGATGTCGTCCGTCATGCGGCCAGTTCCTTGCGTATTGCAACCGGCAAGAAAACAGGCTGACACGACGGTGCCGAGCGCCAGACACGCCCTCACCCTCTCCAGATATTTCACGCGGGCCCCTTACTCCATGTACGCCCCGGCCCGCGCACAAGGAGCAGCAATTTCCCGGCTGAAAAGTGACTAAAACCGCAACATTTTGCGGCACGGCGCTAACATTGTGACACAGCGCGCAAGAAAGCGAGAGACCGGATGGGCATCTCCGTCAAGGTGTCCGCACCCCGGCCCAAGAGCCGAGAGCACCGCAAGGCGCTGAATCCACAGCGGAACCCCCACGCCTCGAAAGCCCCATGTCAGACACAGCGGCCGCCGTCGACCTCCAGCGCCACGCCTGTAATAAAGGCAGCCTCGTCGGATGCGAGCCACAGAGCGGCATTGGCTATGTCCAGCGGCGTCGACAATCGTCCGAGCGGTATCGAGGCGCGGAACCTGTCGCGCATTTCCGGCGTGTCCTCGCCCATGAACTGGGCCAGCATGCCGGTTTCGCCGGCCACCGGGCACAGGCAATTGACGCGGATGTTCTTGGGCGCCAGCTCCACCGCCATGGACTTGGTGGCAGTGATCGCCCAGCCCTTTGAGGCGTTGTACCAGGTCAGGCCCGGGCGCGGGCGCAGGCCGGCGGTCGACGCCGTGGTGATGATCGAGCCCCCGCCCTGCGCCTCCATGATCGGCACCACGGTGCGCGCGGCATGGTAGATCGCCTTCATGTTGACAGCGGTGATGAGGTCGAACACCTCCTCCTCCACGCCGAGCATGTCGCCGTTGCGGTGGGTGTAGCCGGCATTGTTGACCATCACGTCGATGCGGCCGAAGCGCCCCATCGCCGCGCCGATCAGTTCGTCGAACTCGGAACGCTGCGATACGTCGGTCTGCACCGCGACCGCGGCCTCGCCGATCTCGCTCGCGACACGCTCGGCGCCTCTCGCATTGAGGTCCGCCACGACCACGCTGGCGCCTTCCTCGGCAAAGCGCTTGGCCATGCCCTCGCCAAACCCCGATGCCGCCCCGGTGATGACGGCGACCTTGCCCTTCAGACGTGCCATGAGATTTCCTGTTCCTGAACCGCGAGATGGCTGCGTTTAGCCATGGTTGAAGACGATCGTCTTGGTCGCCGACATGTCGTAGAGCGCCTCAAATCCCTTTTCCCGGCCATGGCCCGATTTCTTGAACCCGCCGAAGGGCAGCTCGATGCCGCCGCCTGCGCCATAGCCGTTGACGAAGACCTGTCCGGCGCGCACGCGCTTGGCAACGCGGTGCTGGCGGGCGCCGTCCTTCGTCCAGACGCCGGCGACAAGCCCGAACTCGGTGCCGTTGGCGAGCCGGACCGCTTCCTCCTCGCCCTCGAACGGAAACAGCGTCAGCACCGGCCCGAAGATTTCTTCGCGCGCAATCACTGCCCCAGGGTCGACCGGGCCGAACAACACCGGCTCCTGGTAATAGCCCCCCGCTGGCGCATCGGGATGGACCGAGCCGCGCGCCAGCATCGGAATGCCGGCCTCTTCTGCGGCGGCGACCATTCCGGCGACCTTGTCCTTCTGCCGTGGGTTGATCAGCGCCCCCAGGTCGAGGTCCGCGTCGTGCGGGCCGGCAACCAGTTTTGAAAACCGCTCGGCGAGACCTGCCGCGACGCGTTCATAGATCGGTCTTTCGATCAGCACGCGGCTGCCGGCCGAGCAGGTCTGGCCGCCATTCTGGATGATGGCATTGACCAGAACCGGCAGCGCGGCCTCGATATCGGCGTCGACGAAGACGATCTGCGGAGACTTGCCGCCCAACTCCATGGTGACGCCGCGATTGTTGACCGCGGCCGCCTGCTGGATCGCGGTGCCGGTGGGCGGCGAGCCGGTGAAGGTGACGTAGTCCACCAGCGGATGCCCGGAAAGCGCCGCACCGGCATCGCGGCCGTAGCCGGTCACCACGTTGAACACGCCGGCCGGAAATCCGGCTTCCAGCGCCAGTTCGGCAATGCGGATCGTGGTCAGCGAGGCGTCCTCGGCCGGCTTGACCACCAGCGTGTTGCCCATGGCAAGCGCGGCTCCCACCACGCGGGCGAGAATCTGCAGCGGATAGTTCCACGGAATGATGCCTGCCACCACGCCATGCGGCTCGCGCAGGGTCAGCGCCGTATAGCCGTCGAGGAACGGGATCGTGTCGCCATGGATCTTGTCGCAGGCGCCGCCATAGAATTCGTAATAGCGCATTGCGCCGATGACATCGGCCTTGCCCTGGCGGATCGGCTTGCCTGTGTCGCGCGATTCAAGCGCGGCAAGCTCATCGCCGTGCTTCTCCACCAAATGAAACAGCCGGGTCAGGCAGCGCCCGCGCTCGACCGCCGGCATGCGGCTCCACGGGCCCTCGTCGAAAGCCCGGCGTGCCGCCCGCACGGCGATGTCCACATCAGCTTCGCCAGCCGCGGGAATCGAGGCAAAAACCTTGCCGTCGGATGGGCTCAGCACATCTATGCGCTTGCCGCACAGGGCGTCCACCTGGCGGCCATCGATGAGTTGCATGAAGGCGCGGCCATCCGCCACCGTTCTAGAAAGATGCGTAGCCATGGCCACCTCCTCTGGATTCCGGCCCCGCTTGTCCTATGCTGTGCAGGTCAGCAGCTCGGGTAACTATCGCCCGAGCACAAAGGTCGAGATTGGACCAGTGTAAGGGCAGGAGCTGTGACAGCCAGGCTCTGGCAATTTTAAATCGATTAGAATACAAGAAGCCGAACTGTCCGCTGCCGCGATTCCGGAATGTAGAATGACCAGCCAGATCATCCCAGTCGAACCTTTCGACCTCATCGTCTTCGGAGGCACCGGCGATCTTGCCGAGCGCAAGCTGCTGCCGGCGCTCTACCAGCGCCAGCGTGCCGGCCAGTTTTCCGAACCCACCCGGATCATTGGAGCCTCGCGCGCCAGACTATCGGACGACGACTACCGTGCCTTCGCCCGCAAGTCGATTTCCACGCATGTGAAGCCGGGCGAGATCGACCAGGGGCAGCTTGAGGCCTTTCTGAAGCGCCTCAGCTATGTCGGGATCGATGCAGTCTCGGGCGACGGCTTCGATGAGTTGAAGAAGGTGGTCGACGACAGCAGAAGCATCCGCGCCTTCTATCTCGCGGTTGCTCCCGCATTGTTCGGCCACATTTCCCGGCACCTGCAGGAAGTTGGCCTGGTCACGCCCACTTCCCGCATCGTGATGGAGAAGCCCATCGGCCGCGATCTCACCTCCGCCTGCGAGCTGAACGATCAGATAGCCGAGGTCTTTTCCGAGCAGCAGATCTTCCGCATCGACCACTATCTCGGCAAGGAGACGGTGCAGAACCTGATGGCGCTGCGTTTCGCCAATGCGCTCTACGAACCGCTGTGGAACTCGGCCCATATCGACCATGTCCAGATCACGGTCGCCGAAACGGTGGGCCTGGAAGACCGCATCACCTATTACGACAAGGCGGGCGCGCTGCGCGACATGATGCAGAACCACATGCTGCAGCTTCTGTGCCTTGTGGCCATGGAAGCGCCGTCCTCGATGGAGGCGGATGCGCTGCGCGACGAGAAGCTGAAGGTGCTGCGCTCGCTCAAGCGCATCAATGGCAACGAAGCGCCTAAGACCACCGTGCGCGGGCAGTACCGCGCGGGCGCATCGGCCAACGGGCCCGTCAAGGGCTATCTCGAAGAACTCGGCAACAGCGAAAGCAACACCGAGACCTTCGTGGCGATCAAGGCCGAGATCGCCAACTGGCGCTGGGCGGGCGTGCCCTTTTACCTGCGCACCGGCAAGCGGCTGGCCACCCGGGTTTCAGAAATCGTCATCGAGTTCAAGCCGATCCCGCATTCCATCTTCGAGGATAGCGCCGGCAACATTGCCGCCAACCAGCTGGTTATCCGGCTGCAGCCCGACGAAGGCGTCAAGCAATGGATTATGATCAAGGACCCGGGGCCGGGCGGCATGCGCCTGCGCCACGTTCCGCTCGACATGAGCTTTGCCGAGAGCTTCCAGGAGCGCAATCCCGACGCCTACGAGCGGCTGATCATGGACATGATACGCGGCAACCAGTCGCTGTTCATGCGCCGCGACGAGGTCGAGGCTGCATGGAGCTGGATCGACCCTATCCTTGGCGCCTGGGAAGACAGCCGCCAGGAGGCGCAAGGCTACACCGCCGGCACCTGGGGGCCGTCGGCCTCTATCGCGCTGATCGAGCGCGACGGCCGCACCTGGCACGAGAGCTGAGCGGGATGGACAAGGCCGCCCTCAGCTGGCACGAATTCGCCTCGTCTCAGGCGCTGGCCTCGGCCTTCGCCGAAAAGGTAGCCGGCGTGCTGGCCGCAGCCGTTGCAGCGCGCGGCAAGGCCACGCTTGCCGTCTCGGGCGGCACCACGCCCGGCCTGTTCTTCCGCACGCTTTCGCGGCAGAAGCTGGACTGGGCCAGGGTGACCGTGACGCTGGTGGACGAGCGCTTCGTGCCGGAGAATTCTCCGCGCTCCAATGCCGGGCTGGTGGCAGCCAACCTGCTGCAGAACGAGGCCGCCGCCGCAACATTCGTCGGGCTCTATTCGCCGGCCGATAATGTGGAAACCGCGGCGAGGCGTGCAGATGAGGCGGTGGGCCGCGAAGTCCTGCCGCTCGATGCCGCAATCCTCGGCATGGGCGCGGACGGCCACACAGCCTCGTTCTTTCCCGATGCCGACAACCTTGCAGCCCTTCTCGACCCGCATGCGCAGGCCAATGTGCTGCCGGTGCACGCGCCGAGCGGCATCGAGCCGCGCCTGACCTTGACGCTGCCGCGTATCGCCGCGGCGGGCTTCATCGCGCTCCACATCGAAGGCGCCGAAAAGCGCCGCGTGCTGGAAGCCGCCCTCGACGGCCAACCGCATCTGCCGGTGCGCGCCGTCTTCGATCACGCCCAGATGCCCGTGCAGATCTTCTGGGCGCCCTGAACCACCGCCGGTTCCGTGAAGCGGCCCTCCCACCGCTTTCGGGACCGGCCCGCAAAGGACCGACCGTCATGACCGCCAGAAGCGATATCGAAGCGATTACAGAGCGGATCCGCGAGCGCTCGCGCGCCTCGCGCGAGCTCTACCTGGAGCGCGTCGCGCAGGCCGCCGGCCGCAGCGCCAACCGCGCAGTTCTGTCCTGCGGCAACCTTGCCCATGGCTTCGCCGCCTGCGCGCCGGGCGAGAAGGCCGCCCTCAGCGGCGACACGGTGCCGAACCTCGGCATCATCACTTCCTACAACGACATGCTGTCGGCGCATCAGCCGTTCGAGACCTATCCGCAGCTCATCAAGCAGGCGGCGCATGAAGCGGGCGGCATCGCCCAGGTGGCGGGCGGCGTGCCGGCCATGTGCGACGGCGTCACGCAAGGCCAGCCGGGCATGGAACTGTCGCTGTTCTCGCGCGACGTGATCGCCATGGCGGCGGCCGTGGGGCTCAGCCACAACATGTTCGATGCCGCAGTCTTCCTCGGCGTCTGCGACAAGATCGTGCCGGGGCTGCTGATCGCCGCCCTCACCTTCGGCCATCTGCCGGCCGTGTTCATTCCGGCTGGGCCGATGACCTCGGGCCTGCCCAATGACGAGAAGGCAAGGATCCGCCAGCTCTATGCCGAGGGCAAGGTCGGCCGCGCCGAACTGCTGGAGGCGGAGTCGAAATCCTATCACGGTCCCGGCACCTGCACCTTCTACGGCACGGCCAACTCCAACCAGATGCTGATGGAAATCATGGGCCTGCACACGCCGGGCGCCTCCTTTGTCAATCCCGGCACGCCGCTGCGCGATGCGCTGACGAAGGAAGCGGCCAAGCGCGCGCTGGCCATCACCGCGCTGGGCAATGCCTACACCCCTGTCGGCCGCATGATCGACGAGCGCTCCATCGTCAACGGCGTGGTGGGGCTGCACGCCACCGGCGGCTCGACCAACCACACCATCCACCTCATCGCCATGGCCGCGGCGGCCGGCATCCGGCTGACCTGGCAGGACATTTCCGACCTCTCCGACGCCACCCCGCTTCTGGCGCGGGTCTATCCGAACGGCCTGGCCGACGTGAACCACTTCCACGCCGCCGGCGGCATGGGCTTCCTGATCCGCGAACTGCTCGACGCCGGCCTGCTGCATGAGGACGTGCAGACCGTGTGGGGCGAAGGCCTGCGTCCCTACGCTGTGGAAGCCAGGCTCGGTGCCGACGGCACGGTGCAGCGCGAGGCAGCCCCGGCACAAAGCGGCGACGAGAAGGTGCTGGTGCCATTCGCCAAGGCGTTCCAGCCGAGCGGCGGCCTGAAGGTGCTTTCCGGCAATGTCGGCCACGCCGTCATCAAGACCTCGGCCGTGAAGCCGGAGCGCCGCTTCATCGAGGCCCCGGCAATGGTGCTCGACAGCCAGCAGGCGCTGCACGACGCCTTCAAGGCCGGCCAGCTCGACCGCGACTTCGTCGCCGTCATCCGGTTCCAGGGCCCGCGCGCCAACGGCATGCCCGAACTGCACAAGCTCACCACCATTCTCGGCATCCTGCAGGATCGCGGGCACAAGGTCGCGCTTGTCACTGACGGTCGCATGTCGGGCGCATCCGGCAAGGTGCCGGCGGCAATCCATGTCACGCCGGAGGCGCTGGAGGGTGGCGTCATCGGCAAGATCCTCGACGGCGACCTTGTCCGCCTCGACGCCGAGAACGGCACGCTTGACGTGTTCATCCCCGAGACCGAACTGAAGGCTCGAAAAGTGCCGCTGATCGACCTCACAGAGAACGAACACGGCTTCGGCCGCGAATTGTTCGCCGGCTTCCGCCAGATGGCCGGCCGCGCCGACGAGGGCGCTCGTGCGTTCGGATTGGGGTAGCCCGCCGCTCCTCCTCCCCCGGCCGAAGCCACCGCACGCAGGCAGCGCGCCTCTCGATCTTTACGCCCCGTAGTTGCATCAGCCGCCAATCTCTGATTGAGTGGCTGATGGGGATACAATCTGGGGGGAAGACGTGCGGGCGCTTTTTAAGCGGCTGTATGAAGCCTTGCGCGGTCGTCATGCCGATTGGCGACCGGACAGTTCAAATGCTGCGATGCGTCGCTGGAACGGCAAGGCTTGGGAACACCGCGAAATGACAGATAGCGAGAAGGAAGAGGCAAGCTGGTGGTGGGCAACTCGCTGACCACGCCCCCGTCGTCCTCGGGCCGAAGCACGAGCGATAGCGACGTGCGAAGGTTCCGGGGACCCATGCCGGTCGACCAAAACTGCCGCAGCGGTGCAGGTCGATCCGCGCAACCCGCCGGGGATGACGCTGGGAGTAGCCGCGGATCAAAGCCGCACTGACATAGCCGCCGAATTTGCCTCG
>JAEWHN010000209.1 GCA_023387775.1 Pseudomonadota bacterium | reverse complement strand
CCCTGAAGGCGTGCCGGTGCCGAACTATCCGCAGTTGCTGGTAGACGGCGAGTTCAAGCCGAACGACCTGATCATCGCCAGCGCCAAGACCATGCTGGACGAGCTCGACCGCTGGGCCGGGGCCCTCGAGACGCTGCGACCTGCCAAGCAGGCGGCCGCCGCGGCCTGACCCGCGGACGTAGCCAGATATAGCCAGTCCGGAAACTCGCCGCCCGGCCGATGATCGGCCGGGCGCGGGGCCAGGTATGCTCTCATGCCTGCCAGCCGATCTGGCGGGCTTGTGCTGCGCTGTCGCGCACGCCCCAGCGGTCGGTGATGAGTCCATCACGGATGGTGAACCACTCGATCGCGATGATCTCATAAGTCTTGCCGGTGGCGCGCAGGCCCCGGAACTCGCCCACCGAGCGGCCGGTTTCGCGGAAGCGGGCCACCACCGTGTCGCCGTCTGCCGCCAGTTCCTCGATTTCCAGATGCATGTCGAGTGCGCCGTGCAGTTCGCGCCAGATCGGCATGGCAATGTCGAGCGAGCCGCGGCCGAGCACGCCGTGGATATTGGTGTCCTTGGTGAACAGGCGTTCCAGCCTGTCGAAATCGCCGGTGTTCATCGCCTCGACATAGGCGCGCACCACATCCTTGTTCTGCTGTTCGTGAAGCATGACTGTCTCCTGCTGCCGCGCGATGCGGCGTCGAATGGAAAAAAGATCATGGCCGGCCAGTCGATGACGATCTTCGTATAGCCATTATCCGCGGCGGCTGGCAGCCAGCCCACTTGCCGAACGGTTCTGCATTTGTGCAGAATGGGTCATGTTCGATTGGAACGACCTCCGCTATTTCCTTGCCACGGTGCGCCACGAGTCGACGCTGAAGGCTTCGGCTGCGCTGGGCGTAAACCAGACCACGGTGGCGCGACGCATCAAGTCGCTGGAAACCGCCCTGGGGGTCGCGCTTTTCCACCGCCAGCAATCCGGCTATCGCATCACCGAGGAAGGCCGCGCCGTGCTCGATCTGGCCACGGCGGCCGAAAAGGCGGCGGACGCGCTGGAGCAGAAGATCCGCTCGCGCCAGCGCAATGTGTCAGGCACGGTGCGCATCACCGGCACCGAATACATGGCCCGTGCGCTGCTGGCGCCGGCGGCGTCACTGCTCAGGACCCGGCATCCGGGCATGAATGCCGAGATCATCGTTTCCGATCGCCGCCTCGACCTCGCGGCCGGCGAGGCGGACATTGCGCTGCGTGCCGGCGGCGCCAACGAGCAGCCCGACATCGTTCGCCGGCGCATGCCCGACACGATCTGGGCCATCTACGCCAGCCGCACCTTCCTGCACGATTTCGGCATGCCCGAAGGCGAGGCCGACATCGCCCGCTACCCGGTGATCGCCGGCGAGGGCATCGTGGCCGCTGCACCGCCGCTCGCCTATCTGGAGGGCAAGGCGGGCGCAGGCCGTATCGCTTTCCGCTCCAATTCGCTGCCCGGCCTGCTGGCCGCCGCCGAATCCGGCCTCGGCCTGGCTGCCCTGCCTGCTGTGGCCGCCGCGACCGCGCCCGATCTGGTGCGCTGCGAGGCATTGCCCGTCTTTCCGGCGCCGCTCTGGATCTGCTGGCACGAGAGCCGACGCAACGATCCGCTCGTTCGCATCGCTAGCGACGTGCTGGCCGAAGTGGTCTCCGCGAGGGCGGACTTGCTGCGCGGGGAAGGCGCGGTTTCGGCGGCGACGTGAAGCCCGGTGAAACGGTCCCGCAAAGCGCCCAATTTCCCCCGCAAAATCCTTGTAAAACTTGGAAAAATGGCTCGGAACCCCTATATCTTGATCATAATCGGGTGCGCGATTCGAGGGGCTTCGCGCGTACCTGTCCCGCGACAGAGAGACGAAAGCACTTCATGAGCGATACGACCGAGAATCAGGCCGGTGCGCAGGCTGAGTACGGCGCCGAATCCATCAAGGTCCTCAAGGGCCTGGACGCGGTGCGCAAGCGGCCCGGCATGTATATTGGTGACACCGACGACGGCTCGGGCCTGCACCACATGGTGTATGAAGTGGTCGACAACGCCATCGACGAGGCGCTGGCGGGCCACGCCACGCTCGTCACCGTCACGCTCAATCCCGACGGCTCCTGCACGGTGACCGACAACGGCCGCGGCATTCCGACCGACCTGCACCCTTCCGAAGGCGTCTCGGCGGCGGAAGTCATCATGACGCAGCTGCACGCCGGCGGTAAGTTCGACCAGAACTCCTACAAGGTCTCCGGTGGCCTGCACGGCGTGGGCGTGTCGGTGGTCAACGCGCTGTCGATCTGGCTGAAGCTGAAGATCCGCCGCGCCGGCAAGATCCACGAGATGAAATTCACTCATGGCGTGGCCGACGCGCCGCTGGCCGTTACCGGCGATGCGGGCACTGAGACCGGAACGGAAGTGTCGTTCCTGCCCTCGCCCGAAACCTTCACCATGGTCCAGTTCGACTTTTCGACACTGGAACACCGGTTGCGCGAGCTCGCCTTCCTGAACTCCGGCGTGCGCATCGTGCTGACCGACAAGCGTCATGCCGACGTCAAGACCCAGGAGCTGCTCTATCAGGGTGGCCTCGAAGCCTTCGTGAAATATCTCGACCGCGCCAAGAAGCCGCTGATCCCGGCGCCGATTGCCATCCGCGCCGAGCGCGACGGCATCACCGTGGAAGTGGCGATGTGGTGGAACGACAGCTACCACGAGAACGTGCTGTGCTTCACCAACAACATCGGTCAGCGCGACGGCGGCACGCATCTGGCCGGCTTCCGCGGCGCGCTGACGCGCCAGGTCACGGGCTATGCCGAGACCTCCGGCATCTCCAAGAAGGAAAAGGTCTCGATCACCGGCGATGACAGCCGTGAAGGCCTGACGGCGGTGCTTTCGGTCAAGGTGCCGGACCCGAAATTCTCCTCGCAGACCAAGGACAAGCTGGTTTCCTCCGAAGTGCGGCCGGTGGTCGAAAGCCTGGTCAACGAGGCGCTCGGCACCTGGTTCGAGGAGCATCCGAGCGAAGCCAAGATCCTCATCGCCAAGGTGGTGGAAGCCGCCGCCGCGCGAGAGGCCGCCCGCAAGGCGCGCGAGCTGACCCGGCGCAAGGGCGTGCTCGACATCACCTCGCTGCCCGGCAAGCTCGCCGACTGCCAGGAGCGCGACCCGGCCAAGTCCGAACTCTTCATCGTCGAGGGTGACTCCGCAGGCGGCTCGGCCAAGGGCGGCCGCTCGCGCCAGAACCAGGCGATCCTGCCGCTGCGCGGCAAGATCCTCAACGTGGAGCGCGCCCGCTTCGACAGGATGCTGGGCTCCGACATGATCGGCACGCTGATCACGGCGCTGGGCACCTCGATCGGCAAGGACGAGTTCAACGCCGACAAGCTGCGCTACCACAAGATCATCATCATGACCGACGCCGACGTCGACGGTGCCCATATCCGCACGCTGCTGCTCACGTTCTTCTTCCGGCAGATGCCGGAGCTGATCGAGCGCGGCCACCTCTATATCGCGCAGCCGCCGCTCTATAAGGTTTCGCGCGGCAAGAGCTCGCAATATCTCAAGAACGAAACCGCCCTGGAGGAATTCCTCATCGGCACCGGGCTTGAGGAAGCCTCGCTGACGCTGGGCTCCGGCGAAGTGCGCGCCGGCCAGGATCTGCGCGCCGTGGTGGATGATGCGCTTGCCGTGCGCGGGCTGCTCAACGGCCTGCACACGCGCTATTCGCGCAGCATCGTGGAACAGGCCGCGATTGCCGGGGCGCTCGATCCGGCCATCCTCGACGATCTCGGCAAGGCAAACGAAATGGCCGAGACCATCGCCGCTCTTCTGGACGCCATCGCGGAAGACACCGAGCGCGGCTGGCATGGCCGCACCACGACCTCCAACGAGGGCCCCGGCGGCTACATCCTCGAGCGCACCGTGCGCGGCGTGAAGGAATCCGCCTTTCTCGACATGGGGTTGCTGCATTCGGCCGACGCGCGCGCGCTCGACCGCTTTGCCGGCCGCCTCGGCGAGGTCTATGGCACCGTGCCGGTGCTGCGCCGCAAGGAGACTTCCGAGGCGATCTCGGGGCCGATGGCGCTGCTCGACACCATCTTCGCCACCGGCCGCAAGGGCCTGACCATGCAGCGCTACAAGGGCCTTGGCGAGATGAACGCCGAGCAGCTTTGGGAAACCACGCTGGACCCGAACGTGCGCTCGCTGCTGCAGGTCAAGATCTCCGACGCGACCGATGCCGACGCCCTCTTCGCGCGGCTGATGGGCGACGAGGTGGAGCCACGCCGCGAGTTCATCCAGGACAACGCGCTGTCGGTGGCAAACCTGGACGTGTAACCCACCCCCAGCTGCTCATTCTCACAATATCCGGGAAACGTACCGCAAAAAGTCGGAAAGATTCTCGCGACTGGTCCAGTGTCAGAAATAGTGAGAATCTTGTTCGCGGTAGCGAGAAACTACGGAACAAGATTCTTGCTCTACAGAAATTGGTGCCCATTCCCAAGCCTTAGGAGGCTTGTTGGCTGGTCTGCGGAGTACCCTGACGAACACGCCAATGGGTTGCCCGGCCGCGACGAGAGCGCTGGCTCAGTGCTGACGGCAGCATCTCATCAAAGGCGAAATGAACTCCACTCGGCGATAGCGAAACCGTCCAGCCCTTAATGTGTGCTCTGCCGCAGCACGAGATCTCGCGTGGGTATATGAGTGCCGATGCAGAGGTAGACGACGATGTTCTCGTCGTCGCGAGCAACCATCACAAGCTTTCAGTTTCCTGACTTCGACCTTCGAAGTGCAATGGCGGGACCGTGTTCGGTCGTGGAAGGCAGAAAGATCACTCCGGCTTTCTCGAGAGCCTTTCGCACTTTGTCCACTGCGTCAAACGCTACGCCCTTTCCACCTGCTTCGATCCTGACAATCGTTTGACGGCCTACTCCGGCGCGCTCGGCCAGTTGTTCTTGGCTAAGCTCGAGCAATGCCCGCGCTACCCGCATCATCTTGATTGTGTCGGAGAAGGATTCCATCGGTCAACGGAGCGTTTGGCGCCGTTCATTGTCAATAGTCGGTACAATCTGTACCAAATCATGGACAGAAGGATTCGAATCAAATACGAAGTGACCAGTTTCGCGCTGGCGTTAGGTGAAGAGACGAGATGATTCGAACCTGATGTCGGGGACTGTTTTTGCGCTGGTATCGGCTAGAGGCGGTACGTCGGAATCCTTGAGACAAATTCGTAAGACTATCCGGTGACAGATCAACCGACATTAAAGGACCGCCACTTTCAGCGCCGGCAGAAAGAGGCAATTGCCGGGTTGCATTTTCCCACCGCTGAGGAACTGCTCCGAGGCATGGGGTTCTTCCGCAAAGATTGGCCGAACGGCGCACCACCAAAACCTGACTATAAATCACTACACTACAAGAGGATATTTCCCGATGAAGTTTGCCTACATGAGCGCGGACGATGCGCAGCGGCTTTCCGCTGACTTGCGCCTGGTCGAGGCCGGCGCGCTCACGATTAAGTCTCTCGACACCGCTCCCATCCTCCTCGAATCCCATCAAATGTACTCACGTCGGACAGCGTGTCTCTCCGGATACGTCTTTGGTCATCCATCCTTGCCTGACGGTCGTGAGATCATGACAAGTCAGCTTATTTACTTGGACATGGGGATCGGCATCGCGCGTACCATCAACCGTTGGTACCGCCTTGGGCATCCAGCAGGCGTTGGCAAGGCATGATATCTGGCCGCGCAGCGTGTCTTCGGCAACCTCGCAAAGACGACGGCATCAGTGCAGCCGAGGGACATCTTCATCGCCGATCCGCATTTCGACACCTCGAAAATCACAAGATTCGTTCGCGCGGATCCTTGCCCCGCTCCAGATAGAGACCTGACAATGCTGCTGTTCACCCTGCGCGACCACCCGAGTGAAGCATTCGCCTTCGAGACCGAACAACTGGCGGGCCTCGTTGCCGACATGGAGCGCATCCGGCGCTGTGAACTGCCGCAGGCACTGATAGACGAAAAGGACGCCCCGATCCTCCACCGCTGGATGCTTGGACACCGACATGTCCCCTGCCTGGCCGGCCTTTCGACCGGTCATCCCCGTCTCGCTGGGGTGAACCGGGCGATCGCAACGTCGGACCTGTGGCTGATGTCGGAAGACCGGAGTTGGGCGCGGACGCTGTCGCGCTGGTACCGGCTTGGCCGGCCCGCCGAGCAGTTTACGCCAAATGCCTGAACGGCGGCCAAAATGACAGCCAATGAGTCCTCACATCGCCGGCATTTCAGGCGCCGCCAGGATGCCGCGCGCGCCGGCCGCCACCTGCCGACAGAGGAAGAGCTGCTGCGCGGCATGGGCTTCTTCCGGGGCGAACTCGCGGCAGACATCCGCGAATATGCCGCGCGGCTGTCGCGCCGGATCAGGAAGCGCCCCAACCCGACGCTGGCAGCCCTTGCCGCCTCGCTCGACGAACTGACCATCGAACCGAGCGAAGATGCCGTCCAGAGCCTAGACACCGTTCTTGGCGCGATGGAGGGAAGGGAGCGTGTCGTGGTGGAGGCTGGCCGGCTCCGCTGCCAGTTCTACCTCGCCAACTTCGGTGATCCAGATTCGGTGGCGCGGATCGCCGGGGAGATGGCCACGCTGGCGCTCACCGATCTCCGCGAACGCGAAGAAGTCGGGCTTCTGTGGCACGCGCTCGCCTGGAGCGCGCACTCTTGCTCGATCGCCCGGATGCAGCGCAACGACAGCGGCCGGCTTCGACAGAGGGGACCGTTCTGGGAGCTGAGCGGCCTGAAACATCGCTTCAGGATGGCAATCGAGGGCCGACAGTTTTCCGCCGGAGCCGCGGCGGTCGAGCCGCCAGCTAGCGGCCTTGACGCAGGCGATGCGTCGAAGCGCACGCAAGCAGCCGCCTCGCCGGACGGAACTGCCGTCGTGTTTCGGTGCATAGGCAACGAGACCACGGCCGAAGGCGGGAGGGTCGTCAAGGAGTTCAGGGACTTGCTCGGGCAGCCGCTGCCGCTTCCCAACATGCCGGACCTGACGATTGTGCGTTCGCGGCTGGTTGCGGAATTCCCCCATGCGACCACCGTCGTCGACGCCTTTCTCCAAAAGCTCGCCGGCAGGAGACACCTGCATGTGCGGCCGACCATTCTTCTTGGGCAACCCGGCGGCGGCAAGTCGCGGTTTGCACGCCGCTTGCTGGAGGAACTCGGGCTTCCCTACGAGATGGTTGCCTGCGGCGGCATCGGCGACAGCTTCATCGGCGGGACGGCGCGACGCTGGACCACCGGCGAGCCGAGCATAGCGGTGATGGCCGTCCGTCGGCATGGATGCGCGGGCCCGGCGATCGTTCTCGACGAGATCGAGAAGGTCGCGACCAGCCGGCACAACGGCAACGTCCACGACGTTCTGGTCGGTCTTCTCGAGACGGAAACTGCCTCGCGCTGGTTCGATCCTTACGTCGAGGCCCATTGCGACCTCTCGCATGTGTCCTGGCTGATGACCGCCAACGAGGTCGAGAGCATTCCGGCCGTGCTGCGCGACCGGTGCCGGATTCTGCACTTTCCCCAGCCCGGCCCCGATCAACTCACGGCGCTGGCCGCTCGCATCCTCGAGCGGCTCTATGTCGAGCTTGGACACGATCCGCGCTGGGCGACGCCGCTCGACCAGGTCGAGATCGATGCGCTCAGCGCTGCCTGGCCGGGCGGATCGATCCGCACGCTGCAGCGCCTCGTCGAAAAGCTCTTCGAGTTGCGGGAAGAGTGCCGAGCGCGGCAGTGAAGCACGCCCCGGGGGGATGCGGGCCGACAAGGGACGATGAGCACCCGGGAAGCATTCCGCATGATGACCGCCGACGTGAAGCGGCCCTTGAACGAACTCGTCGGGGCCAAGGTAGTTTTGCTCGAACGAGGACGGCGCGACATCACCGTTGCAGGCGGGGAATTCGAGCCAAGGATTCACGAAAGTGCCCGAGCGCAAGAAAGGACGGCCAATGGCGCAGTCAACTGATCACACCGGCGGTTCGTCCGACCAATGTCTGAGCGACGGCATCCCGCCGCTACGGTCGCTATTGCTGTGGCAGCGGCTGGCAGTTCATCAGGCTGCCCATGCCGTGGGATGGCTTCATCTTGGCCTCGGCACGTTCAAGAAAATCACCATCGAGCCCCCGCAAGGCGGCCTGGCCGTCGGAAACTGGGACGAGCTTGGCGAAATGACCGAGGATCTGCTTGAAGCGATGCTCGTCTCGATCCTGAGCGGCCGCGCCGCCGAACAGGAAATCCTCGGCTCTGTAGCAGCCTGTTGCGTCGCGGAAACGCACGATGACATCGACTTGGCGTACGAATTCGCCTTCGCCATGGAGGCAACGCCCGACCTCGCCCGCAAATGGCCACTGTGCTATCGGCCGAGGGTCAATCGCACCCTGCTTCTCGCGCTTGATCGGGACCTGAGGAACTTGGTCAACGCCCGGTTCGACAAGGCTTACTACACTGCCCGCGAGATGGTCGTTCGCCAGCAGGCCGCCATCGAGTTCCTGGCCGGAATACTGTTTGCGCGAAAGACCTTGGAAGGGCCCGAACTCGAGCGGCTGCTCGAGGGAGTCAAGCAACACATGGCCCCGTAGGCGAACGAGTCCTTGCAAAGGCTCGCGTGCCGTGCGGGATTCCCGATTCACGGTGTCCTCGAGGCTGTGTCAACATTGGAAATGAAAACGTAATGAAGGTTGGGATCCTGTCGTCCCGCGCTCGAGTTCGTGGATCTCCAGCAGCCGCTGGAATTTCGGACCCCGGCGTCTGCATCGTCGCCCGGGTCGAGTGCGTGGCTAGGTTCTGACGTCGAGCAAATATTCCGGATTACCCGTCACTGATTTGCCGCAAGCAGTTCTCCACCCACACAAGCGGCTGTTCGTTCTCCGCTAGGTGAGGTTTGGAGTTGGCGCAACCGCGACCTCCAGCGTGATCGCCGGAAATGCCTCCTTTCAGGCAGTAGCAAAGCTGATTGTTGCGGCCGACATCGGCCGTCACCGGACAGGCGGCTTTCGGTCGAAGCACGGGGGAACCAGACGTCTCCTCTGGGACCAGGTCTTGATCGTGAAGTATGAACGCACGCTGCCTCTCGGCACGTTTCAAAACTACTTATGCTCCGGCCGACAATAACCTGTAGTTGAAATCAACTCTGCAAGTTCCTCGCAGGAAGCGTGATGACCCAAGTCATGACGCTCTCCGATATGATCAGCTTGCTCGAATAGCAACTGCCATATAGCTCGCCTGCACTTCGCGAAGCCCCTAAATAGAAAACCTCCCCGCCAGTGGGCCCAGCGAGCAGGCGGCATCGCTGTGCCCCCGCGCCCACAGGCGCCGAAGGATCGCTTCGGGCACCATGTCATCGAATTTCTCCGCTTGGAGGTTCTCAACGAAATCGGCGATGTCGCCTATCTCCGGCGGCGAAGCTGCGATCTGACCCAGAATGGATGCCACGACCTCTGGTTCGGTGCCGAGGACCGTAACCCCAATGTCCAGCACGGTACATTCGAGACCCGCAGCGACCATAGCGAAAGCGAAGACCTCGTTGACCTGGGTTCCACGCCAGGTGAGCACATGCGTGTCTCTCCCGGCCCGGAGCAACGAAGTTTCCTGTAGTCCTAGCTTGCGGTAGGCGTCACGACCTTGGCATAGGAACTCCACAGCCGCGGTGTCAAGGAAAGCCGGAATGTCATCCGAGGCAAGCACCTCGCGCATCGTTGATGACAAGCGATCGTGGACAGGCTCGTTGATCACGCTGTCGAACTTCGGGATTTTGCCCGACCGATGTCTCTCGACCTCCAGGACCTTGCTGGAATCGTCAACATTGACGATCTTCCACCGCTGCCCCGCGAAAGCGACGATGACGCCGACCCCCACCGCGTTCGAGATCGGTATGGTACCCAACGTGCGACCTCCCGTGACGAGCCGCCATTCCTGGTCGGTCGGAAAGATCGCGTAAAAGTCTCGAGAACTGGTCAGGCGCTCGCCTGCTTCGCCGAGCATTATTGTACCATCCGGTGCCTGTTCGATCAGCCGATGTTCTGGCGCAGCCATGCTGCGGAGCAGGTCGACGAAATCTCGCTTGGCCAACGCGGACAGCGGTCCTGACCCACAGATAATGTCGTGCAGCCTGTCGGCGCGTGCGCCGCCGAGCTGTGTGATCACCGAAAGTATCTGGTGCAGGACCACAGTGCCAGCCGCTGCATCGGTGGTCGGAGGCTCAACGAACTTCTCGACGAGCAACCTGACTGCAGCCACCGCGCGGACGGTCTCAAGCCGAAGGTGATCGAGCGGATCGGAATCCTTCCCTATAGCGCGCTCCCGTACATAGATGCGCAGAATGGCGGGCACGCTGCGTCGGCGTCCGCTCCTACCAAGGCGTTGGCGGAGCGAGGAGAGCGAACGCGGGGCGCCGATCTGAGCAACAGACTTCACCGAGCCGATGTCGATTCCGAGCTCCAGCGTCGTCGTCGCAACGCCAGTCGTCGGAAGGTCTCCCATTTTCAGCCGTTCCTCCAGTTCCTCGCGCAATTCCCGTGACAGGCTGCCATGGTGGGGGAAGAATTCGTTGGGCACGCCCGCTTTCTCGGATCGTGTCCGAAGCCTGTCGGCGACCGCCTCAACCCGTCGCCGCGATCCACCGAAGACCAGATTGTTGGCACCCCGCAACGTGGCGAAGAGGTGATCCGCTATCAGGTCCAGGGCAACGGGCTTCGCCTCGGTTTCGAGACCATCCACATCTTCGGTGTCATCCGCGTCTTCGTATGCTCGCACCTGCAGACGCAACTCGGGAGAGTCCGCCGCTGACTCGATGATCGACACTGAGGACGGGCGATCGGGGTTGAGCCAGGCTGCCGCCCTGCCAAGATCGCCAATCGTCGCCGACAATCCTACCCGCCTTGGACGGCGAGGCGACAGCTTATCGATCCGGCGCAGCAGGCTGGCTAGATGAAGTCCACGTGGGCCTTTGAGGAACGCGTGAAGCTCGTCGATTACCACGAAGTCGAGGGAGCCAAACATCGCCGCCGTATCGCTCGGCCGCCTGAGCAGCATAGCCTCGATGGATTCAGGCGTGATCAGGACTGCGCCGCGGGGATGCCTCCGCGCGCGTTGCTTGGCGGACTGCGGAGCGTCACCATGCCAGCGGACTGCATCGATCCCAAGGCGCTCGCAGAGCTGGTCCAGACGGCGGAACTGGTCATTGATAAGCGCCTTGAGCGGACTGACGTACAACACCGAAAACCCTCGATCGGAGCGGTCCGCCACAGACGTTAAAATCGGAAGAAAGGCTGCCTCGGTCTTCCCCGCTGCAGTCGAGGCGGCGATGAGGACATCGCAATCGCCGTCCAGGATTGCCCCGATGGCTCGATCTTGGACGTCGCGGAGCTCTTCCCATCTCTGCTCCCAGATCCAGCGGCGGATCTCGGGGTGAAGCCGGTCAAAGCTCACGGCTCCTTCAGAGCCTGATTGAGGCGAGCTCGTCATCCTCGCCTCCGGCGCTGTCTTCAGTTTCGAGGTCCTTCGCGGCCTCCGTGTCTGGGGCCACTTCGACACCGCCGATCAGGCCTTGCCACTGGGTGCCCGGGTTCTGCTCCAGCACGGCAAGAAACTGAACGAACGCCTTGATCGTGTTTCGCGGTGTGCGGAAGTAGGCCTCGCCCACATGACGGTTGCAGTGCTCCATGAATGCAGGAAGCGCCTCGTCCGGGACGAGATGCCGGGAGGGGTCTCCGGATGAGAACACCGCCCGGATGTTGGAAAGCAGGATAAGGAGATCTTCTGGCGTTAGGCTCTGGAGACGAAGCACCGGGCCGAAAAGGTCGACGAGGCCGTTCCTGGCGAACGTGTTCTCTGCCAAACGGGACTGTAGGGCAGCGTAGCTATAGAGGCCGCGCCGCGTGTCCATCAGGAACTCGGGCGTGCCGCCGAAGACAAAGCCGATACCCCCGAAATTGCCCTGCAGCACATCGTTCAGCATCCGGAGGATCTGTTCGAAGTTCTGGTTCCGGGCCTGGCTGCTCTGGAGCTTGTAGAGGTTCACCATCTCGTCGAAGACCACCAGCAGCCCGGAATACCCCGCCAGCTTCACGAAGGCGGCGAGAAGCTTCAGGGCATCATACACGTCTCCATCGTCGATGATGTTGCGGACACCGAGCGCCTGTCTGGCTTCTGTTTTGGTCGAGTACTCGCCACGCAGCCAGCGCAGAGCGGACGCTTTCATCGTCTCGTCGCCATCCTCGCTTCCACGCCAGTACGCCTTGAGGACGGTCGCATAGTCGTAGCCGCCGACATGTTCCTGCAGTTGGGCAAGCTTTTCGTCAATTATGGCCTCGACAGGCTTGCTGCGCTGCGTCGCGTCGCCGATGCAATCGGTAATAAAGCGCTCGACGACGCTCCCGAGCGCGCCGCCGTCAGGCTTCGTCCGGGTGGCCATGTTGCGGACGGCTTCGGCATAGAGTCCTCGCGCCTGCCCGGCTGAGGCATGGATGCGCCGGTCAGGCGCGAGATCGGCATGCACCGTAACGCACTTTCGCTCGAGCGCGATAACGCGGACCAGATTGAGGAAAAACGTCTTTCCCGCGCCGTACTCACCGATCACGAAACGGATGGCGGAGCCGCCATCCGCGATCCGATCAATGTCGCGGACAAGCGCTCCAACTTCCGCCGCCCGGCCTACCTGCACGTGACGAAGACCGGTTCGGGGGACGACCCCCGCCGCGAGCGCCTGAAGGATGACATCGCGATCGCGCGGTCGGATAGGGGTTGGCGTCGTCATGCTACAGTTTCCGCTTCCAATAGTTGTGATCTGAGGTGAGCGACGATGGCCACGACCTCGTCCTCTTCGATCAAGGGTTCACCGAACTGATCGAATCCCCAGTCGTTAATCCGTTCGATCGCTCCATCGGGCAACAGACGGAGGGAGCGAGCCTGTTCTTCGAAGGAACCCCTGTCGACGCTCTCGGCATCGAGCAGGGCCGCGAGGAGCGCCGAGTGCGAGGCGTCGAGGCCAGAGAATCGGCCAGCCGAAGGCACTGATGGGGCCGTTGGAGCCGGGGCAGCAGCCTGTTCGTCTATGAAGATGCCAGCGAGCAGCTCGGATACCGCAGACGTTTCCGACCTGAGGCGCTCGAGGCGCGTGCGATCAATCTGTATGCCGCCTGCATGCGGTACGCCTGCGTTCGCCGGAGCAGGTATGGGAACGCCGGCGGACCGCAGTTCTGGTGCGACCTGAATTGGTTCGTCTGTGACGACGGAACCTCGGTGGAGGCTTGCATATATCCGCTCCTCTGGGAGGCCGAGTGTGCGGTAGAGGCGTTCCAGGAACTTCACCTCTGCCGGAGTGACCTGGCCGTCTGACAAGATGGTTGCGGTGGCCGATCTCACGACTGCTTCCTTCTCGGCATGGCCGAGGGATTTCAATTTCTGATTCGCGGCTTGGTGCCCTAGCGTGTCCTTTAGAAGAACACTTGCGTATGCCATCAGCCGCGCCTTCTCGACCCCGCCTAGATCTGGCACGGCCCGAATGTCGGTCTTGATGGACTCGAATTCGCCTGGCTCGATCTTTCCGTCCGCGTTCGCCGCAAGGGCGGCCACGTCGATCATCGCCCGGGCCGCGACGAACGCCGGGGTGTCGCCATCAACCTTGGCGCCACCTGCAGCCTTGAACAGCAGCGCGTAACCTTCCACCTGCAGGTTTCTCGAACCATACCGACGGTCCGGCTCGAACCCGATGTCGAGTCGATCGAGGAATGCGCCGATCTGATTGCACATGCCTGTGGGGATCTTCCCGCGGGCACCGACATCCAACGAGAGCGCCTTCGCAAGCTGCGTCACCCGCATTGCCGCGACGTTCTTCCCACCGAACAGATTCTCGAGCCCTGCGACGACTGCCGCGCCCATGGTGGAACCCGAAGCAAGCAGTTCCTTCGGCAGTGTGAAGGCCGCCTCGATCGAACCTCTGGCCTCTGGGTTCCGCCCGAGCAGGCGGCTGTAGGCCGAGAGTTCTTCGGTGCAGGAGTTCAGGAGATTGCGAAGTCCGTCGATCGGAGCCGATATTACCGAGATGTCCGGCAGCCCGCCCGAGGAGGAACTGATGTCGATCCGGAAGTTGAACCCACTGCTGGCCGCACGATAATCCAGCTTCAGGCGTGCCTTCGGCGGATTGACCTTCAAGCCGTTCGGGAAGCGCGCGGTGAAGCGCTGCTCCCACAGGTCCACCAGTTCGGGGAAGCATCTCCTTGCCGGTGTCCGCAGACTTGTGTCCGGGAGTGAAAGAACCCAAGTCAGCCCGTCTCTCGCATCGAGAGGCTCGTGCGAAGCGATCTTGCGTCCGAGGTAGAGCCTGACGGACAGCGGCATTTCATATCCGCTACGAAGGTCTGGCGAGAGCTGCGGACGGCCGATGTCTTGCTCGGACATGAGTTGGGCCGCATCCAGGAACCTCGTCGCGTATCCCCGGAATGATCCGTTTTCACCGTAAAGCTGGAGGAGGCGGCGGACCTCGGCGATGAGCTGCTGGGCTTCTCCCTTCGCCTGGTCGAAGAAGAGACGACGCTCGATCCCGTAGAAAAACAGAAAGACGTAGCCGATGCCTATGGACGGGTCGACACGTCCATCCGCCAGCCATTTCAGATACGTCCGCCGCGCGACTGGGGGAATGGACTGGTACGAGGGCCAGTAGGACATCGTCTGTCCGGCCTGATCCAATCCAGAAGAGGCAACCTTGCTTGTGGGATCGATGACGCAGTTACCGCATTGACCAACCGCTTGGCCTGGAAGAACGCTGCCAAAGTAGAACATGCCCCCGTCAAGCCGAAAGCCACCCACGGACACCTGCTCTCCATGCGGAATCCATCGCGCGGGAACTGACGCGGAGCGGGCTTGATGGCCATAAGCTCTCCCGCTTCGCTCGGAGGATTGAGCGCTTCTGCCCAATAGAGATGCAGGCTCGCTTCGAAACGAATGCCTCTCCTCAGACTTTCTGACCTTCGCCCCGCGGTAGATCAGCCATGCGACAACTGCACAGATGATGAATAGCCATTCCAAACTTCCGCCCTCCCCGCTTGGCTAAGCTATACGAATTATCGAGAACACCACGATCTTTCTCCGCAACTTTTCAACAAACATGTCGATGCGGCTCGAGCGGCATCTAGCTAGCGCGCTAGTAAGCGGAGAGTTCCTGAAACCGGCGCTTCGATAATAGGTGTCCCGTGACAGACAACCGCGATCACAAGACCGCCACTTGAGCTGTACGACCGGGATGGGGCGCGAAGCGGCCTGGCAGCTTGGGGCCGAAAACTGCCGGTCCGCTTTCGAAGCACATTTGGCTGAAGCGGACATTCGCCAAACGACCCTAATTGCAAAATTGCTGACATTCGCGGCATTAGGTCGCAAAAGCCTGGTTTTTGCTACCTAATGCCGGATTAATTCCCCAGTAGGCTGTCATACCCCTCTTTGCGGACGAAGGGTATTGGTTGCATCCCTACAACTTTTGGCTACATATTCTCAACTCGTCTTGCACGGGATCTTCGGGGGACTTGAACCTGCAGCCATTCTCGCCACTCGACCTGATCGCATCCAATCCGTGGTCATCGATACTTCTTACTACCTACTCGCTCAGTCTGTCCTTTCTCGAGGCGATACCCCTCTCCTCGGTCTACCGAACCTACCGCAACTTCACCGTGATCTCCGACATCGAAGGGTACCGGGCCTCACTCGCCGATGTCGGTGCGGTCGGCGTGGGGCGCGACTACGATCTTGTTCCCGTCAAATGCCGCACCGGGGTCTTCCATCCGAAGATTGCTCTCATGGCCGACCAGGCGGGCGAGATCCGTGCCACGGTCGGTTCCGGAAACCTGACGTTTGGGGGATGGGGCTACAACAACGAGATCCTCGAGTACCTCCGTCCCGGCAGGGATTCGGCTTGTTTCGCAGACCTCGCGGGTATGCTCGAATCCATGATGCGCGAGACCGCATCGAGAGGCCGGCTCGATTGCGTCACCCCTCCGGATCTTGCCCCCTTCATTGAGCTTGCCCGCAAGGCGGCCGCCGTCTCGGGCGATGGCGGGTCGAGGCTGCTTCATACAATGGACAGGCCCCTCGCCGAGCAGATCGGGGAGATGGCCAAAGATCTCGGCGGCGCAGTGCAATTCAGCGTGGTGTCGCCATTCTTCTCTGGTCACCACGGCATCCGGCTACTGTGCAAATCCCTTGAATGTGACCGCGTGTCGGTGGCGGTGCCTGCCATAGCGCCCTCAGTCTTCGACTTCGATGCGGCGGCTGCGGACGGCCTCGAGGTGTCGGCCGTGGCATGCGACACCTTCAGCGATGACCGATCGCTTCACTCGAAGCTGTTCGACATCGAATGCGCGAACGGCCGCCTCGTGGTCGGAGGCAGCGCGAACGCCACCGTTCCGGCACTCGACGGTGCGAACGTCGAGGCAGTAGTGGCGAGGATCCACGACCGCGCCCCACTCTTCGGATGGGATCGGTGCACCGCATACAAGGAAGTCAGCCTCACGGGCGAAAAGGAGCCGAAGACCCGTGCCGGGGCCGCCCTCGTTCTAGAGTATGGAGGCGGCGCTGTGTCCGGCAGGATGGTGGGGGCTGACGGCGTTTCTGGCGAGTGGGAGGCTGCGCTGGCGGCAGGAGCGCGCCGTGCAGCGGCAGGCAGGGTGGCGGTCGCGGACGACGGGTCGTTCACGTTTGTCCTGCCGGCCGATGTAGATCCCCTTGCCTTCGGCTCATCGGTGCAGGTCATCTTCGTCCGGGGATCCGAAGAGGTCAGGGGTTGGCTCGTACTGCGCGGCTTCCTCGATGCGATGAACCGTCGAGGCCCACTAGCGAGATCGATCGGGCGGCAGGTGGCTGGGTTCGGCACTGTCACCGACATGCATCTCATTCTCGAGTTCATGGCGAGAGAACCCTCCGCGCTTCTGGACGCTGCGGAACGCACAGGAGGCGGACGAAAGACCGACGCGCCGACCGCGCACCCGTTCGTCAAAGGCGCCTTCGGCACGAAGAGTGCACTCGACATGAAGGAGACCTGGCGTGGTGGATCCGGAAGCCACGGACAGGACGATCTGATAGATGCGCTTGTCAGGCATTTCGCCAGTTCGCTTCCCAACGGGAACGATGACTCGGGGGACGACGAGGACGAAGACAAGACGGACGGCCCTGGAGTGCGAAAAGGCGGACAGGGCAAAGGGGGTAACACCGGCGGCACCGGCCAGAGGATCAAGAAGCAGATCGTCGAACGGGCCTTCACGCAGGTGTTTTCAAAAATGGAGCAGGTTCCGGCGGGGGCTGCCCGTGGAAGCGGCCTCTACGTTCTTTTCGACATGATCGCACGGATTGTTCCGAGGTCGGAGGAAGGTGAACGGCTTCTCCCCCCCTACCTCGAGCGCTGGCTCACTCTGGCGAAGGGCGCGAGACCGCAGGACGAAGATCAGGCCGGACTCGATGAATGCGTGGCAGCCGTCGTCAGTCGGCTGGTGATCGGCGACCGGGACAAGGCGCTGAAGATGCACGAGTTCCTGCAGTCCTGGATTGGTGGGGAGGTGCCTAACAGTTTCGCAGCGGATCGATTGCCGATGGCGGGAGCCCTCAATCAGGAGCTTCTCGGCAAAGGGTTCTCGCAGGAGGAGTGGTCCGGGGCGTGGCGGTCGATCCTTGCCACGCGGACAACATGGAATACGGTCAATGACCTGCGCAGTGCCCTCTTGGCCGGGAACACGTCATTTGTCGCACCGGAAGGGGCAACAGACCAGGAGCTGGCGGTCTTTCGCAAGTTCCTGGCCAAGGAAGGGAGGCCCGACAGGATATACTGGATGGTGCACCCCTATGTTACCCGTCCGGCATGCAGGTGTGGGCACAACTTCCCGGGATTGCAGGAGAAGCGCCTGAAAAACACCCGGTTAGCCACCTGCGACAACGTCCGGTGCGGACGGGTCGTCGTCGATGTTTCACTTTAGAGGGCGTGGCCATGAAAGTTGCTGAAATCGACGAGATGTTCGAGGCGGTGCCCGGCTGCCGCTTGGTTGACGTGCTTCGGACGGATGAAAGCGGCGTGGATCCGGTGGGCCTGCGGCAGCTCAATCTCGACCTCATGGATGACTCCCTGCCCGGCATCAACAACGTGACGCAGCACGTCCGGCCCTATACGTTCATGGTGTGGGCCGCTTGGAAGGCTTCCTTAGTCGCCCAAGAGGCCGGGAACGACGATCCGGCAGTGGTCGCGGATCTTGTCGACCGCTACGAGACCCTCTACGCGTGGTCCCATCTGATTGCGGGCCGTCCGTTCCGGGGAGCGGCGGCGCTGAAGCGGACAATCGGCCGCCGCGCGGATGGGGAAGCGTTCGTCTTCAGCGGCCCCGTCTGGGAGGAGTACCGGAGGAGCCGTACCAGCTTCATGGCTCCAACCGAATATGGCCCGTCGATCAAGTCCGTCCGTTACATCGGTGCCGATTCAGGGCACATCGCAGACGAGGCCATGCCCGCGGTTCTCGATTTCGAAGCGCAGGTGAGCAGTCTCCTGCCCGCGCACCTCTTCGCGATCGAGGTTCCTTCGGTTACGGACGATGAGATAGCCCCCTTCGCCCAGCACCTTCCCGTCGACGCGCCGTCGGAAGTCGAGATGGAGGTTTTCAGAGAGCTGTTCTACGGCATTGGGGGGCACGAGGCCGCCCCAGGATCCGCAAAGCGCAGGAAAGGGTCGATCGACCTCGTCCGCGGTCTCCTGTTGCGGGAGGGGCCAAGCTCCATCGACTCGATCAGGAGGCAGTTTGCCCGACACGATTTGCCCGCGGTGAACGACGGCGACCCCGAGCAAATCGCTATCTCAGGCATGCTGCTGTGCCACCTTCAGGCGAGACAGCTCCAGAGGCTCGCGACAGAGGCCATGCTTCTCTGGCTCGAGCGGTTACTTTCCGAGGGTCAAATCGGCCGCATGTACCAGCCGAAACCGTCCGAAGAACTCATTGCCAGGGCGCACGACGCCGCGGCAGCGGGAGACGAGGCCTACGCTTCGTCGGCGACTATCGGCGACTTCCTTCTGGCAATCGAGATCGAGGGCGAAGCCACGGGATGGCCGGGGGCGTCTTCGACGGGCACGACCGATGCCGTGTCCATGATCTCCGCCCTCATCGAGGCGCAGCGCCGCGATGTCACCCGCATCCCTGCACTTGCCGCGCGGGCGTTCGCCATCGTACGCGCCGTCGCCAATGCATTTGAGGGCACGAGGTCACCTTGCGGCCTCGCCGACGCGATCGAGGGCCGACCTGACAGGCTTCCGATGGGGCTGATGGCCAGGCGGCTAGAGGCCGTGGCTGACAGGCCGATGCGCTTCATCTGGCAGGAGATCATCGAGAGCTGGGTCATCGGCCAGCACGTCCACTGGTCCGCCGTGCGTGGCGGCGACGGAAAGAAACGTCTCCGGATCGGACTTGAGGGCGACGGCTGGATGAGGGTCCGGAGATCGTCATCGAGAGGCGTGTACGAGCCGACAGGCGACCGACTTCAGACGATGCTTTCCCTAGCGGTATCGTGCGGTCTTTTCTCGCGAGATGCGGACGGCCGATACATGGCGGCCTGACAGCGAGGCTCCTCCGGCGGCTTCCGTGGTGCAACTACCCCGCCCCTCCGCCATTCGCCATGGTCGATAAACCCGAAGGGGTTCACCTGATGATCGGCCTATGGCCGAATGCCGCTGCCAGCTCAAGGCCTTGCATTCATCGGAGTAGGTGCACGGTACGTGCGATGACCGACGAGGTCGTCAATCTCAACACCGCCCTCTCCGTCCCTATATCGTCTGGATTCCCGGGAATGGCGCGAACTCGACTTCCAGCGTGATGGCCGGCGATGTCTGCTTCCAGGAAACGGCGAACGCGCCCTCTACGACCGACATGGGCGCGAAGCGGACCGGCGCTTACATCGCAGCCAGACATCGGCCGCTGGGCAATTCCTGTTTACAATGCTCGATCTGGACGATCAGCATTCGCTCGTCGGAGAAATCGCCATCGTCTCCCGGACGGATGTGACGGAGCAGATAATACGGAGTGCGTCAGGCGTTCCCTAGGACTCGATGAGCAAGTCCAGATCGACCCCGTTTCCCGCAGACTCGCCGATTTTCTTCCCATCGACCATGCTTAGGAACGAGCCCGATCCAGGCGAAAGGAAGCGCCCCTGAACGAGCACGCATCGGCGACGGCCGCGACGAAGGCACTCTCCTCAATCTGCGACCAAGCTCGGTTTCGCCCGCAATACGTTCGACAACTGGGTGCGCTGGCGTTTGAGCATCATCCGAACCCAGTTGGCGCGAACGCCAATTTAGTCAGGGAGCGCCAAGGCGTCGCGACACCATTGTTGCGGCGCGTCTTACTTGCTCGCCGATCCGGTGCACGTCGGAATCTTCGACGCGGTGCTTTGGTCCCGAAACGGAAATCCCCGCAACCGCTTCACCGTGAACGTTCAAGATCGGGGCTGCGACGCAGCGCATCCCCTTGGTCCGCTCCTCGTCATCAAAGGCGTAGCCCCGGTCCCGCGTCCTGTTCAGTTCCTCCCGAAGCTGGTCGAAGCTGCGCACCGTGTTTTCCGTGAACCGTTCCAGGTCTTTGCCTTCGAACAACCTGGCGAGCCGGTCTTCGTCATAGGCGCTCAGAAGCGCCTTGCCGATGCCGGAGGCGTGCAGCGGGGACAATGTTCCGGGCGGGAAGAAGGCGCGGATCGATTCATGCGTTTCGACCTGGCTCACGAACAACACGTTCCCGTCCTTGTCGATGCCGAGATTGGATGTTTCGCCCGTCTCCAGCATGAGTTCGCGCATGATCGGACGGCTGCGCTCGATCACATTCGAGCGGCGCAAAAAGGCAGCGCCCAACCGATAGGCCTCTGGGCCAATATGCCAAATTTGCCCATCCGGGCTGGTCTCCACAAATTCCCGCCGCTCCAACGTCGCCAACACGCGATGCATGGTTGCCGCCGACTGGTCCAATTGGCTGGCCAATTGTGAGAGCGTCATGCCCTCGGCTTTCGCGAGAGCGTCCAGAACGTCTAGCGCGCGGTCGAGGGCTTGGATGGTATTTTGCGACTGCGGGCCGTTGAAGGCCTTTGGGCGCCCGCGTCGTCGAATTTCCGGCATGCCGATCTCGTAGCAATCATTGGAGAGCGAAATTCGCATGAAAATACATTTTGAACAACGAAAAAATCTAAACAGATGTTTTAATTGCGTGTTTTGCTATTTTTGCTTGTGCTGAAAAACCATTTCAAAAAAATTTATCTCTGCGGCGGGCCGTGCTAGTTCTCGGACAGTTCTAGGAGGAACCGTCATGTATATGCAGAATCCCGTCTTCATCCCGGGGCCGACGAACATGCCCGAGATCCTTCGCAAGGCCTCGGATATGCCCACCCTCGATCACCGTTCACCGTTGTTCGGGGAAATCCTTCGCCCGGCACTGGCAGGCGTGAAGAAAGTCCTCAAGAGCGAGAGCGCCTCGATCTTCGTGTTCCCTTCGACCGGCACAGGCGGCTGGGAGACGGCGATCACGAACACGCTCAGCCCCGGCGAGCGCGTTCTCGCCGCCCGTTACGGGATGTTCAGCCATCGCTGGATCGACATGTGCCAACGGCACGGTCTCAAGGTCGATGTGATCGATGCAAAGTGGGGTGAAGGCGCCCCAGCCGACCGGTATGAGGAAATACTGGCCGCCGACAAGGCGCATGAAATCAAAGCCGTGCTGGTCACCCACAACGAGACCGCAACGGGCGTCCGGTCCGACATCGCTGCGATCCGGCGCGCACTCGACGCCGCCGGGCACCCCGCATTGTTGTTTGTCGACGGCGTCAGTTCCATCGCCTCGATGGATTTCCGCATGGACGAGTGGGGCGTCGATGTCGCTGTCACCGGCTCACAAAAAGGCTTCATGCTGCCTGCCGGGCTTGCGATCACCGCTTTTTCTCCCCGGGCTTTGGAAGCACTCGAAACTGCGAAGCTGCCGCGCACATTCTTCGACATTCGCGACATGGCGAAGAGCTATGCCAACAATGCCTATCCCTACACGCCCGCGGTCGGGTTGCTGAATGGCCTGAAGCTGGCGACGGAGCTGCTGTTGGCGGAAGGGCTGGATCAGGTCTTCGTGCGGCACCACCGCATTGCCTCGGGTATTCGCGCCGCCGTCCATGCCTGGGGCCTGGAGCTTTGCGCCACCCATGAGCGGTTCTATTCCGATACCGTCACCGCGATCCGGACCCCTAAAGGGTTCGATGCGACGTCGATCGTCGTCCACAGTGCCAAGAAATACGACGTCGCCTTTGGCGTCGGCCTGGGCGATGTCGCCGGAAAGCTCTTCCGGATCGGCCATCTGGGCAGCCTCACGGACGTCATGGCGCTGGCAGGGATCGCGACCGCCGAGATGGCAATGGCCGATCTCGGGCTGAGCATCAAAC
>JAEWHN010000147.1 GCA_023387775.1 Pseudomonadota bacterium | reverse complement strand
GCCCGATAGCGGGCGTCCGGCTCCGGCATTCCAACTGCGGCGATCATCTCCCGTGCCAGTCGTTCGGCGGCGATCGGGCTGAGTTCCGGGTTTGCTGCCCGGGCAGCCTCGGCAATCTGCGGGCCGACGCGCATCACCGGATTGAGGCCGGAGAGCGCCTCCTGCGAGACCAGCGCGACATCGCGCGCCCTCAGGTGCTTCATACGCTCTGGCGGCGCGCCAAGAAGCTCTTCGCCCTCTAAGCGGATGCTTCCCTCCATCGAGGCGGCCGAGCCGACGAACGGTGGCGCGTGAAGGTCGAGGATCGATTTGCCGAGCGCAGATTTTCCGGATCCGCTCTCGCCGACAAGGGCGGTGACCTCGCCTGCAGCGAGATCGAGATCGATGCCTCGAAGGACCGACACGTCGCCGCGCGCGGTGCGAAAGTCCAGTCGAAGGTTGCGGATGGAGAGAAGTGTTTCAGCCATTGCGCCACTCGTCGACGTGATCGCGCAGGGCATCGCCGATGATCTGGAACAGCAGCGTGATGGCGACGATCACCAGCGCCGGCACGCCCGAAATCCACCAGGCGTTGACAAGATGGTCGCGTCCGTCGCCGATCATGCGGCCGAGCGAAGCGGTGGGCGGCTGGACGCCGACGCCCAGGAAGGAAAGGCCCGCCTCCATCAGCAGAACGCCAGGAAAGCTGAGCGTCAGGATGACCACCAGCGGCGAAAGCAGATTGGGAAGCACATGCCGAAGCGCGATGGCGACACGCCCAAAGCCCAGGACGCGGGCCGCTTCCATATAGCCCTGTTCGCGAATCGACAGCACCTCGCCGCGCACCAGCCGGGCATAGCCCTCCCATTTGACGAGGCCGATCATCACCACCAGCACCCAGGTGCCGGTGCCAAGCAGGGCGATGCCGCACAGCATCAGCAACAGGTTGGGCAGCGAAATGAACACGTCGACGAAGGTCATCAGCACCCGGTCGGTCCACGGACCGCCGAGACCTGCAGCGATGCCGATGGCGATGCCAAGGGCGGCCGAAAAGATCAGGCCGAGGGCGGCGATGCCGAACGAGGTGCGAATGCCCCACAGGCAGCGGGAGAGCAGATCGCGGCCGATCTGGTCCGTGCCGAGAGGAAACTGCAAGCTGCCCCCGGGAAGCCAGGCCGGCGGCGCCGAGCGGCGCAGGAGATCGATCGCATTGGGATCGTGCGGACTGAGCCAAGGCGCAAGCGCCCCGGCGATGAGGATGAGCGCCAGCGCCGCCGTGGCGAGATGGAGCCGGCGCGGAAGAAGCGATGCGGCCCAGCTGGGAACGGCCATGTCAGCCCTCCACCCGGACACGCGGATCGGCCAGCATATAGGCAAGGTCCACGAAGAGGTTGATGAAGACGACGATGCCGGCATAGGCGATCACGCCCATCTGCAGCACCGGAAAGTCGCGCTGTTCGACGGAGGAGATGAGAACCCGCCCGACGCCTGGCAGCGAATAGACCGCCTCGACGAAAACCGAGCCGTTGATGAGCCCTGCAATCTCGAGCCCGAGCACGGTGATCAGCGGGATCATGGCATTGCGCAGCACGTGACGCCGAGCGATCGCGCCTTCATGAAGCCCTTTGGAGGCCGCAGTCATCACATACGGCTTGCCGATCGTGTCGAGCATTGCCGCACGCATGAAACGGGCAACGCCTGCAATCATCGGCACGGCCAGAGTCAGCACCGGAAGGATGTAGTGGGCTGGCGATTCTAGCCCCGAGGTTGGCAGCAGCCGCCAGTAATAGCCGAAACAGAGGATCAGGCCGATGCCGAGCACGAAATGCGGAACCGCATAGCCGAGAAAGGCAATGCCCATCAGCGACCGTTCCGCGACGCTGCCGCGCTTCAGCGCCGAGATCGCGCCCAGGGGAATGCCGATGGCAATCGCCACGACGAGCGCCAGCGCACCGACCGATAGCGTCGCCGGCAGGCGATCGGCATACATCTTCCAGACCTTCTCCTCGCTAAAGAGTGAGCGCCCGAAATCCCCGGTGAGGATATGACCGAGATAGATCGCGAACTGTTCGGCAAGCGGCAGGTCGAGATTCCAGCGGCGATAGAGCGCTTCGGCTTGCTCAATCGTTACGCCTTCCGGAAACATGGATTCGAGAGGATCACCCGAAAACCTGACGGTCAGGAAGGCGATCAGCAGCACGAAGAACATCGTGACGAGCGCGCGCGATAATCGCCAGAGGAAGAAGCGGAGCATGGGACTGTCTTTCACGCCGGAAAAGGGGCGGAAGCTTTTCTTCCGCCCCAACGCCAACGTCAGTTTGCGGCGTCGACCTCGCCGGCGCGCAGCGGCAGCACGTAGGGACGGTCGTTCGGCGGAATGCGGAAGCTGAAGCCTTTGCGCATCGCGTAGAGTTCATAAGGCTGGTAAAGCGAGATCCAGCCGGATTCCTGATCGCCGATCTCCAGAAGCTTGCGATAGGCGTCGCTTCTCTCGGCCGGATCTGTACCAAACCGCGCTGTCTCATAGGTCGCGGCCCATTCCGGGCTCTCCGGCTGCCAAAGCTTCTGCTGGTAGGTCCAGGACGACTGAGACCAGTGGGTATCCATCACGCCCATCGGATCGGGATAGTAGAGCGGGTTCGACCAGGCTCGGAAGTTTGCCTTCTCGTAATCGTATTTCTCGATTTGCTGGAGTTCGAGATTGATGCCGCATTCCTTCCACTGCTGCTGGATCACCTGGGCGGCGAGATCGCCGTACAGATAGTAGCTCTTGGTGAACTGGGCGACGACCGGCTCGCCCTTGTAGCCGGCTTCGGCGAGCAGCCGCTTGGCCTCGGCCGGATCGTATTTCTCGGTCGTGAAGGCGGGATCGTAGTAGGGCGCACCGAATTCCTTGTACTGCAATGCGGTGGCCGCTGCTGCCTTTCCAGCCCACAGACCATCGACAAGCGCCTTGGAGTCGGTGCAGTAGCGCATCGCCTTGCGGACGCGCGGGTCGGCCGTCGCGCCGTTGCTCATATTGACGACCCAGACATGGTACATCGGCCAGACGACCCCCATGGTCTCGACGCCGTCAACCTTGAGCGCGCTTTCCTGATCCGGCGGAATATTGGTGATCAGGTCGAACTCGCCATTGACGAGACCGGTCACGCGGCTTGCCACTTCCGAGACCTTCTGGAAGGTCAGTTTGTCGAACGGCGCCGGCTCGCCCCAGAAATCAGCGAAGCGTTCCATGACCACCTTGTCCTTGGCGACGAACTGGCTGACCTTATAGGGTCCGGTGCCGACCGGATTCAGAGC
>JAEWHN010000145.1 GCA_023387775.1 Pseudomonadota bacterium | reverse complement strand
GCGACCGCGCCGATCGAAAACAGCACCAGGACCGGCGTTCCTGATGCGAACCAAAATGCGTGTGTCCAGTTAAGCGTGCGGTGAAGCGAGTATGACGGTGTTTCCTGGGTGCCTGTGAATGTCGCCGCGCTGTCGCCGACGTCCAAGACCGACTGCATTCCGCCTTGCATGTCCTCCTCCTTCTCGTTTGGCCGTTTTCGACCTTTTTCTTAATTCTCCTGGAGAACACACCGCCGGCCTCGAGAAACCTACCGGCTGGCTATTTTCTACATTGATTTCGTCAATGCACTCCTTGGCGCGGGGCCTAACACATTGCAACGCAAGGGAAATCGCGCATCCAGCGCGGCGGGCGGCCGTGGCAATTGCAGGGCGGCGCTAGTTTTCGGGGTTGTTGATTTCCGCAACAAGCGCGACGAACGCTTCCCTGGCGAGGCGCTTCGGGGCATGGATGTTGGTGACCGCGTAGATGTCGCAGCACATCTCCTCGGAGCGCTGCACCAGCGGCCAGAGGGAGCCGCTGGCCACGTCGGACGCCACGAACTGTTCGGGCAGGATGCAGATGCCGACGCCCGCCACCGCAAGGCGCCTGGCCTCTTCCAGGTTGGGGGTCCTGGCCGTGACCTTGTGGCCGAGCCGATGGCGCAGGCGGAAGCTGGTCAGCGAGTCGGGCTCGTCGGAGCCCGTCAGCACGAACGCTTCATCCGACAGAGCCGCTATCCCCGGCGACTTGCCGAACAGAGGATGCTGCGCCCCACAGTAGATGCCGTGGAACTCCTTCATCAGGAAATCGTAGCGAAGGTCGTTGTGCCTGTAGAGTATCGGGGTGATCCCGATGTCGTAATCGTTGTTGACGATGCTGTTGGATATGCTCGCCCAAGGTTGCACGTCCACGTCAAGGACCACGTCCCGATAGAGGTCTGCGTAGTTCGTGAACAGCCTGTCTATCTCGCTTCCGTACAGGTTGCTGATGATCGCGACCTTCAGCTGGCCGGAAATAAGCTCGTTCAGGTTTTCGAGCGCGGTCGGAATTTGATCTATGTTGATGTAGACGTTCCTTACATATTCATAGAGTATTCTTCCCTCGTCGGTCAGTTCGAACCCTGCGCGCCCCCTTTGGCAAAGCCTGCTGTCGAGGATTGATTCCAGGCGCTTGAGAGCCAGGCTGATCGTGGATTGCTTCCTCCAGCCGACATTCGCCGCCGCCGTGATGCCGTTTGCCTGGACGATGTCATGGAACGTCTTGAGCAGGTTCCAGTCGAGCCTGCGGCCAAACTTCTGCATGCTTCCGATGAATTCATCGTCTGTCACCTGCATCGAAAATTCCCCCGGAAGCTCGAAATCCTGCTCTGCGGACATGCCGTTACGGCACATCATGCCCACAAAGACGCTCGCTGCCTAGCGCGGGCGAAAGGGAGCGCCGCGGAGGAGGGAAGGGGGCAGGGGCTGTAGTGAAGCCCTGTGCCGGTTCAGCCTCTGTCGGCATCCCGGCTGCGGCGCGGTCTGGCGATCCAGCCGACATAGGTGAGATAGAGGCCGATCAGCGCGAAGACGGCAAATGAGATCTGCACGGCAAGTGTTTGCCTCATGGCGGCTTCGCCAACGCCCAGGAGGAAATCGGGAACCAGCATCAGCACGGCGCCGCGCAATGCCACCAGCCAGCCCAGCAAGGAAATGAGGATCGCTGCGGGGCTTCTCCAATGTTGGTGGAGGGCGATGACGATCATTCCGACGAGAAGAAGCATCGCGCCGGTCACCCAGGCCAGGCTGCTGTTGGCGAAGAAGTCGGCAAGGATCCGGTCCATCTGAGGCATGCGATAAAGGGCGGCAGCCGTCGTGAGGAGCAGAAACGGGCCGATCACGCGGGCAAACGCCCTCGTGCGCTGTTCGGTTGGCCTGAGTTCGGGGATCGGGCTCATCCGGATGATCTCAGCCTTGCCGGCGCGGCAAAGCGCCTGGCCTGCAACGCAGGGGTGACCGATCGGTTCCTGTGGAAGCGAACGCTCAGAAGACCGCCAGATATTTCAGCAGTGACACGATGCCGATGATGATCACTATGATCTGCACTATCTGTCTCATCCGAGCATCAATCGGAAGCCGCTGGACGAGATACAACACCAGGATGACGACCAAAAAAGTGATCAATATGCCGATGATCGGTGATGCCATGGACGCTCTCCCAACCAGTCGGCCCTGATGGGCCGGCGAGGGTTCATGCGCTGAAACTTTTGCCCGGGGCGCAAAATCGCCCGCCACCCCAGGACTCTGGCGGCGGGCTATAAAGTCCGCCCGCAATTATGCAGAAGCATCTTCGGTGCCCCCCGCCCGGGCGAGCACCTTCGGTGCGCTAGGCAATGATCAGAACGATTTCCAGCGAGTCGGGGTCGACGATCGCCACTCGTCCGTCCGGCAGCATGAAGTACATATAACCTTCGTAATCGGGAACGATTTCCAGGATGCGAGGAGGAAGCCGATGCAGGTGAACCTCCCGCGGCACCCTCGCGCCGACATCCACCGAGAAGTTGACACTAGGAACCGCCTCGACACGGTGCTCATGGAACACGCGCTTGAGTTCCGAGCGCTGCTCTTCGTTCACGTGGCGCCTTTCGCCATGGCGTTCCTTGGTCCCGTGTTCTTCGGTCCTGTTCTTTGCAGGGCCACCCTCTTCGCCGCCCTGCTCCTCTCCTCCCTTCGGCCGCTTGGTTTCCTGGCCTTCGTGCTTCATTTGCCCCTTTTCGCCGCCTTGCTCTTCCTTGAGCTCCTCGGATTGTCCCTTCGGCCGCTTGGTTTCCTGGCCCTCATGCTTCATCGGCGCCTTTTCGCCGCCCTGGCCGCCGTTTTCTTCCATATTGCGGCCGCCTTCCTCTCCCTGCCCCTTTTCAGTGCCATATTGGCCGCCGCCCTGACCTTGGGACTGTTCCGACGGCCTCTTCTTGAGCATTTCGTTTTGCGCAATGGCGAAGCCCGGCACTGTGCCAATAGTCAGGGCGAGTACGCTTTTGATGAGGATCTGTCTCATGGTGGTCCTCCATAGACTGATCGTAGCCAACGCCGGCCAGATACCGCCGTTCCATCACATAATCGCGCATCTCCGCAGCGCGGCGACGGGCGAGACCATTGATGCCGGGTGAAACTCCCGTCACGGACTCAGCCTGTTGGTTCGAGACGCAGCAGGCCTGTACTCGATGGCTAGAACCTGACGGCCAGATTGGCCTTGAAACCGTTATCCCGCGCGCCGGAGGCGAACTGGCCGATATAGGACAGGCCGAAGCTCGCGTCGGGCGTCAGCTTGAGGTCAAGCCCGGCCTCGACCATCGCACTGTCTCTGGCGATCGGCACGCCGGCGATCGCGAAGGCATCACCGGCCGAGAACGCGAGCGTTGCCGTTGGCGTGGTGTCGCCAAAGGCATGCCGCCAGCCGAGCACGCCGCGCAGCGTGGCGTCAACCGTGCCGAGGCCAAGCTCGTGCTCGGCGCGCAAGCCCAGCGTGGTGAAGGTGACATTGGTCGTGCCGCTGCGGCCGGAGAGCGCCGCCGCGCCGCCATTTTCGGCAAAGCCACCGGTATGCAGGCTGACCTGGGCGAGGTTGGCGAAGGGTTCGAAGCGGGCCCCTCCGGCCTCGATGCCATAGCCGAGCTCGCCAAAGCCTTGCAGCGTGCCGGCCCGGAAACCGGCATCGAGGCGCTCGGCGATGCCGGGAATGGCGACGGAGCGGCGAGTGGAGAGATCGTTCCACGTATAGGCAAGGCCGCTTCTGAAGGCCAGATTGTCCCATTGCGTGCCGCCATAGAGACCGAGATGGTAGTTGTCGCTCGAACCCGACGACAAGCGGTTCTCCACATCGAAGCGGGAGTGGCTGTAGCCGGCCATGAGGCCGAGGCGCCAGTCGCCAACCAGGCCATCCGTGCCGATCAGCAGGCCGCCGGTGGCGCGTTCAAGGCTGGCGGCATTGCCGTCGCCGTCGATCGAGCCCCACGCACCGAAGCCGTAGCTCCAGACCACCGGGCCGGCATGGTCGGGAGCGACCGCCATGGCTGTGTCGCCCGGCCCATAGGCCAGCACCGGCGCAGGTGAGGCGCCCGGCGCGGCGAAGGCGGCGCGCAGACGCGCGTCGATGGCGTTGCGCACGAAGCGGCTGTCCTCGATGAGCGCGGACTTGGCCGAGGCGTGGATTTCGCCCGAGAGCGCATCGAACCCCTTGCGCACGATGTCCGCATCGGCGGCCATCACGATCGAGCGCCAGGCGGCATGGCTTGGGTCGAGCGTGTCGATGGCCGTCCCGGTGGCGATCTGGTTGCGGGTCTGGCCGAGGCTGGCGAAGGCCAGTTCGTTGCGCTGCAGCTCAAGCGTCACATCGTTGCCGTTGCCGCCTTGGTAGTCGAGCAAGGCATCGAGGAAAAGCAGGTTCCCGGTCACCGGGCCGAAGGTCCCGACGACGGCGCCGGCGCTCTGCTTTTCGAGGATGGTGAAGGGACCGTCGAAGACGTTCGAGTTTGCCGCATCCGTCGGCGACAGCACCAGGTCGAGGCTTGCGCCGGTGATGTCGACGGCTCCGGCAACGACAAGCTTGTCGGTCGCGCCTGGGCTCACCTCGAGGCGCAGCGTGCCGTGGTTGGCGTAGTCGCCAAGCACATGCTGGACCCCGATGGAATTGCCCGGCGCATGAACCGCGCCCGCCGCAATGGTGACGCTCGATCCGCTCGAGCCGAGATTGCCGGTGCCACCGAGCAGGCCGCCCGCGCCAACGGTCAGCGATCCGCCGAGCGCGCCGACGCCGTTCAGGCCGACGATCAGGCGGCCGCCCGATACCGTCGTCGTCCCGGAAAAGCCGGAGCTGTCGCCGGTCAGCGTGGTCGTGCCGGCGTAATGGCCGAGTGCATGGGTGCCCGTGACGTTGCTGGTCAGCGCCGCCGCGAAGGTGGTGGCGCCGCTGTGGTTGAAGGTCAGCGTGCCGGCGCCGTCGCCAAAATGCACGTTCGCCGCCTCCAGCCTGCCGGCGGCGACGGCTGCGTTGCCCGCCGCCGCGCCAATGTTGATCGTGCCGCTGCCAGAAGCCGTCCACCCCAGATAGACGCTTCCGGCCCCGCCGGCCTCGACGGAGACGATGCCGCGGTCCGCGATATTCAGCGTGCCGGTGCCTTGGTCGCCGACATCGAGGAAGCCGGAATTCGCCCAGGTGGAGGCGTTGCCACTTGCGTCGGTGCCGGAGACCGTCACCG
>JAEWHN010000101.1 GCA_023387775.1 Pseudomonadota bacterium | reverse complement strand
GCCCGGAAGAGCAACTGCGCTTCATGACCATGGTGCGCCACGGCAGCAAATAGGCCGGGCGGCTGGCCGCCGGCTTCGCGAGACAGGGAGCCGGCGATGGCCGCGCTTGAATTCCAGAAATCCCCGACCGACAAGAAAGCGCTCGAAGAGGGCGCGGCATTCACGCCGCGCTTCGATGCCAACGGCCTCGTGACGGCGGTGGTGACCGATGCCAGCGATGGCGTGCTCTTGATGGTGGCGCATATGAACGCCGAGGCGCTGGCGCTCACCATCGAAACCGGCATTGCCCATTACTGGTCGCGTTCGCGCAACTCGCTCTGGAAGAAGGGCGAGACATCCGGCAATTTCCAGCACGTGGTCGAGATGCGCACCGACTGCGACCAGGACGCGGTGTGGCTGCGCGTAAATGTGTCGGGTCACGATGCAACCTGCCATACCGGACGGCGTTCCTGCTTCTATCGAAAGGTGGAACGCAAGGACGGCGGCGCCGTTCTAACAGGTGATGGCAGCGAACCGCTTTTCGACGTGAAAAGGACATATCAAGGCGCCACATAATAGGCGTCGGCTCTCGGCCGGAGAAGGAAGATTCATTCTTTCGATACGACCCGCGCTTAGCATCAGCGTGGGGAGATGGAGATTGCGATGCTCGAATGGGCGTCACTGCGCAATAGGCCAGATGTGAGGGAGGCCAATGGCCCCGCCTCGTCGGGCGGACTTTCCGACCCACAACCCGCAAAGAAATCCGGAATTTCACTCGCCCTTGGCGGAGGCGCTGCGCGTGGCTGGGCGCATATCGGCGTGCTGCGCGCGCTGGACGAGGCCGGCATCGAGATCGACATGATAGCCGGCACCTCCATCGGCGCGCTGGTCGGCGGTTGCTATCTCGCTGGCAAGCTGGACGAACTGGAGGAGTTCGCCCGCAACCTGACCAAGCGGCGCATCTTCGGGCTGCTCGACTTCCGCCTTGGCGGCAGCGGGCTGCTGGGTGGCATGAAGCTGACGGCGCGCATGCAGGAGCATCTTTCCGGACTGCGCTTCGAGGACCTGCCGAAACCCTTCGTCTGCGTCGCCTCAGAGATCCGCACCGGCCATGAGATCTGGCTTTCGAGCGGCTCGCTGATCACCGCCATGCGCGCCTCTTACGCCCTGCCCGGCGTGTTCGAGCCGGTGCTGGCCAACAAGCGCATCCTGGTCGACGGCGCGCTGGTCAATCCGGTGCCGGTGTCGGTCTGCCGCGCCTATGAGCAGCGGCTGGTGGTGGCGGTGAACCTGCATTACGACCTGTTCGGGCGCGCAGCCGTGATCAAGCACAGCGCCGGCGAACTTCTGGTCGAGGCAGACGCGCCCGCCGGCGGCTCCCGCCAGCTCAATGCCTATTCGCGCGAGAGCCGGCTCGGCATCACCGGCGTTATGGTGGAAGCCTTCAACATCATCCAGGACCGCATCTCGCGGGCGCGGCTTGCCGGCGACCCGCCGGACCTCTCGCTCCAACCCAAGCTCGGTCATGTCGGCCTCGCGGAATTCCACCGCGCCGACGAGGCGATCCGCCTGGGCTACGAGGCCACGCAGGCGCAGCTCGGTGAGCTGGAGCGGCTGCAGACCGTTCTCGCCTGATCAGGCCAGCGCCGCATCAATGATGCGGAATTGCACGCTTCTGTTGCCGTTCCAATAATTTGAGGACAGCGAGCCGGCGAGATGCACCGTCCCGCCGCGGCTCTTGAACAGGAAATCACCCAAGGCCGTGTCCGCCGCCCGAAAGGCGATAGCCTGGATGCGGCCGCCGCCGTCGGAGCGCAAATCCGCGCGAATGTGCGAGGTGCCCACCAGCCGCGCATCCACCAACTTGTGGCGCGGCAGCACGAAGACCGGCGCGACATGGCCGGAGCCGAAAGGGCCGGCGCGCTCCAGCGTATCGAGCAGGCTCGTGGTGGCGCCATCGGCCGCCAGCGCGGCGTCGATGGGCAGGCTTTCCTCGCTCTGCAGGCGGAAGACATCGGACGCGGCGCGCTCCTCGAAGAAGGCGCGCAGCGCCCCGAGCTTTTCGCGCTCCACGGTGATGCCGGCTGCCATGGCGTGGCCGCCGCCCTTCACGATCAGTCCACGCTCATGCGCCTCTCGCACCAGGCGCCCGAGGTCGAAGCCTGGGATGGATCGACCCGAGCCGGTGCCGACGCCATTGGGATTGAAGGCGATGGCAAAGGCGGGGCGGCGAGCGTGGTCCTTGAGCCGGGAAGCCAGCAGGCCGACGATGCCCGGGTGCCATTTCGGGCTGGCGGTGACCATGACGGCGGGCCCCTGCCCGCCGAGCAGTTCCGCATCGGCCTCTGCGCGCGCCTCGGCCAGCATTTCCTGCTCCATCGCCTGCCGTTCCTGGTTCAGGCGGTCGAGCGTCTCGGCAATCTTGCCGGCTTCTACGGGGTCATCGGTGGCCAGCAAACGGCTGCCGAGTGCTGCATCCCCGATGCGCCCGCCGGCATTGATGCGCGGACCGATGAGGAAGGCCAGGTGGAAGCTGTTGATCGGCTCGCCAATGCGCGAGACGCGAGCAAGGGCGCCGAGGCCAACATTGCGCTGCTGGCGGATGGCGATGAGGCCCTTGACGACAAAGGCCCGGTTGACGCCGGTCAACGGCACAACGTCGCAGACCGTGGCGAGAGCCACCAGGTCGAGCATCGACAGTAGGTCGATCTGCGGCAGGTCTGGGCGTGCATTGCGCAGCACCTTGGCCGTCTGCACCAGCGCCAGGAACACCACGCCAGCGGCACATAGATGCCCCTGCCCCGACAGATCGTCCTCGCGGTTTGGATTGACGATGGCGACGGCTGCCTCCGGCAGCGGCCCGCCAACCTGATGGTGATCGAGCACGACGACATCGGCGCCGGCCTCGCGTGCGGCCTCGATAGCCGCTGCGCTGTTGGTGCCGCAGTCGACGGTGACGATCAAGCGCGCGCCGCGCGACACCAGTTCGCGCATGGCATCCGGGTTTGGCCCGTAGCCTTCGAAGATGCGGTCGGGAATGTAGATTTCGGCCTCGACGCCGTAATGCGCCAGGAAGCGCTTCAGCAGCGCCGAGGATGCAGCGCCGTCGACGTCATAGTCGCCGAATATCGCCACGCGCTCGCGCCGCACTATCGCCGCGGCGATGCGCTCGGCCGCCTTCTCCATGTCGGTGAAGGTTGCCGGGTTCGGCAGGAGGTCGCGGATGGTCGGGTCGAGAAAGCGCTGCGTGTCGTCCGCGGCAACGCCGCGGCCGGCCAGCACGCGCGCCACGATGTCGGGCACGCCATGCCCCTGGGCAATGGCGAGCGCCGTCATCTCCTGGCGCTCGTTGAGCCTGTGCTCCCAGGCAAGCCCGGTAGCCGAGCGCCTGACGCCCAGAAAGAAACGCTTTTCGGTCGTCATGCGTCAGCCGATCCCCAATCCTTGAGCGCAGGATAAGGGATCGCGCGGCAAAGCCAAACAGGCTGCGGCATCGAAGCCGTGGAAAGTGCCCCGGGGAATTACTGGAACTTCTCCAGATCCTGGTGGCGGGCCTTGATCGAGCGCACCGTGAGCGAGGAAGAGCGCAGCACGATCGTGTCGGTGGTGATGAAGTTGCGGCCGAACTTCACGCCGGCAAGCATGTTGCCGTCGGTGACGCCGGTGGCGGCAAACAGCACGTCGCCGCGGGCCATTTCCTCGGTGCGATAGACCTTGTTGGGGTCGGAGATGCCCATCTTGGCCGCGCGCGCGACCTTTTCCGGTGTGTCGAGCAGCAGGCGCCCCTGTATCTGGCCGCCGGTGCAGCGCAGCGCAGCAGCAGCCAACACGCCTTCCGGCGCACCGCCGGTGCCCATGTAGATGTCGATGCCGGTCTCTTCCGGGTTGGTGGTGTGAATGACGCCGGCAACGTCGCCGTCGCCGATGAGGCGGATGGCAGCACCGGTGCCGCGCACGGCGTCGATCAGCTTGGCATGGCGCGGGCGGTCGAGGATGCAGGCGGTGACTTCGGTCACCGGCACGCCCTTGGCCTTGGCGAGGCTGTGGATGTTGTCTTCCGGCGACGCGTCGATGTCGATGACGCCGTCGGCATAGCCGGGGCCGACCGCGATCTTGTCCATGTAGACGTCAGGCGCAAACAGCAGGCTGCCCTTCTCGGCGATTGCGATGACCGCCAGCGCGTTCGGCAGGTTCTTGGCGCAGATGGTGGTTCCTTCCAGCGGGTCGAGCGCGATGTCGACCTCGGGGCCGTCGCCCAGACCAACCTCTTCGCCGATATAGAGCATCGGCGCCTCGTCGCGCTCGCCCTCGCCGATGACGACGGTGCCCTTGATGGCGAGGCGGTTCAGCTCGGCGCGCATGGCGTCGACCGCAACCTGGTCGGCCGCCTTCTCGTCGCCGCGCCCGCGCAGCCTTGCAGCTGCCACGGCAGCGCGTTCGGTCACGCGCACGAGTTCCATGGTGAGGATCCGGTCGAGGCCGGCTGCGTCTCTTTTCGCCATAGCTGAGTATTCCCGTGAATTCTGATGGTTACGCCGTCATCGGCGCTTACCGAACCCTTGTGTCAAAGTGACATGACAACGGCAAGACCCGCCAGGTGCACTTGTTGCGACCTGGCGAAACCTCAATCGATTAAGGTGTGGGCAGCGAAGGCGGCCCCTGGCCGAAGAGAGTAGAAGCCGGCGTAGGGGCATACTCCAAACGTAAAAAGCGGCACGGCCCCATCGGTCCGCGCCGCTTCAGACTCATACTGGAGTTGCCTCGCGGCGGCCGGTCAATCGGCGCGCTCGATGCGGATGACCTGCGGCTTGTCGATGAGGTGGCCGTCCTTGGTCACCCCGTCCACCGCCTTGCGCACGGCCGCCTCGGTGGTTTCGTGGGTGACGAGGATGACAGTCTTGCTGCCTTCGACCTCCGCGCTCGAACCGTGCTGGACAATCGATTCCAGCGAAATGTCGTTGTCGGCCATCCGCTTGGCGACCGCGGCGAAGACGCCGACGCGGTCGTGCACGGTGAGGCGAATGAAATAGCCGCCGGCATGGCTGCGCATCTGCGCCTTCTTGTAGGGCTTCAGTTCCTTGGCCGGACGGCCGAAGACCGGGCCGTGCTGGAAGCCCGGCCGGCTCTTGGCGATGTCGGCAATGTCGCCCACGACCGCCGAGGCGGTGGCGTTGCCGCCGGCGCCGGGGCCAGACAGCAGCAGTTCGCCCAGAATGTCGGTCTCGACGGCGACCGCATTGGTCACGCCGTGCACCTGCGCGATGACCGACGACGTCGGCACCATGGTGGGGTGCACGCGCTGTTCGATGCCGCTCTCGGTCTGCTGGGCGACGCCAAGCAGCTTGATGCGGTAGCCGAGCTCGGCGGCAGCGCGAATGTCGGCCTGGCTGATGTTGCTGATGCCTTCCATGTAGATGCTGTCGGCCGCGATCTTGCAGCCGAAGGCCAGGCTGGTCAGGATTGACAGCTTGTGGGCGGTGTCGTGGCCCTCGATGTCGAAGGTCGGGTCGGCTTCGGCGTAGCCCAGGCGCTGCGCGTCCTTCAAGCAATCGTCGAAGGACAGGCCCTCTGCCTCCATGCGGGTCAGGATATAGTTGCAGGTGCCGTTTAGGATGCCGAGCACGCGCGACACCGTATTGCCGGCCATAGCCTCGCGCATGGTCTTGATGATGGGAATGCCGCCCGCCACCGCCGCCTCGTAGTTGAGCAGAACGCCCTTGCTCTCGGCGATCTCGGCCAGCGCCACGCCGTGCTTCGACAGCAGCGCCTTGTTGGCAGTCACGACATGCTTGCCCGCTTCCAGCGCCGCCTTCACGCAGGCCAGTGCCGGGCCGTCCTCGCCGCCCATGAGTTCAACGAACACATCGATATCTGCGCTCTTGGCCAACTCGACTGGCTCGTCGAACCAGATTGCAGTGCCGAGATCGATGCCGCGGTCACGCGACTTGTTGCGGGCCGAGACAGCGGTCACCACGATATCGCGGCCGCACTGGCGGGTGAGTTCGGCAGCCTTCTCGCCAAGAACGCGCACCACGGACGAGCCGACAGTGCCGAGCCCGGCTATTCCAATACGCAAAGCTTCGGCCATGCCAGCAGTGTCCCCTTGGCTGTTGGATGAGTGTTCGTGGGATCCGTTCAGCGCTGCGCCGCGAGGGGCACCACATTGTCCGGTTTGTCGCCATCCGACGAGAGGAAGCGCTTGATGTTGCGCGCCGCCTGGCGGATGCGGTGCTCGTTTTCGACCAGCGCGATGCGCACGTGGTCGTCACCGTATTCGCCGAAACCGATGCCCGGCGCAACGGCCACATCCGCCTTCTCGATCAGAAGCTTGGAAAATTCGAGCGAACCGAGATGCCGGAACTGCTCGGGGATCGGCGCCCAGGCGAACATCGTCGCGGCCGGGGCCGGAATGTTCCAACCGGCGCGGCCGAATGCGTCCACCATGACATCGCGACGCTTGTGATAGACGTCGCGCACTTCCTCAATGTCGGAGCCGTCGCCATTGAGAGCCGCTGTCGCCGCCACCTGGATTGGCGTGAAGGCACCGTAGTCCAGATAGGATTTCACCCGCGTCAGCGCCGCTATCAGGCGTTCATTGCCCACGGCAAAGCCCATGCGCCAGCCCGGCATGGAGAACGTCTTCGACATGGAGGTGAACTCCACAGTCACGTCCATCGCGCCCGGCACCTGCAGCACCGATGGCGGCGGCGCGTCGTCGAAATAGATCTCCGCATAGGCGAGGTCGGAAAGGATGATGATCTCGTGCTTGCGGGCGAAGGCGACCACGTCCTTGTAGAAGTCGAGCGAGGCGACGAGCGCCGTCGGGTTCGACGGGTAGTTGAGGATCAGAGCCAGCGGCTTGGGGATGGAGTGGCGCATGCCGCGCTCCAGCGCCGGGATGAAGCCGTCGTCGGGCTCGGCCTGCAGCGAGCGGATGACACCGCCCGACATGA
>JAEWHN010000074.1 GCA_023387775.1 Pseudomonadota bacterium | reverse complement strand
TCGACGAGCTCGACTACTTCAAGAACGGCGGCATCCTGCAGTACGTTCTGCGCGACCTGGCCGCCTGACGCCGGAACGCTTCCGCAACATCGAAACCGCCGGTGCCAGCACCGGCGGTTTTTTCTTGGGCTGCCGAAACTGGCCGCTGTAATCCCTGACACATGTCACCGCAACGTGACTTCACGTTTGCGCCGCCATCTGGCTATTCTTCGGGCGGAGGAAGGGCAGGCAATCTGCCACACGCTGTCTTTTGGAACGGTCATGACATTTGGTTATGTATTTCGGGTGGCACTTGTGCTGCTGGCGCTGCCCCTGTTGGGTGAGAAGGCCACGGCGGGCGAAAGCGCGCGGCCAAGAGGCGTGATCGAGCTGTTCACCAGCCAGGGCTGCGCAACCTGCCCCCCGGCCGACAAGATCTTCGAAAAATTCGCCAACAGCAGCGATCTCGTCGCGATCGCCTATCATGTCGACTACTGGGACTATCTGGGCTGGCGCGACACGCTGAGCAATCCTGAAAGCACCGATCGCCAATATTCCTATATGCGTGCCTTCGGCACCCGCTCGGTCTACACGCCGCAGGCCGTGATCAATGGGCGCGTGCATGTGAATGGCGGCAAGCGCAGCGAAATCGACGCGGCATTTCGGCAACTGAACAGTTCGGGCGAGGGGCTTAGCGTGGACGTCAGCGTTCGCCACCACGGCGACAGCCTGATAATCGACGCCGGCCCGGCGCAGGGAATCGCGACCAAGGCCTATGTGATGCTGGTCTTTTTCGCGCCGCCACAGGCGGTGCGCATGAAGGAAGGCGAGAACGAAGGCAGGGTCATCACCTACTGGAACTCCGTAACCAATGTGCAGGCCGCGGGGGTCTGGCGCGGCGAGGCGACCACCTACGAGGTGCCCGCCAGGAACATCCCGGAAAGTGGCGGTTGCGCGGTACTGCTGCAGGCCGTCGGCAAGGATGGAGTGCCTGGCCCTGTTCTCGGCGCCGCATCCTATCGCAAGCTCGAGGCCCAGCCCCGCGGATAGGCGGCTTGCAAAAAACCGGCACCCATAAAACGCAGGCGCCGGCTGGAGTTTTGGGGGATCGTCGTACCCGGGGTTCAAGGAAGAGAACCGAGGTTGGTTCGATCCGACGCTGGCCCGTGGGCGGGGGGCTTGGGGTTTACAGGCCGGTGCCGGACCGAACCGTCTCAGGCAACGATCATAAGTTTGTCCGACAATGGGGCGCGAACGCGGGTAAAAAACGGCGGAATTATGGCGCTGAATCACCATTGAAAACACGATGTACCCGTTCGTGAGCGCCGGCTTCGGAGGGGCAGCATGCCAAAGGTTGCGGCGGCAGGTTTTATCTGCCGAAATGCCTTCCGAAGCGGCGCACTTTAGCCGGCTGCGGGCTTGCAATTGCTGCGCGAAAGCGCGACCTTGGTTGTTGCCAAACTGTCATGGGAAGCGCGCCGGATGTCGAAACGCGGAACCGCAGGGGAGGGTGGGGAAGAAATAGGAATATTGATTCCCTTTCCCGAGGCACGGCGCGAAATGCGCGCCCAGAACGTTTCATTTGAAAGACGCGAGCTCGACCAGATCCTCAGGCTCTACGGCCGCATGGTCGCCGCCAACGAGTGGCGCGACTATGCGATCGACCATCTGGACGATCGCGCCGTGTTCTCGGTGTTCCGCCGGACCAGTGAAACGCCCTTGTACCAGATCGTGAAAGACCCGCAGCTTGCGCGCAAGCAAGGGGCGTTCAGCGTGGTCGCGGCCGGCGGTCTCGTCGTCAAGCGCGGACACGAACTGGCCCGCGTGCTCGGCGTCTTCGACAAGAAGCTCCGGGTTATCCAACAGGCCTGAGCAGGTCGAGGCTGCACAGGCGGCTGCCCGGTTCAGCTCTGCGGCGGCCCCATGCGGGCGGGCAGCGAAGCCGGATCGGGCGAACCCGCAGAACCGCCGTTCAGCGCAAGCTGCATGAACACCGTGTCCAGCCAGCGGCCATGCTTGTAGCCCGACCCTTCCAGCACGCCCGAGTGGCGGAAGCCGAGCCTCTCGTGCAGCCGCACCGACGCGCTCTGCGGCGAGCCATCGCCGATGACCGCGACGATCTGGCGGAAGCCCAGTGCTTCCGTCTCGGCCACGAGACGCTCCAGCAGCAGGCTTCCTAGCCCCTGTCCCTTGGCCTCAGGGGCGACATAGATCGAATCCTCTACGATGAAGCGATAGGCCGGGCGCTGACGGAACGGTCCGGCGTAGGCAAAGCCGAGGATCGACCCGTCGCGCACCGCGACCAGATAGGGATAGCCAGGATCGCGAAGTGCTGCGAAGCGCAGTTCCATCTCCTCGCGCGACGGTGGCTCCAGCTCGTAGCTGGCCGTTCCGTGCAAGACCGCGTCGGCATAGATTGCGGTGATGGCATCGAGATCGTCTTCCTCTGCCGACCGGATTTCAATTCTGCTCATTTTATAGGCACCATGACATTGATGCCCGATTTTAAGCAGCAAGCCGGCCAAAAGAAAAGGGCGGCCTTTTGGGCCGCCCCGATCTTGTTTCTGATCCAGCCGTTTCCGGCCTGCGCCTCGCGCCCCGCTTATTCGCGGTTGCCGAGGAACTGCAGCAGGAAGGTGAACAGGTTGATGAAGTCGAGGTAGAGCCTCAGCGCGCCCATGATGGCCTTGCGGCCGGCGACCAGCACATCATCGCCCTCGAAATACATCTCCTTGATGCTCTGCGTGTCGTAGGCGGTCAGGCCGGCAAACACCAGCACGCCGATGCCCGAGATGGCGAACTGCAGCGCCGAGGACTGCAGGAACAGGTTGACCAGCATGGCGATGATCAGGCCGAACAGGCCCATCACCATGAAGGTGCCCATCCCGCTCAGGTCGCGGCGTGTCGTGTAGCCCCACAGCGACAGTGCGCCGAAGGCGGCGGCGGTGATGAAGAAGGTCTGGACGATGCTCTGCGCCGTGAAGACCAGGAAGATCGACGACAGCGACAGGCCCATCAGGGCCGAAAACACCCAGAACGCCGTCTGCGCGCCCGAAACCGTCATGGTCTGGATGCGCGCGCTCAGGAAGAACACCATGCCGAGCGGCGCCAGCATGACCAGCCACTTCAGCGGCGAGCCATAGAGCGCCACGCCGGCGCTGGTCAGCATCTTGCCGTTGGCCAACGTCGCCACGGCCGTTGCCGGGTCATTCGTCGTGGTCATCATCATCGTAGCCAGGGCGGCTACGCCGGTGATTGCGAGGCCAAGCGCCATAAGGTTGTAGACCTTGAGCATATAGGCGCGCAGGCCCTCGTCGATGACACCGGCGGTGCGGACGCCCGCTGGCGCTGCCCGTGTCTGATAATTGCGAAGGTCAGCCATTGATTTCCTCTGTTGCTTCTGCCCCGTCCGGTGTCGGGTTCTCACGAGCCCAGGCGCCGCTGGCGGGACTCCAGCATGCCTGCTGGCAAATATGATGATTCTTTTGGGCAAGAACAAGACCCGTTACAGCACGCAATGCAACGTGATTGTCCTGAAAAGCTTCGGAAAATTGTTTCATGAACGAGATTTAATGTGCGCCGGGCCGCAGCACCGCCGCTCGTCTCTCGTTAGAGATTGCGCAGCACCGGGGCGGCCTTGTGGCCAAGCACGTGCCAGGTTCCCAGCAATCCCATCCCGACGGTGACCGCAAGCGCGATCAAAAGCGTGGCCACCGCGACCTCGGGCTGGAAGGAAGAAGGCAGCTTCATGATCCGTGCGACAACAAACCACGCCGCAACGCCGCCCGCCGCGAGCGCGAAAACAGCGGTCGCAAGCCCAATCAGCATGTATTCGAGCGAGAAGGCGGCAATCAGCGTGCGGCGAGTGGCGCCGAGCGTCTTCAGAACCACCGCGTCGTGGATGCGGGCACGGTTGCCCGCTGCCAGAGCCCCCGCCAGCACCAGCACCGAAGCGATCAGCGCCACGCTGGCGGCAACCCTTATCGCCGTGCCGAGCTGGCCGACGAGGTGGTTCACCACCTCCAGCGCATCCTTGACGCGAACGCTGGTGACGGCCGGAAAAGCGCGCGTAACGGCGTTGAGGATGCGGGCCTCCTCGCCGACATTCGTGTCCTTGGTGGTCAGCGTCGCCAGCCAGGAATGCGGCGCACCGGCGAAGGTGTTCGGCGAAAACACCATCACGAAATTCATGCCCATCGATTCCCACTTCACCTCGCGGAAGTTGGCGATCCTGGCCGTGACATTGCGGCCGAGCACATTCACGGTCACCGTGTCGCCGAGCTTGAGGCCGAGTTCGCCCGCCTCCTGCGCGGAGAAGGAAACCAGTGGCTCGCCCTGATAGTCCTGCGGCCACCAGGTGCCGGCCGAGAGCGTCGAGTTTTCGGGAAGGTTCTTCGTGTAGCTGAGGCCGCGGTCGCCGCGCAGCACCCAGGCGCCGGCCGGCGGCACCTGCAGCTTCTGCACGTCGACGCCGTTCAGCGCCATGACGCGGCCGCGCAGCATCGGAACCCGCACCAGCTTGCCGTCGGGCGCCTCCTTGCCGACCAGCGCGGCGAAGGCATCGACATCGTTGGGCTGGATGTCTACGAAGAAGAAATTGGGCGCCTCCTTGGGCAGGCTGCCCGCGATCTGGCGGCGCAGGTCGCCGTCGATCAGCGCCAGCGTGACCAGAAGCGTAAGGCCGAGACCTAGCGACAGCACCACTGACGGGGTCAGGGCGCCGGGGCGGTGGATGTTGCCGATGGCCAGCCGAAGCGCGGTCGAGCCCACGCGCGGGCTTCTCCGGGCGATCCACTGCACGGCCATGCCAACGCCGTGCAGCACCACGAAGGCGAACACCATCGCGCCGAGGAAGATCGCGGCAATGCGGCGATCGCCGGAAAACCAGATCGCCAGAGCGGCCAGCAACGCAGCCAGCGCCAGGGCCGCCGCGACATAGGGCAAGCCGGGCAGGCCGCCGCTGCCAAAGCCCATCTCGCGAAAAAGCGCGGTTGCCGGCACGCCGCGCGCATGCCCAAGCGGAAGCAGCGCAAAGGCCAGCGTCACCAGGAAGCCGAACAAGGCCGCGATCGCCAGCGCGCCGGGATAGACGCCCCCTTCAGCCGGCACCGGAATGACCGAGGACAGCGCCGCGTTCGCCGCCAGCGGCATCAACGCGCCGATCACCAGGCCGGCAGCAACACCGATGGCGGCGATCATGAGGATCTGCACCAGATAGACCGCAAAGACGAAGCCGCCGGATGCGCCGAGGCTCTTGAAGGTGGCGATGACGCCGCGCTTGCCGTCCAGATAGGCCCGAACAGCATTGGCAACGCCGACGCCCCCGACCACCAGCGCCGTCAGCCCCACCAGCGTGAGGAACTGCGAGAAGCGCTCGATGTTGGTCGAAAGTGCCGGTGCAGCGTTGGTGCGCGTGCGGATGCTCCAGCCGGCCTGCGGAAATTCATCGCCAGCCTGCTGGCGGATGTCGGCAATCCGGGCCTCGCTGCTGCCAGCGGGCAGGCGCAGCTTGTAGGCATATTCGACCAGGCTGCCGGGCTGTACTAGGCCGGATGCCCGCATCCCTTCCATCGAAACCATCAGCCGCGGCGCAAAGCCGAAACCTTCCGAAATCGCGTCCGGCTCGCTGACGATCTTGGCGCGGAGTTGGAAGGTGGCCGTCCCCAGCCTGATGCGGTCGCCGGGTTTCAGGCCCAGGCGCTCGAACAGCAGGTCGGATGCGACGGCACCGAACGCCCCATCTTTTTCAGCGAACAGCTCGTCGCGCGGCAGCGCCGGCTCGGTCTTCAGCGCGCCGAACAGCGGGTAGGCGGCATCCACCGCCTTCACCTCGGCCAGAGACTGGTCCGAACCATTCTCCAGCCGCGCCATGGAGCGCATGTTGATGCTTTCCGAAACCGTGCCCAGCCCGCGCAGGAAACCGGCCTCCTCGGCGCTCGCCTCGCGCTGGTTGAGTTGGAAGCGCATGTCGCCGCCCAAAAGCACCTGGCCCTGGTTGGCGACGCCGGCGGTGATGGAGCGCGCCACAGAATTGACGCCGCCGATGGCCGCAACGCCGAGCGTGATGCAGGTGAGAAAGATCAGGAAGCCGGAGAGCCCGCCGCGCATCTCGCGCAGGGAAAAACGGATGGCCAGTCGAAGGGTTTGAGAAAGCGGCATCGGCGGGCGCCTCACGCCGAAACGACGGCAAGCGACGGCTCGGTGGCCTCGATGCGGCCTGAGCGCATGGCTACCTGTCGGGTACAGCGTGCGGCGAGCGCAGGATCATGCGTGACCAGCACCAGGGTCATGCCGCGCTCCCTGGCCTTGGCGAACAAAAGGTCGGCAATTTGCCGCCCGGTCGCCTGGTCGAGGTTTCCGGTGGGTTCGTCGGCGATCAGGATGCGCGGCTCAGGCGCCAGCGCGCGGGCAATGGCGACGCGCTGCTGCTCGCCACCCGACAACTCGCCCGGGTAATGGGTGACACGATCGGAAAGCCCCACAGCGGCAAGCTCGCGCTCGGCCACCGCAAAGGCGTCGCGCCGGCCGGCCAGTTCCAGCGGCACGGCGACGTTTTCCAGCGCCGTCATGTTGGGGATCAGATGAAAGGACTGGAAGACGATGCCGACATTGCGGCCGCGAAAGGCGGCAACCTGGTCCTCGCTCTTGCCGTTCAAAACCTCTCCGGCAATTCGTACCGTTCCTGAATCGACCCGCTCAAGGCCGGCCAGAACCATGAGCAGCGTCGACTTGCCCGAGCCGGACGGCCCGACGATGCCTGTTGCCTCGCCGGCAGCCACATTAAGGGTGACACCCTTCAGCACATGTACGGAGGAAGCGCCGCTGCCCAGCGTCAGCGAAACGTCCTTCAAGTCGATGACGGCTTCTGTCACGGCTATCCGATCCTATATGGAGTAGGGCAATGCAGGATTTTTCATCATATGGGTTTTGCGGCATGGCATTCAAACATTTGATTTTCGCGCTCTTTGCCGCAGGCCTGGTTCTCTTCCCGGCGCAAGGGTCGGCCCGCGCCGACCCTTTCCAGATCGTCGGCTTCGGCGACAGCCTGATGGCTGGCTACGGCCTCGACCCGGGCGACAGCTTTCCCGAAAAGCTTGAGGCAGCGCTACGCAAGAATGGTCACGATGTGGTGATCGCCAATGCCGGCGTGTCGGGCGACACCTCCAGCGGCGGCCTGTCGCGCCTCGACTGGTCGGTCCCGGACGGCACGCAACTCGTCATCCTGGAGCTCGGCGCCAATGACATGCTGCGCGGCATCTCGCCCGACATCACCGAGAAGAACCTCGACGCCATGCTGCAGCGCCTGAAGGCGCGGAACATTCCGGTGCTGCTTGCCGGCATGCGCGCCGCACCCAATCTGGGCAGCGACTACGCCGTGGCCTTCGATGCGATCTATCCGCGGCTTGCTGAAAAATACGACGTTCCGCTCTATCCGTTTTTCCTCGATGGCGTGGCCGCCGACCAGACCGCCCTGCTGGAGGACGGCATGCACCCCAACGCCGACGGCATCGACCGCATGGTGGAGCGCATTCTGCCTGTCGTGGAAAGCGCGATCGCCGCCCATGCGAAGGAGTCGTGACTGGACCGCTCGCCGTCACTTGAACGGAAATGAGCAACAAACGGCTTGCCCCGGGCGGTGATCGATGATTCGCTAGGGGTAAGAG
>JAEWHN010000060.1 GCA_023387775.1 Pseudomonadota bacterium | reverse complement strand
GGTCAGCACGCCGCGGCTCTCGCCCACCTTCTCGGTCTGGTTTGCAACGACGCCGTCGAGGCTGGCAACATCCGCTTCCAGCGCCCGCGAGAGCATCTTGCGGCCTTCGACCAGCTTTTCGGCCTGGGCGGCAACAAGCCCCTCGATGCTTGCAATGTCGGCTTCCAGCGCACGGGTAAGCACGTCGCGGCCATGGGCGAGGCGTTCCAGCTGGCTGCTGACGACGCCGTCGAGCGAGCCGTGGCCCTCGGCCAGCTTCTGGAGGTCTTCTTCCAGCGAGGCCGTCAGCATGCGGCGGCTCTCGTTGAACTTCTCGGCGTGGCGGCCGATCATGGCGTCGATGCTGGCGACGTCCTGCTCCAGCGCGCGGCGCAGGATGTCGCGACCTTCGGCCAGCTTTTCGACCTGCCCGGCGACAAGGCCGTCGATGCCGGCCCGGCTCTCCGCCAGCTTGCCCAGGTCGTCTTCGAGCGCGCGCGTCAGGAGTTCCCGGCCTTCCGCCAGCTTTTCCACCTGGCCGGTGACGAGCCCATCGATGCTGGCGCGGGTGTCGGCCAGCTTGTTGAGGTCCTGCTCCAGGGCGCGCTTGAGGATGTCGCGGCCCTCGGCAAGCTTTTCGACCTGTCCGGCCACAAGGCCATCGATGCTGGAGCGGGCTTCGGCCAGCTTTTCGAGGTCCTGCTCCAGGGCGCGCTTGAGGATGTTGCGGCCTTCGGCGAGCTTTTCGACCTGACCGGCAACGAGGCCGTCGATGCTCGAGCGGCTTTCGGCGAGTTTGCTCAGGTCGTCCTCGAGCGCACGTGTCAGACGCTCGCGGCCTTGATCCAGCTTCTCGATCTGGCCATCGACCAGATGGTCGATCGTGGAGCGGCTTTCGGCGATCTTGCCGAGATCGGCTTCCAGGGCGCGCGTGAGCACTTCGCGTCCCTCGGCGATCTTTTGGACCTGGCCGACCACGAGACTGTCGATTTCGCTGCGGCTTTCGGCGAGCTTGTTGAGATCGGCTTCCAGGGCGCGAGAGAGAATGTTGCGGCCTTCACCGAGCTTGCCGACGTGGCCTGCGACCATTTCGTCGATGTTGGCACGGGTCTGGGTGAGCTTGTCCGAATCCTCGGTGAGGGCGCGGGCGAGGCTTGCGCGGCTTTCGGCCAGCCGTTCCAGATGTTCGCCAAGCGAGGCATCGATGGTGGCGCGCGATTCGTTGATCTTGCGCAGGTCCTCTTCCAGCGCCTGCGAGATCTGTGCACGGCCTTCGGCCAGCTTCAGAACCTGCAGGTCGACCGCCTCGTCGATGCTGGCGCGGCTTTCCTCGAACCTGGCCAGATCGGCCTGCAGCGTCGAGGCGATGCGCTCGCTGCTTTCCGCGAACTTGCTGGCGTGCGCGTCCACGGCTTGGTCGATGCCCTGGCGAGCATCCGCAAGTTTCTGGAGATCTGCCTCGAAGGCATCGGACACGGTATGCCGCGCCGCTTCCAGGCGGCCGGCGAATTCATTGGCGCGCGCCTCCAGCATGGTGGAGGTCGACATGACCATCTCGCCCATCTCGGAACCAATTCTCGCGCGGCCTTCCTCGATCATCGCCGAGAGATTCTGGTTGCCGTCCGAGAAGGTGGTGGCGATCTCGCGAGTGCGCTCGACAAGGGTCTCGTTGATCTGGCGTGCGCGTGCCTCAAGTGCGGCGTTGAGCTTTTGCGTGCCGGTGTCGAGTGCCTCGGCCCGGGTCTGGAACTCGCTGATCAGCGCCTGGCCGCGCTCGGCCAGGGTGCGTTCGATGCCCTTGAGATTGCTGTCGAAGTCGGCGTTGAGCGTGCGCGTGGCGTCGCCAAGCAGCGAAACCATGCCGGCAGTGCGGTCGTCCAGCAGCTGCGACAGCGAGCGCGTCATGTCGTCGGCGCTCTGGTTCAGCTTGGCGATGCGCGTATCGAGCAGGCTGGCAAAGGCTTCGCCCGAGGTGCTGATGCGATCGCCTATGGTGTCGAGGCGCTGGTCGATCGAGTCGAACAGCGACGAGCCGCTTTCATTGATGCGATCGATCAGGGAATCACCGGAGTTGGTGATCGTCATCGACAGTTTGGTCGATGCACCGAGAATGTTCTGACGGATGATGTCGCCGGCCGAATCGAGTTCGTCGCGGAGCGTTTCATGCGCACCGGCAATGGACGCGCGCACGCGCTCGGCATGGGTGACGACAGCCTCGCGCTCGCTGCCCAGGCCGTCGACCAGCGTGCGGATGCGCGCTTCGTTCTCGGCATAGGAGCGCTCGATCTGGCTCACCTCGGTGTGCACCAGCGTCTCCAGTTCGACTGCGCGAGCGAGCGTGCGCTCGATGCCTTCGCCCATGGCCGCCACTTCGCGGCGCACGGCCTGGCCGACGGTCATGACGCGGTCCTGGGCCAGGTTTTCCGGCTCGGCGAGGCGGAACGCCACTTCGGTCATGGATTGCGCGGCAAGCCGCATTTCCTGGGCGCGGCGAATCATCAGGGCAAACGCCCAGAACAGGATGATCGGCGTGATCGTGGTCACGCCAAGCAGGATCATGTAGGGCTGCGCCAGCACCTGGTCGATCGACGTGATCTCCAGGAGGCCCGGTGAAAACAGCTTGTTCGCCAGCAGGGCTCCGCCGCCCACCCAAATTGCTGAAAGCAGTGCGACAGCCCAATAGACACCGCTCGACGAACGGCGGTTTATGCTGCCGAGCAGCGTGCGGTAGTCTTTTTGCTGGTCGTCGTTAGCGGGCGAAAGGCCGTTCGGCCGCGGGGTCGAGGTTTCGACAGGGCGGAGGCTGCTCGGCAACGCGGGTGCCGTATGAACCGAGGGCTTGGGCTCCGGCTTGACGGGTGCACTGGCAGCGGCCGCAGCCTTTTCGGCGCGGCTCTCGCGGGCCAATTCGTCAGCCGCTTGGGATATCTGCGCCTCCAGGTCTTCCATGGAGGCGGCTATGTCCAGCTCGTCAGCGCCGGCTGCCAGATCAAAATCGAGGGCTTCCTCAAGCTCCTTGGCAACGTCCAAATCGAGATTCTTCGTTGTCGAGCTTTTTTTCGCCATGTCGCCGTTACCCTGTACTCATTGCCGCGAGGCCGCCAAAAAAGTGGCTCATAAAAACTCGCGTCGAGGCTTTTTATGGACTTTACGTATCGTACTGGCACAGTCCGGTAAAGGAAACTTGAATCCCCGCCGATGCGTAAAAGTTTAAATATACGGTTAACGATGCTGGGATTCTGGCGGATTTGCGGACGGTTCCGCCATTTTGGCCATTAACCCGTTATCCACATGATTGAGCGAGTCTGGCGCCGCGTCAGGCATAGTCCAAAGAAGGCAGAAATGACACCCCTGGAACCCAACGCTGTCGCCTTTTCCATGCCGGGGGGCGAGGGCAGCGGCTCGACGCCGGCGCGCCCTGTGGATCTCGTACATCTCGGGCGGCAGACCATGGGCGACCGCGCGCTTGAGCAGGAAGTGCTCGACATGTTCATGCACCATGCGGTGCAGGTGCGCGATCAGATCGCCGGTGCCACCATAAACGAGCGCCTGAGCCTCGCGCATGGCTTGAAGGGTTCTGCGCGCGGCATCGGCGCGTTTGCCATAGCCGATTGGGCATCGGCGATCGAGACACAACCGCAGGACCAGCACCTGCTGCAGCGCCTCGCCGACCTCATAGACGAGGTGCGGGACTTTATCGCCACAATCAACCGCTAGCAATTTTGCGGCAGCCGCTGATTGCGTCGCGGGACGCCGCTTTTGCGCCGCAGTTGACTTGCGCGCCGGAGTGATTATCTCGGCTGCATACTCGTTTCAGGGGCTATAATGACCAAGCTTTCCTTCGTTGCCTTCGACGGCACCCGTTTCGATGTGGAGGCCGAGAACGGCTCGACCGTCATGGAGAACGCCATTCGCAATGCCGTGCCCGGTATCGAGGCGGAATGCGGCGGCGCATGTGCCTGCGCAACCTGTCATGTCTATGTCGACGAGGCGTGGACCGGCGTGGTCGGCGAGCCGGAGCCGATGGAAGAGGATATGCTGGACTTTGCCTATGACGTGCGGCCCAATTCGCGGCTATCCTGCCAGATCAAGGTCCGCGACGAACTGGACGGCCTCGTGGTGCAGGTTCCTGAAAGGCAAGGCTGACTGTCCGCCTCCCGGCGGGCAGGTTGCGGCGATGTTCCGGTGATTGCGGGCCGCCGATCGGCAAGCGGGGGGAAGTCAGATGGACACCTTCAAGACTGATGTTCTGATCGTCGGGGCGGGGCCGGTAGCGCTTTTTGCGGTTTTCGAGCTCGGCCTCTTCGACATGAAGTGCCTGCTTGTCGACATCCTCGACCGGCCCGGCGGACAGTGCACCGAGCTCTATCCGGAAAAGCCGATCTACGACATCCCGGCCTGGCCCTCGATCTCCGCGCAAGGTCTGGTCGACCAGCTGATGCAGCAGATCGAACCCTTCAAGCCGCAGTTCCTGTTCAACCGCATGGTCAGCGGGCTCGAGCGGCTGGAGGAAGGCGGATTTCGGGCGACCACGGACGCCGGCGAGACAATCGAGGCCAAGGTGGTGGTAATTGCTGCCGGCGCCGGCGCCTTCCAGCCGAAGCGGCCGCCGATCCCCGGCATTGAGGAATACGAGGGAAGCAGTGTCTTTTATTCGGTGCGCCGGATGGAAGAGTTTCGCGGGCAGGACCTCGTCATCGTCGGCGGCGGCGACTCCGCACTGGACTGGACGCTCAACCTGCAACCCGTAGCCAAGAGCGTGACGCTCGTGCACCGGCGACCGGAGTTCCGCGCCGCGCCCGACAGCGTCAACAAGATGCTTGCAATGCGGGACGAGGGGCTGATCGACTTCCAGGTAGGCCAGGTGACGAGACTGGCAGGCGAGGGCAGCCAGCTGACCGCCGCCACGATAAAGGGCCCGGACGGCGAGATCGAGGTTCCCTGCACGCGCATGCTGCCATTCTTCGGCCTCACCATGAAGCTCGGCCCCATTTCCGACTGGGGCCTCAACCTTCACGAGAACCAGATCCCTGTCGATACCGAGAAGTTCGAGACTTCGGTGCCGGGCGTCTTCGCAATCGGCGACATCAACTGGTATCCGGGCAAGCTGAGGCTCATCCTTTGCGGCTTTCACGAGGCGGCGCTCATGGCGCAGGCCGCCAAGAGGATCATCAGCCCTGCCGAACGCATCGTGTTCCAGTACACGACCTCTTCTTCCAGCCTGCACAGGAAGCTCGGAGTGCCAGACTAGCCCCGTGGCATGGGCTCCCGGCGGGACAGCCTTGATGCGTCAGCCGGGCAGGCGGCCCAACTTGATTTGCTGAATGCGGTATTTCAGCAGCTTCGTGATGCGGCTCTCGAAATTTTTCCCTTCGATCCTGTCGAAGTCCGCCTGGGCCTTGTCATGCCGGGCGAGCACGCGGGCGGTGGTGGCCTTCGCCTTCTCGGACACGGTCTGGCAGTCCTTTTGCCGGCCTATCGCCTGCAACTTTTGCTCCAGTTCCCGGGCATAGTTCTTGGCGACCACCAGATGGCTTTCCTCGTGCCGCTTGATGTCGGAAGCCAGGGTGTCCCAGATCAGCTTCACATCAGGGTCCGGCTTCCGCGGCTTCCGCCATTTGGGAAGCATCACCTTTGCCGTGACGGTGGTCCTGGCATCCAGGACCTGGCAGGAATTCTTGCCCTGGGCCGTGATAAGCTTTGTCGTGAATTGCATCTGCGTGGCACCGGGATGGCGGGCATCCGATCCGGTGACGCGCGGTCCTTGCCGCGACAATTCGTCAACGATGTCGTCCAGGGTTTTTCCGCCGACAGAAAAATAATTGTAGGTCTTGGAAACGGAGGCGGAAGCCGCTGGCGTGGCCATGCAGGCGAGCGCCACGGCGGTCAGCAGGGTGGGTTTCATCATATTGCCTCTTAAATTGCCTTGCATTACGGGCATATGCCACGCAATGGAAATCGTGGCTTCCGCGTTCCATCTGAAGGAGCCGAATTTTTGTGACCCCGCTTCATCGGTAAACAACAGACTGCTATGACCATACGATGGCAATTGGCTCACGGGCGCTTTCTCGACATCGGCGCTAGCGCGCTGGTGATGGGCATCTTGAACATCACCCCGGACAGTTTTTCCGATGGCGGACAGTTCGTGGACCCCGAGCGCGCCGTCGAACAGGCACGCCGCATGATGTCCGACGGGGCCGCCATCATCGACGTAGGTGGTGAGTCCACTCGGCCGGGTGCCACGCCAGTCTCACCCGAGGAAGAGCAGGCGCGTATCCTCCCGGTCATCAGCGCGCTGGCGAAATCCGGCGATGTGCTGCTTTCCGTCGACACCTATCGCGAGGAAACCGCCCGGCTTGCCGTTGCCGCAGGCGCGCACATCGTCAACGACGTCTGGGGGCTCCAGCGCGAGCCCGGCATTGCCCACCTCGCAGCCGAGACGGGGGCGGGGCTGGTCGTCATGCATACCGGCCGCGAGCGCGAAAAGAACCCGGACGTGATCGTCGACCAGTTCGAGTTCCTGAAGGAATCGCTGCGCATTGCAGGCGAGGCAGGAGTGGCCAAAGAACAGATCGTGCTCGATCCCGGCTTCGGCTTCGCCAAGGACGCCGAAGAGAACCTGCAGCTGATGGCCCGTTTTGGCGAACTCCACGCGCTGGGCTTTCCCTTCCTCGTCGGCACTTCGCGCAAGCGCTTCGTGGGCCACGTCTCGGGAAAGGTTTCCGAAGCGCGGGATGCCGCGACGGCGGCAACCAGCGTCGTTCTGCGGCTCAAGGGCGCATCGCTGTTTCGCGTGCACAATGTCGCAATCAATGCGGATGCCCTGGTCGTGGCCGATGCTATCCTTGCACGCGAAACGCCGACGTCAGGCTCCTGATCGTTTGATCCGTTCAATTCCGTTCTTCGATCAGTCGAGGTAAGGCTTGTCCAGTCACAGCAAAGAGCGCGTCTATCTCAGCCTGGGGGGTAACCTGGGCGACCCCGCCGCAACGATGGCGGCGGCACTTCGGCTGTTGGACGCGGACTCGCAGACCGAAGTCGTCGCGGTGTCCTCGCTCTATCGCACGCCGCCGTGGGGCAAGCTGGACCAGCCGGATTTCCTCAATGTGGCGGCCGAGATTTCCACAAGCCGCTCGCCGCGCGAGCTGCTGGAGCTTTGCCTGGAGGCCGAGCACAAGCTGAAGCGCGTGCGCCAGGAGCGATGGGGCCCCAGGCTGGTCGACATAGACATCCTGGCCTTCGGAGAGCGCACGATACATGAAGCGGGCCTTGAGCTGCCGCATCCGCGCATGTTCGAGCGCGCATTCGTGCTCGTGCCGTTGCTGGAAATTGCACCCCAGTTCGCCGTTGACGGCATCAGCGCTGCCGATTGCCTGCCGCGCGTCGATCTCGCCGGCATCGAGAAGCTGCCGTCCGGCCAGGATTGGTGGCGCGACGCCTGACCGGCGTTCGCGCCCACGAAGGCGTCAGCCGGCAAAGCCGCCCGAATCCAGGAAAGCCTGTTCTTCCGGCGTGGTCTCTCGGCCGAGCAATGGATTGCGATGAGGGAAACGCCCGAAGCGCTGGATGATGTCGCGGTGCTCGAGGGCGTATTTCATGTAGGACTCGTCGAGAAGCAGGGTGAGTTCTACAGAGCGATACTGGTCTGCGATGTTTTCGGAGTGCTCGAAGGGCAGGTACATGAAAACCCGCAGCTCCGGGTCCACCTGCTCGTCATGGCCCGCCTCGACTGCCTTCGTCGCGTAGTAGCGGGCGAGCGGATCGGTGGCATACATATGCGCCGTGCCGCGGAAGCAGTTGCGGGGAAACTGATCGAGCAGGATGAGCAGGGCCAGCGAGCCGTCGGCGTGCTCGGCCCAGTGGTCGAGTTCGCGCCGCGCCGCCGCAAAATGCAGTTCGCGGAACTGGTCGTGAAACTCGGAATCGAAGACGTCGTCTTTGGAGAACCAGCGCTCGGGCCCTGCCTTGCGCCAGAAATCGATCACTTCCGCGGGACTGCAATTGGCCTTCATCATGTATCAGGTCCTTCTTTGGTTGCTGTAGATTTTCCGAGCACGCTTGCCGTTTCCTGGTCCATGGCGCGACCGGGGCGGCGCGGCGGCGTCAGCGGGGCGGGCACTGGCAGGTTGCCTTTCACGAAGACACGCCCGGCCTGCAGGCCGCCGACGAGTTGAGCGTCGAGCCGCGCGGCGTCGCGCTCGCGTACGTCCTGGACGATCTCGGCGGCTTCGTCCCTGTCGACGCCCAGCTGTTCAAGTGTTGCCTGGCCGAATGAGAGAGCCGATTCGAAGGTTTCGCGGATCTGGTAGTCGACGCCAATCTGGATGAGGTCCATGGCGAAGCCGCGGTCGAATGCGCGGGCAAGAACCGGCACAAGCGGGAATTCGGCCTTCATGTGCTCGGCGATCTTCACCGCGGTGTCGCCCTTGTCGACGCAGATCAGCACGGCGCGGGCACGCCCGGCGCCGGCGGTGTGCAATATGTCCAGTCGCGTGCCATCGCCGTAGTAGACCTTGAAGCCGAAGGTCGCGGCCGCCTGTATCATGTCGACATCGTTGTCGATGATCGTGACATCCACGCCGCGCAGCAAGAGCGGCTGGCTGACGATCTGGCCGAAGCGGCCGAAACCTATGATCAGGACGCTGCCATTGAGGTCCTCGGCAACATCGATCCCGTCCAGGCTCTGTTCGACCGCCGGCATCAGCCTGTGCAGGAGCAGGATCGCAAGCGGCGTCAGCAGCATGGAGATGATGACGATTGCCGTCAGGATGGCGTTTGCCTCGCCGTCGATGATGCCGACGGCCATGGCCGAGGAATAGAGCACGAAGGCGAACTCGCCGCCCTGGGCCATGGTGACCGCCCGTTCCAGCGCCATGCGATTGTCGGTGCCGAGAAGACGGGCAACGATATAGATGCCCAGCGCCTTAACCAGCATGTAGGCGAGCACATAAAAGGCGATCATGTGCCAGTTTTCGGCCACCACCCGCAAGTCCAGCGACATGCCGACGGCAAGGAAGAAAAGGCCGAGCAGCACCCCGCGAAATGGCTCGATGTCGGCTTCGAGCTGGTGGCGGAAGGTCGATTCGGAAAGGAGCACGCCGGCCAGAAACGCGCCCATCGCCATCGACAGGCCGCTGAGCTGCATTGCCAGCGCAGAGCCGAGCACGACCAGAAGTGCTGCGGCAGTCATGACCTCGCGGGCATGCGAGTCTGCCAGTATGCGAAAGAGAGGGTTGAGCAGGTAGCGCCCGGCGATGATCAGGCCCGCTATCGAGGCCACGCCCACGCTCACGCTCGCCAGCCGGTCTGCCCAGCCGGCATCGGGATGATAGGCGGGGGCGAGGAAGGCAACGAGTGCCAGCAACGGCACGATCATCAGGTCTTCAAGCAGCAGGATGGAGACGATGCGCTGGCCGCCTTCGGATGAAAGTTCGCCGCGCTCCTCCAGAATCTGCATCACGATGGCGGTGGAAGTGAGCACGAAGCCGGCCCCCGCCACGAAGGCCTGGGATGCCGGAAAGCCGGTCAACAGCCCGACGCCGGTAAGCAGGGCCGCGCAGACGCCGACCTGAAGCAGCCCAAGCCCGAAGATCTGCCGCCGCATGCTCCAGAGGCGCGACGGCTGCATCTCGAGGCCGATGATGAAGAGAAACATCACCACGCCGAGCTCAGCCACCTTGAGGATGGCAGCGGGGTCATAGAAGATTCCCAGCCCGAATGGCCCGATGACAACGCCCGCGGCGAGATAGCCGAGGATCGAGCCGAGCCCCATGCGCCTGAAGATCGGTACTGCCACCACGCCCGCGGCAAGCAGCGCCACAGCCTGGGTCAGATCGCTGCTGGAAGCCTCTACGGCCATGTGAATGCCCTGGTTCGCGCGCCGGACCACTGCGACGGCTTGGGTCGAGCAAGCAAGATAGGTGCTTGCGACGTGGGCGGAAAGCCCGCTCGACCACCGATAAGCACGCCGCTTCAAACGGGCTGTAGCCTGTTCGCCGCCGATCAAACAAAAAAACCGGGCGCGAGGCCCGGTCTTTGCAATAGCCTGTGAAGCCTTACTTGCGGGCTATGGAGCCCACGGCCCCACTGTCCACGCGCTTCAGGCTCATGCCGATCACCGGAACGAGCTCCTCGTCCACGCGCACGGAAACCGTGACGTTCATTGTGTTGTCGTCGGGAATGCGCGCCTGCATCACGCCCTTGAGCTGGTTGCGGTTAAGCGCGAACACCACCTTGCGAGAGTCGACCACATTGCCGGAAATTATGTCGAGGCCCTTGCCGGCAGCGCCATCCAAGAAGCTGCCCTTGTAACCCTTGCTGCCGCTATGCTGGACGGTTGCGGACATCTTCTGGCTGAACACGCCGACCCGGCAGTCACCGTCGAGCGTCATGCCCACCGTTCCGGAGGGCGTCGAGCCGGTGAAGCTGCAGCTGAACTTGGTGCCCTTGTACTTGCCGGCGACGATCTCGCCGGGGCCGATCCACTCGCCTTCCACGCTTTCGAAGAACTTCTTGTCCCTGTCGGCGCCGCGCAGCGTCTCGGCCTTGCTCGCGCCGGCGGTGGCTATGGCCATGACAGGCAGCAGGGTGAACAGGAATGCGCGTTTCATCAGGGGACCCGAACTACAAAGAAGCGTTTTTACGACGTCTCGGAACCATGAACAAGATTGGTTAATGCTTCGTCACTCCGCCTTTCGGTCGCCGGCGGGCCGTTCTCGTTCCTTTCTGCCTTCCTTCGTGGCGAATGAGGTCAGCGCCGAGAGAAAATCGCCCATTCCAGGCCGGCTTGCGGCGGTGAACGGCAGGGGGCGTGCGGTTTCCATGGCGGCGATGCCGATCCGGGCCGTCATCATGCCGTTGACGACACCTTCTCCCAGCTTGGCCGAGAGGCGCGCGGCTAGCCCGTGTCCCACGATCTGCTGCACGAAACTGTCGCCCACCGCGATCGATCCGGTCACCGCCAGGTGAGCCAGAACGCTGTTGGCCAGCCGGAAGAAGCCGAGCGTGCCGGGGCGGCCGCCATAGAGTTCGGCCAGGCGGCGGATCAGGCGGCTGGCTTCGAAAACGACATAGGCAACATCGACCAGTGCGCGGGGGCTGACCGCCGTGACGAGCGAAACCCGCTTGGCCGCGTCCAGGATCAGGGTCTTGGCGCGGGCGTCGAGAGGGCCGAGGAGTTCGGTTTCGGCCAGCCTTATCAGGTCGCTGCCATCGATGATGTCGTCACGCAGTTCGGCAAGCATGCGACGGCCGGCCGCCGTCTCTGGCTTCGCTGCGACAAGGCCTGCCAGTTCGTCCACGACCGTGCGGGCAGCGTGCGGATCGTTTCGGGCGATGGCGTCGGCCGCGCGGCGGCGCAGCTTCATCACGGAGGCGAGACGAATGAGGGCCAAGGTCTCGCGCAACAGGATCGCCACGAGCGCCACGGCAGCAATTGCCGCCACGCCGGCGGCAAGCCAGCCCAGCCATTCGGCCCGCTGGAACAGGTCTCTGACGAGGCGGTCCGTCCACAAGCCGATGGCGAGCGACGCCAGCACTCCCAACGCCCCCAGCAAGACCGCGCCAAGCCTGGAGTGGCGTGGCGGTGCCGGCGCAGGCGGCGGCTCGCTGGTAACCAGGTCGGTTTCGTCGAATATGTCGACCTCGGCCGGGGTGACGATCGCAACCTCGGCCTTCACCGCGCGAGGCTTGCGTGGGCTGCCCTCGTGCGGCCGCTTCGCCGCAGCAGGCGCTTCATTGCTGGCCGGCTCCGGTTGCTCGACGCGAAAGGCGGCCGGCTTGCGCGGAAAAGTCATGCCAGGCGATCTCCGATAAGGAACTGAAGTGCGCGGTCGAGCCGGATATGCGGCAGGGACAGCGTGACGCCTTCCGCCGTCCGCTCTAGCCTTGGCGGACGAAAACGCACGAAGCGGATAGATGGATCCGCCTCGTCCTGGCGATGATTGCCATTGGCGGCTTCAAACACAGATTCCGCCTTTACCGGTAAGTCACCGGGAAATATGGCAGTTTCGGTTTCGCCGTCGAAGGTTTCTCCGCCTATCGTCTCGCCCTTGAGCGGCGTGCCGATGATGACGGGAAGAACCTCGCGCCCCTGCTTCACCGTGCCTTCCCGGGTGGCGCGCACGGCCGCCATCGCCAGAACATCGACCTCGGCGCCGGAGAGATTGGCGCGCTGGGCGGCGCGTTCGGTCAGCCGCCGCACGATGGCTTGCAGCCGACTGTGGCTTTCGTGATGCAGCTGGTCGGCCTTGGTGGCGGCTACGAGGATACGGTCGATGCGTCGCGAAAACAGGTCGGTGAGAAGGCTGCCGCGACCGGGCCGGAAGCAGGCGAGGATTTCGGTCACGGCGCGTTCGAGATCGGCCATGGCGCCAGGCCCGGAATTGAGCGCCTGCATGGCGTCGATCAGCACGATCTGCCGGTCCAGCTTGGCGATGTGCTCGCGAAAGAACGGCTTGACCACATGTGTCTTGTAGGCCTCGTAGCGGCGTTCCATCATGGCGTGGAGCGAGCCCGGGCGAGGGCGGCTTCCACCCAGTCCGGGCAGTGGCGCAAAGGTCAATGCCGGCGATCCCTCCAGGTCCCCCGGCATGAGGAATCGTCCCGGGGGCAGCGTGGACAGCGCCCGCTCGTCGAGCTTGCAGGCCTTGAGATAGGCCGCAAAGCTCTCGAACAGGTTGCGCGCAGTCATCTCATCGGCATCGGCATCGGGGTCTGCCGCTTGCGAAAGATTGCGCCACTCCCGGGAGAGATCGGCGCGCACCGGCAGTACGGCCATGTCGAGCGCATCGTGCGAAAACTCGCGGTACGATTTGCCGAGAAGAGGCAGGTCGAGCAGCCATTCGCCGGGATAATCGACAATGTCGACACAGAGCCTGCCTCGCGAGAACATTCTGTTCCAGCCCGATGCGGACTCATATTCGATCGTCAGGCGCAGTTCCGAGATGGCGCGGGTGGACTCCGGCCAGGTCCTGGCATTCACCAGCGCATCGACATGGTCTTCATATTGGAAGCGCGGGACGGCGTCATCCGGCTGTTCCTCGAGAAAGGCCCTGGAAATGCGGCCCGACTTCTGAGCCTCGAAAAGCGGCAGCCTTCCACCATGGATCAGGTTATGGACGAAGGCGGAGATGAAGACGGTCTTGCCCGCGCGGGAAAGGCCGGTGACGCCAACACGCAGCGAAGGCGAGAAAAGGTCCGTCGCCCGGTTCGTTAGCGTATCCAGCGCAATGCGCGCCTCGTCGGTGAAAGTGGTCAGAGACGCCAAAGGCTGCACCCCGCTCCGTGGACGCCTCCGATATAGGCAATGAGGCCGCGATTTGAAATGGCTGCTCGCAGGGCGACGGGCGCGAGGCGCCTTGCTCGCTTCATGCGTCGGGCGGAGTAAGCACCGCCTCGAGAAAACCCTTGCCTGGTGCCGCGTCCGACAGGCTGCCATCGAACCGGATCACGGCCAGGCCGGAAGTGGGGAATCCTGCATGCAGGGTTGCGCGTGCGTCGTCGTCTCCGTCTTCGGCCAGCGCGAGGGCAAGGTCTTCCATCATCGGGTTGTGGCCGATCACGAGCAGCGATCCGACACTGCCGACCTTTCGGATGATGGTGAGGTAGCCGGCAGCATCCTCGCTGTACAGGTCGTCGAAAAACATCACCCGGCCCGTATCGGTGTTGCCGGCAATGCCCTCCAGCGTCTGGCGGGCGCGCACGGCATTTGAACAGACGGTGAGGTCGGGAATGTAGCCGCCGTCGCGCATCGCGATGCCGGTCGTCTCCGCGTCAACCGCGCCGGTCGCGTCGAGGGGGCGATCGAAGTCGCGCATGCCCGGAGACGCCCAGGCGGCCTTGGCATGTCTGAGAAGAAATAGCCTGCTCACGTCGCCCCCTCCGCCATTTTCGGCAATCGCTTCTAGCCGCCGGACATCGACGAGGATTTAGTCATCGCAGCATTCTTGTGCAACAAAGCGCAAGACATGGAGAGTGTCTTTCCACTTCTGCAAGCGGCTTTACAATGCAAGCGCACCCCGCCTGCGCGCCCCGAAGATCGGACACTTGGAACTGCCACTGACATTAGCGTGAGTGTAATGCTGATTGCGCTTGTGTGGTCAACGAACGGTGAATATATAGGCGCAAAAAAACGGGTAATGGTAATGGGGTGAATCGAATGAACGATCTCGTTGATGCCGCTTACGTTCCCTCGGAAGACGAACCGTTCATGAATGAACGGCAGAAGGCATACTTCCGCCAGAAGCTTACAGCCTGGAAAGCCGACATTCTCCGCGAAGCACGCGAAACGCTCGAAATTCTCCAGCAGGAAAACGCCAATCATCCAGACCTGGCCGACCGGGCGTCCTCCGAAACCGACCGCGCGATCGAGTTGAGGGCGCGCGACAGGCAGCGCAAGCTGATTTCCAAGATCGACTCCGCCCTTCACCGTATCGATGAAGGCACATATGGCTTCTGCGAGGAAACCGGCGAGCCGATTTCGCTGAAGCGCCTGGACGCGCGGCCGATAGCGACGCTGTCGATCGAGGCTCAGGAGCGCCATGAGCGCCGTGAGAAGGTCTACCGGGATGACTGAGCCCGTCGCTCATGACAAGCGGCTAATGAATTAAGGCGGCTTCGGCCGCCTTTTTCACACTCGCTGTTCAGGCTGCGCCCGTAAGCCTATTGGAGCGGGTTCGCCACTTGCTGTTGGGTGCAGGCGGCAGTCACCCGCCGCACTCTACTGTCCGCGAAGCGATGAGGTGAGCAGGCTCACCCTGTTTCATCGCTTCTGGTTCTGGTTCGAAAGCTCGCCGAGCAGCCTGGCCATCTCGTCGTCCAGCGAAACCTCCGGAGCCGCGTGGCCGCGCTTTTCTTCCTCCTGGAACGAAACCTCAAGTTCCTTCAGGAGGGACTCGTCGATGCCGTCATGCTCCGGAGAGGGCAACCGGGGCTCTGGCGCGGGTGCGGGAGCCTGGGGCGCCGGTGCTGAAGGCGCCGGTTCCTGCCGGGCAATCGGAGGCGCAGGAGGCGTGCTGAGGGGAATTCTCGGCTCCGGTCGCGGCATTGGTGCAGGCGCAGGCCTCGCCATCGGGGCAACAGACGGCACCGGCTGCGGAGAGTAGGGCGGAACCGGCTGCGGAGCCGCGACCATTGGCTGTGGTGCGGCAGCCATCGGCTGCGGTGCAGCGTAGGGCGCACTCGGCGCGGGGCCGGGCTGCCCCGGTGCCATGCCCGGCTGCGGCATCGGCCTGGCCATCGGCTCAGCGGCGCGCGGTGCCGGCGCGGGGCGAGGAGCAGGCTGCTGCTCCAGCGGGCGCGGCCGCGTGGGTTGATCGAGATTGTTTTCGCCCGCAAGCGAGGGGCGTCGCTGCTGGTTCAGCCTGATGTCGCGCTCGACCAACAGGTCGGTGGGGCCGCCGATCAGAAGCAGATGTTCCACATCGTCGCGGCGCACCAATACGAGCCGCCTGTTGCTATCGACGGCCGTTGCGTCCATGACAGCCAGCCTGGTCTTGCGGTTGCGGCCGCCGGCAACGAAAGTGCCGGAGGTAAGGCTCCTGACCAGCTTGATGATGACAAGGACGATCACAAGCAGAATGAGAGCGGCAAACGTCCAAAGGAGCGCGGAAGTGTATCCTGCGCCAGCTATGTTATCCAACCAATCCATTCTTTATACCCCCGCTCGGTTCTATCGCCGGGCGCGACACTAGACCGCCTGACGTGATATCCGCAAGTTGCACTTCTTGTTCATCTGCGCTGAAAAGTGCCCCGAAAGGCAAAGCCAGGTTTTTCGCGGGGCTTTTTCAAGCTAGGCCTATGCGCGTTTGACAGAATGTGATTCAACCGCTTCCGTGCACTTACAACGCAGAGCCGGGCAAAATTAGGCAAGAGACGCATGGCCAAGGAAACGCGTGGCGATTTTTATCCGGTTCCGATCGTCGACCAGAATACGCGTCCTGGCGCGATAACGCGACTTGTCATCTTCATTGTGGTGCTTACCGCCGCCGCAATCGTGTTTGGCATCTTCCGCGAAAGGCTCGGCGATCCGTTCCTGCTCGGCATGCTGGGCGTGCTGGCGATGATCGGCGTGGGCTATCTTTTCGCCACTGCAATCGGTTTCGTGCAGATCGCGCCGCGCTCCACCACTGACGAATTGTCCAAGGCCTTCGTGGATTCGATGTCCCAAGGGCTGGTCGTCACCGATACAAAGGGCCGTGTGGTCTATGCCAACCGCGCCTATGCCGAGATGACCGGTGCGTCGACAGATGCCGATGTGAAGACCGTTGAGGCGTTGCTGTCCGATATTCCCGAGGCGGCGCCCACCGTATATCGCGTCGCATCGGGGCTTCGCGATGGCCAGGCGGGCGATGGTGAATTTCGCCTGTCGCAGTCGGTGCGTCCAGGCGCCGAGCCTGGCGCGCGCTGGTACAGCGTCCGTGGCCGCGCTTTCAATGTGCCGGGGCAGAGGCAGCCATTGCTGGCGTGGCAACTGGCGGACATATCGCGGGAACGGGCCGAACA